>DATAPE010000294.1:0-36105 GCA_036265345.1 Actinomycetota bacterium
ATAGCGCGACCGGCCTTCCGATCTACTTCTATGCGGAGGCGGCTCTCCGCGCGCAGACTCGTGAACTGCGAGACCTGCGCAGAGGCGGCCTCGACAGTCTGATCCAACGGGCCGGGTCGACGCTGCCTCCCGACCTCGGCCGCCACATCGACCCCCACACGGGAGTGGTATGCGTGGGGGCCCGCGAACCGCTCATCGCTTTCAACATCAACATGAGATCCGATCTGTCGACGGCGAGGACGATCGCGGCCTCAGTGAGAGAGTCCGGAGGAGGCTTGCGCGGAGTACGAGCATTGGCGTTCCGCATCGAGCCCGGCATCTGTCAGATCTCTATGAACCTCACTCAACCAGAGCAAGCAGGGATCGATGCGGTGTTCGAAGCGATCGCGGCGGCGGCCAGCAACTCAGCGATCGGCATCGTGGGTTGCGAAGTGGTTGGTTTGGTTCCAGAACGGTGGCTTCCCGATCCTGAAAAGCAAGCGGCCCGGCTGCTGAAGCAGCCGGACCTGTGCCTTGAAACGAGGTTGCTGTCTAGCTCGAGCTAGTGGTCGACTTGCGTCGACTGGTCTTGCGTCGAGTCGTCTTACGCGCCGGGCTTCTGCGCGCCGTCGACTTACGGGTCGGACTCTTGCGGGCCGTCGCCCTGCCGCCCTTGCGTGCTGCTGCCTTGCGGGTGGTCTTCTTGCGACCAGTGGTCTTTCGCGCTGCTGCCTTGCGCGTGGTCTTCTTGCGGGTGCCGGTGCTCTTGCGAGCTGTCGACTTGCGCGCCGTGCTCTTGCGCGTGCCGGTCGACTTCCTTGCACCGGTCGATGACCGCTTTCGTCCAGTGGTCTTCTTTACCGCCAAAGCACACACCTCCGTTTCATGCGATCGACGAGAAACCTTCCCGTCTATCCCCTAATCCCATCGAATGCGCGCTGAACAAGAGCACATTCCCGTTTATTTAGGCACGTTTTGTGCACTCTGTGCAAGCACCTTTTGAAAAACATCGGTTGACCCTCAGCGGCCCTTGATCGTCATCACGCGCCGTCTGCGGCGCCGACAAGACACGATTGACGCCCTCATGACGCTGTTCGCAACCGTCGAAGGTTGCGTTCGCGTCGTAGTTTCCGCCGTTCGCGTTCCGATGTTCCGCCCCAGATCCCGAACTGTTCCTTGTTGTTCAATGCGTATTCGAGACACTTCGCTTTCACCTCACACTTCGAACACACCGCGCGAGCCAACTTCGAAGAACCACCGCGTTCGGGAAAGAAGATCTCTGGATCGGCTTCGTGGCAACGCGCATGGGTTTGCCACTCAACGGGCTGCAACAACTTCGTCGTGATCCTTTGCATCTCCCCGGCCTTTCCTCGACGCAACAGTGAGGCTGTCGCGTGGCGAATCACATTCTTGTAATTCTAAGCTTGTAATTCGCCGTCTGACAAGTGGCAAATCGCCGGGAACGGCGAGGGATCAGTGAGCGAGCGTCAGTAGCTGAGCGACCAGCTCACCCGTTTCCACGGGTTTTGTGAGATATGCGGCGGCGCCGAATGCACGTGCAAGCCAAGCGTCCTGATCGCGTTCAAGCAACACGAGAACAGGAACCGATGCAAGGGCGGGATGCTGCTGCATCTCCTTCATCAAGCTGATACCTCCAGAGCTGCCTGTCTGAAGATCGACCACCACTACTGAAGGGATGTTGTCTTGCATCGACCGAACGGCATCGCGGGCGTCGACGGTTGACGTCACATGGACCTGCTGCGGGAATCCGAAGCTCAGCTCCTCGCGTAGCCGATGGTCATCGGTAACGGCTAGGACGCTTATGTCTTCAGCTTGCATCCGTGGAGCCGCCGGCGCTCAGACTTGGGCGCGGGGAGTGTTTCCTTCACCGGAGCGGACCTGCTCCTGCAACATCTTGAGAAGGCCCTCGTAATCGATCCTGAAACCGGTCTGCAGGGCCTGCAGCTTGTTGACCGCAGAGATGAAATGGGCGGCAGCCGCCTCAGCGTCCTCGACTGCTTCCGGGAGCAGGGTCGTGTAATGACGAGCGAAATGGGCTCCGCAGAAGGGGCACCGGCCGGGCGCCTCGGAGCCGGTCCCGATCTGGGACAACAGGAATGTCCTTCCACAGGTGTTGCAGGTCCCTTCGATCTTCATCGCACTCCTTTAATCACACGGCTGCGTCGGGATGATATGCGCGCGACCAACAGAGTCAGAAGGAATGCGACCGCGAACGACGGCACCGAAGCTGCGAGCCAGGGAAGTCGCACGGAGAGAGGCGTTCCAAGGAGATCCTCCACTCCGTTGACCCAGGCAGCAGGACCCGTCGGAACCACCCAGTGGTAGACGAGGAAGCCTGCCACCCAAGGAAGAAACGCCATCACCCGGATCCCACGGGTGAACCAGTAAGGGCCCGATCTCAGGTAGAGATGTTCGACATCTATCGCCCGTCGCCGGATGACGAAGTGGTCGGCGATCAAGATGCCGAACAGCGGCACGAAGATCGATCCCAACAAGAAGAGAAAGCTTTCGAACCGATCCATCGTGAGCCACGCAGCGAACACAGTTCCAAGACCGGCGATGCCGAGCGCCAGAGTGTTCTGCGGCACCTTCGGGAAAATGTTCTTCAGAGATACTGCGCCGGAGTAGATGTCGGCAAAGGCCTCGTCCGTCTCCCCCACCAATAGGCCGACGAGGAAGATCACACCGGCGATCGAGCCGCCGGCCACTGCGAGGATCCCCGACGCGATCCCCGCAGGGCTCGGACTCGCTCCCTGAGTCAATACGAGCGCGGCACCCAGTGCGTACAACCACACATTGGCGACGAGATAGCCGGCCCCCGTCCCAACGAAAGCAGCCCGGCTTCCGCGCGCGAATCGGTTGTAGTCGGCGACCAGCGGAAGCCACGAGATCGGCATCGCGATCACGAGGTCGAGAGCGGGGCCGAACGTCGGGAATCCCCCGTGACCGGCCGCGCCCAGAACGTGACCGAGGTCGCCGCTGGTCAGGACGAGCGCCGTGATCGCCGCACATATCGCTACCACCACCCACACCCCGAAACGCTCGAGCCACACCCGCGTCACGCCCAGCGGCCCCCACAGTGCAAGCCCCGAACAGACCAGCGCCGCGATGGCGAGCCACAGCCACCGCGCCGAGAAACCGAAAACCTTCTGCGTCACCAGATCGGCAACGAAAGACATCGCCCACAACTCGACCGCGGTCCATCCCAGTAGCTGCAGGGCGTTGAGCAGGCTCGGCAGCCACGAGCCTCGAACCCCGAGGACGGGACGGAACAGCACCATCGTGGGGATGCCGTGGTCGGCGCCCGCGACTCCCGCGACCGCCAATAGACCGACCCCGATGATCGAACCGAGCACGATGGCCGCCATCGCCGCGGCGAAACCGAGACCCGGAACGAGAAGGGCGCCCGTGACGAGCACCAGGAGGCCGATACCGAAGTCACCCCACAGAACCGCGAGATCGAACGACGACAGGATGCGGTCGCCGTCCGGCACCGGTTCGATCCCCCAGTCGGGGGCCGACGCCATGCGGTCGAGAACAGAGCTCATCGGTCGCGACTCCCTTCGCAGGTCCTAACCTGATCAGGTGCTGGGGTCGCCCTAGTGGCCTCTCAGCTCGCCCACCGGCGAGCTCCCCCGCGCTGCTTTAGATCATCTTAGAGCTACGGCGACCTCCGACCTCACCTGGTCCACCGCTTGCTTGATGTGCGTGAGCATCTGCTTGGCCTCGTCGACGGTCCGCGTCTTCAGCCCACAATCGGGATCCACGAACATCCGCTCCGGGGGGATGTAGCGGAGAGAGCGGCGGATGCCGTCGGCGATCTCTGACACCGGCTCGATGACGTGAGAATGAACGTCGACCACTCCGAGACCGATGTATTTGTCGAACGGAGTCCTCTCGAACGCCTCGAGAAGCGCGTACTCCGAGTTGGCGAACTCGAGATCGATCTGGTCCACCGGGATATCGAGCATCTTCGGATAGGCGTTGTGGAAGTCGCCGTAGCAGATGTGCGTGATCGTGTGGACGCTGAGCGGTTCGGTAACGATCCCCATGGCCTCGATAACGAGGTCGAGCTCGTCCATGCGGGTCGAGGCTGCCGGCTCGTCGATCTGGATGTACTTGGCTCCGGCGCGTTCGAGGTCGAGAGCCTCGTCGCGGATGGCTCTTGCGAGATCGAGAACCAAGTCGCGGCGGTTGTCGTAGAACTCGTTGAACGACCAGTCGCAGATCGTGTAGGGGCCGGTGAGCATCCCCTTGACCGGTCTGTCGGTGAGCGACTGCGCGAACTGCCACCACTCGACCGTGAGCGGATGGTCCCGTCCGACCGGCCCGGTCGCGATGGGCTTCCGGTAGTACCGGTTCCCGTAGGAACGAACCAGACCACCGATCTCCAGGCCCGGCATCTCCTCGGCGAAGAACGCCACCATGTCGCCCCGATACTGCTCGCCGTCGACGAGGAGATCGGTGTCGATCGAGCTCTGGAACTCGATCCATTCCTTCGTCGCGCGTCTCTCGAGGTCCCGCAGCTCCGATCCGTCGATCTCGCCGCGGGCACGCTGGGAGCGAGCCGCCAGGATGTAGGGAGGCTTGGGAAGGCTGCCGACCGACGTCGTCCACATGCCGATGCCTGGAAGATCTACTTCGCCCATCAGGTCCTCACTCTCTCCGCTACCTCACCGAGCCTATGCAATTTCGCCCGGGCCTTTTCCCGGGGAAGGAACTCGAGCCCCGCCGACGGGCTGAGCCTGAGGTCGGCGTCGTCGATCGCGGTCTCGATGGAATCGATCATGGCGACCAGGTCGTCCACCGGTTCCAGCTTGGTGTTACGCGCGTCGATGATGCCGGCCTGGATCTTTGCGCCGCGAGGAGCGTGTTCGATCAGGTCGATGCTGGCCGGCCCGGATACGAGGTCCAGGCCCACCACGTCTGCCGGGAGGTCGAAGATCTCGGGCCCGACCCGGAGGGCATCACCGAAATACGTGGCGAGCGTCACCTCGGCCGGCTCCGCCTCGGCCACGACCACGCCGAGCGCGCGCTGGGCGAGCGCTACGTCCTCCGGCGCCCCTAACAGGGCAGGTTCGTCGATCTGGATGTAGCGCGCCCCGGCCGCAGCAAGCTCGAACACTTCCTGAGCGAGTACCGGAGCGATCGCCATCACAAACTTCTCGTGGTCTCGATAGTGCTCGTCGACGGACAACCGGGCAAAGGTCACGGGTCCCGGGATCACCGCTTTGACCGGATGGCTGGCGACGGAGCTCGCGAACCTGAAGGCTTCGACCGTCGCCGGCCCCCTGCACTCCACGGGTCCGGTACACACCGGGCGCCGGTAGTAGGTGTTGTTGTCGAACCAGCGCAGGAGCCCGCCGACCTCGAACCCCGCCCACGTCTCGGCGAAAGGCCTGAGCAGGTCGGGCCATCCCGCGTGGCCGTCTGTGATGATGTCGATGCCTGCGTTTTCCTGCTCGGTGATCATCTGCTCGGTGAGTGCCTCCACGGCTTTCTCGACGTCGTCGCGCGTGGCCTCGCCCCGGTCGAGCGAGTGCAGCGCCTTTCTCAGGACGAAGGGCTCACCTTCGTCAGGCGGCTTGGGGTAAGAGCCGACCACGGTGGTTTGGATCGCGGCACCCCCCTAAGAAAGACAGACCTCACGCGTTCTTCGAGGCCCTGAGTGACGGGAACTATATCGGGGCGACGACGCCCAGAAAGCCAAAAAGGCCCCCAAAAGGGGACCTTTCGATAGAGGGCTCTAGAAGTGCGCAGAATCTCCGCAGGCGCAGGACCCTTTGGCGTTGGGGTTGTTGATCGTGAAGCCCGACTGCTGGAGACCGTCCACATAATCGATCTCGGCGCCCCTCAGATAGGGAACGCTCATCTTGTCGATGCGGATCTCCACGCCGGAGGCACTCGTGATGTTGTCGTCGTCCATCTTCCGATCGTCGAAGTACAGGGCGTAACGGAGACCGGCGCAGCCCCCCGGCTGAACTGCCACGCGCAGGGCGTACTCCTTGTTCTCGTGCTCCTCGGGGGAGCTCTCGAGCTCGCGGTGGAGCAGCTCGGCGACCTTGTCGGCGGCGGTTGCGGTGATGGAAATGGTCTCTGTGGGCGTTCCGGTCTCTGTCATTGCCACAGGGGATGCCTCCTTAGATGGGCCCTGGGTACGTCCTCATTGTACTGAACGTCACCGGATCAGCAGCCATTCCAACAAGAAGAGCACGAGGGCCGCGATCGCCAGGGACAGCAGGAGCCCCCGCCCTTGTCGCAAGGGCCCGGGGACGGTCTCGAAGACCAGGGGGCCCAGCACCAGGATCACCGCGGCCGCTCCCCCGAGCAGCGTCGCCACGAGGACGATGACGTCGAAGGCCCGGTGGAAGGACACGCCGCAGGGCCTTCCTACCGATCAGTGCGACGTGGTCGAGGCAAGGTTGAAGTCCCTGAGCCGAAGCGCGGGTGCCACGGTCGACCCGAAAGAGCCGTACTCGGGCGCGAACGCGGCAAGCTCCGATCCCACCCCGTCCACGGAGGCGAGAGCATCCAGCACGCTCTGCGCGAACCTGAAGTTGGTAACCGCCTCTCCGATCTCGCCGTTCGTGATGCGAAACGTTCCATCCCTGGTCATCCCCGTCAGCGAGGTCGCCGGCCGATCCAGGATGTTCACGTAGTGGAACCGAGTGATCAGCAGACCCTGTGAGATCCCGCTTATCAGTTCCTGCAGCGATGAACCGCCGGGGGCGACCACGAGATTGAACGCATAGGGACCGAACTCGTTCGATCCGGAATAGTGCCCGGTAGGAGGCGTACCGAGCTTGCGCGCGGTCCTGAGATCGCTGACCGGTTGCTCGGCCCGGCCTTCAGAGATCACCTCGACCCTCTGCTTGGGCACCCCTTCCATGTCGAAGCCGATGCCGACCGAAAGCTCGTCGAAGACGTCGTCCGCGATCGTGACGCCGGGTGCAGCCACGTTCTTGCCCGCTCGGGTCGATAGGAAGCTCTCGCCTTCGATCACCTGTTTGGCGCCGAAACCCATATAGGACAGAAAGTCGATCAGCATCGCAACCGCGGGCGGTTCGAGAACCACCTCGTAGCTTCCGGGCTCCCCCACGACCGCTCCCCGCGAGCGCGCCGCCTTGTCCGCCGCGGCGGTCGCGGCCGAAGCGACATCGACCTGATCCATACGGTGGGACGAGCGCTCGCTCCATCCGGTGGCGCCGTCGATCTCGACGAGACACGTGTTCACGCAGCGCGTGTACGCGTCGAAGCAATCGATCCCCGTTGACGAGAAGATCCCAAAGACGTGGGCGCTCGTCTCGTACACGCCGGCCGCGCTGCCGGCCCTCGTCGCGCCCAGGATCTCGCTTACCGCCTTCGCCCGGACCGCCGGTGACGCGCCGGCGGTGGCCTCATCCCAGCGCAGCACACCCGTAGCCCGCCCTACTTCCTCGGGTTGGGGCAAGCCGGGGAACTCGCCATCCGGAGGAGAAGCTTTCGCCGCCAGCAGCGCGTGGCCGGCCGCGGTCGCAAGGTGGTCCCGGTCGAGCTGGTTGGTCTTCGCGATCGCCACTCTGTTGTCTGCGACCACGCGCACGTACGCTTCGATCTGGTTCTGGGCGGTGTTCTGGATGATCTCGGAGCCCGCGAAGCGGGTCACGCCCGAGTCGGAGGCCGCCACCATCACTTCCACACCGTCGGCGCCGGGATGGTCCAGGACTTCCTGGACCGCGTCGCGCGCTTGCTCCTCCGTGATCGGCAGCCGGCTCATTGACTCGTTCCGAGATGCACGTTGCGGAACCTCGCTGGAGACGTGCCATGGCCCACGCGCATCGTCTGTCCGGGTTGCCCCTTGCCGCAGTTGGGGGTTCCGTACACCTGCCATTCCTCCGGCCCGGCTATGGCGTCGCAGGACGCCCAGAACTCCGGCGTGATCCCGGTGTAGCGCGGATCCTTCAGGATGCGTCCGAGGCGGCCGTTCTTGATCTCCCACGCGATCTCGCATCCAAATTGGAAGTTCTTGCGTTTGTCGTCTATCGACCACGACTTGTTGGTCTCCATGTAAACGCCGCGGTCCACATCTGCCAGCAGGTCCTCGAGGGTGCCCTCGCCGGGAAGCAGGTTGACGTTGGTCATCCGGATCAGGGGAAAGTTCTCCCACCCTTCCGCGCGCATCGTGCCGTTCGAACGCTCGGCCCCCGCGGCTGCCGCCGTCTCCCGAGAGGTTTGGAAGCCGACGAGGATCCCGTTCTTGATCAGGTCTACGCACTGTGCGGCCACGCCCTCGTCGTCGTATCCGAACGTCCCGAGACCGCCGGGGACAGTGGCGTCGGACGTGATGTTCACGAGATCGGAGCCGTAGCGGAACTTGCCCGCGTCGGGGATCGCCACGAAGGAGGTACCGGCGTAGGCGGCTTCCATCCCCAGCACGCGGTCCAACTCCGTCGGATGCCCCACCGATTCGTGTACCTGAAGCATCACTTGATGACCGTCCAGCACCAGGGTCGTGATCTCGTTGGGGCACGGCGGAGCCGCGACCAATGCCACCGCTTGCTCGGCGATGGCCTGCGCGTGAGCCGCCAGGTCCATGCGCTCGATGATCTCGTACCCGCCGGTCTCGAAATGTCCCCTGAACGACCCCGGGTAGGAGCGCTGCTGCACCTCGCCCTCGGACACCGAGATCGCCTCGATGCCGGCGCCCACCTGGAACGTCGACTGGTCGATGACCGAACCTTCCGAAGATGCGAACCACACCGTCTGGCGAAGCAGGTCCATCGTGCCCCGCGCCAGTCGGATGCCCGCCACGCGCTCCATCTGCTCGGTGGCGCCGGTCAGCAGCGCGATCTTGTCTTCGGCGGATACCGAGAAGGGGTCGGTTTCGATGGGGGCCGACCACGAATCAACGTGGGGTGGCTCCGGCACCAGTTCGACGGGCGTGGATCGCGCGGTGGCGCTGGCGCGCGCCACTTCCACCGCGGTTGAAGCCATCGCTTTCACGCTCTCGCGATCCAGCTTCGCCGAAGCCGCATACCCCCACGCTCCGTCCAGGAGCACGCGAACGCCCAGCCCGGCGGTGTCGGAGCGGTCGACGGCCTCGACCTGGGGGCCGCGCACCGCGAGGGCCTCGGTCGTGGTTTCGACCGAACGGACATCTGCATAGGTAGCTCCGGAGGCAACCGCCGCATCCAGGGCGGCGATGACGAGATCTTTCACGGGAGGCAACCTAGCAGCGCGGAGACGTTCGGTAACGCGGGGGTGGAGCCGGTGGCGCTCAGTCGCCGTCAGAGGTGCGCGGGTTGGTACCGCTTTCGCCGACCGCGGCGGTCTCCCCCGACGATCTCCTGATCACGTCCTCGTCGTCCGGCTCGATCATGGAAGCTTGTTCGGTCCGGGCTTGCGATTCTTCGAGCATCCGGCGCGCCACCCTCCGGGCGGAATCGATGTCGTTGGCCGCAAGGCCGTTCTCTACGCCACCGTGGAGCAGCTTGTGGGCGAGGCTTTCCACCTTGTCGTCGTACGAGGCCGTGTCGGGCAGCGGCACCGGGGGCGGGTTTCCCGGCTGGGTGCTCACGAGAGCAACCCTCTCACTTCACGGTCCAGGTGTCGCCGGACGACAGCAGGCGGGAGAGATCACCCGGGCCTTGCTGGTCGGCGGCAAGCCGCAGCTGCTCTTCGAGCCCGTCACCGTAAGCCGCGCGCTCGACGTCGCGGAACACACCGATGGGCGTGGGGCCTGTGGGCCGGTCGGCGAGACGCGACAACGCGAACGCGAGACTCGGGTCGCTGCGATGCTCGTCGTGAACGAGCAGGTGGTCTTCGCCCACGGAGGCCACGTCGACGATCTCGCAGCGCCCTTCCGAGCTCATCGTGACGCCCTTCTCATGATCGTGACCGAAGCGGATCGGCTTGCCGTGCTCGAGGTAGATGCGGTTCTGGGACCGTCCATCTTTCGAGGTCAACGCCAGGAACGCACCGTCGTTGAAGATGTTGCAGTTCTGGTAGATCTCGATGAACGACGAGCCCCTGTGGGCGGCGGCCCGACGCAGCATCTCGGGCAGGTGCTTGCGCTCGACGTCGATCGTGCGCGCCACGAACGAAGCCTCGGCCCCCAGAGCTACAGACACCGGGTTGAAGGGATGCTCGAGCGAGCCGAAAGGAGTGGACTTGGTCACCTTTCCCTGCTCGGACGTCGGCGAGTATTGCCCCTTCGTGAGCCCATAGATCTGGTTATTGAACAGCAGGATGTTGAGGTTGACGTTGCGTCGCAAGGCATGGATCAGGTGGTTCCCGCCGATCGACAGCCCGTCGCCGTCGCCCGTCACCACCCACACCTGGAGGTCGGGGCGCGCAGTCGCGATACCGGTCGCAAGGGCGGGGGCCCGGCCGTGGATGCTGTGGATGCCATACGTGTTCATGTAGTAAGGGAACCGGCTGGAACAGCCGATGCCCGAAACGAACACCGTCTTCTCCCGGGGGATGCCCAGCTCGGGCATCACCGTCTGGACCGCAGCCAGGATCGCGTAGTCGCCGCACCCGGGACACCACCGGACTTCCTGATCCGAGACGAAGTCTCCCCGCGTGAGGGTCGCCACGCTCCCGCCCGCCTCGGTCACTCCGCGGTCGCGGCCCGTCACCAGCTGCTCGACCGAGCTGCTTCCATTCTCTGCCATCACATCAGCTCCAGTACGCGTTCTTCGATCTCGGATGCCTTGAAGGGAACGCCCTTCACCTTCTTTATCGAGATCGTGTCGATAAGGAACTCGCTACGGATCAGCCGCGCCAGCTGGCCCATGTTCATCTCGGGGATCACGACTCGCTCGAACCGGGACAGGACCTCGCCCGTGTTCTGGGGAAACGGGTTCAGGTGCTTGAGATGTGCCCGCGCCACCTTGAGACCCCTCGCCCGCAAGCGCCGGACCGCGGCGCCGATCTGCCCATAGGTGCCGCCCCACCCGAGGATAAGGACGGACGCCCCTTCGTCGGCGTCGAACTCGAGGGGATCGATGTCTTCCTCGATCGCCTTGATCTTGGCCTGGCGAAGTTCGGTCATCAGCTGGTGGTTCTCGGGGTCGTAGGAGATATTGCCCGTCCCGTCGGCCTTCTCGATCCCGCCGACCCTGTGCTCGAGGCCCGAAGTTCCCGGGATGGCCCAGGGACGGGCGAGGGTTTGGTCATCCCGCAGATAGGGCCAGAAGTCCTCGCCCGCGTTGGGCTGAGAAGCAAACCGAACCGCGATATCGGGAAGCTTCTCGACCCCCGGGATCCGCCACGGCTCGGCACTGTTGGCGAGGTAACCGTCGGTGAGAAGGATCACCGGCGTCATGTACTTGACCGCAAGCCGCGCCGATTCGATGGCGGCCCAGAAGCACGATGCCGGCGTATAGGCGGCGACGATCGGCACCGGCGCCTCGCCGTGACGGCCGTACATCGCGTGGAGGAGATCAGACTGCTCGGTCTTCGTAGGAAGGCCGGTCGAAGGCCCGCCGCGCTGCACGTCGACGACGATCAACGGCAGCTCGAGCGAGATGGCGAGACCGATCGTCTCGGATTTCAGGTCCAGGCCCGGCCCCGAAGTTGTCGTGACGCCTAGGTGGCCGGAGAACGCCGCGCCCAGGGCCATGCCGGCGGCGGCAATCTCGTCCTCGGCCTGGATCGTTCGCACGCCGAAGTTCTTGTGGCGAGAGAGCTCGTGCAGAACATCAGAGGCGGGAGTGATCGGATAGGAGGCCAGGAACAGCGGCAGCTTCGATTGCACGCCGGCGGCGATCAACCCATAGGCGAGCGCCTGGTTGCCGGTGATGCGGCGGTACGTTCCAGGGGCCAGGGTGGCAGGTTTTACCTCGAAGGCGGTGAGCTCGGCGGTCTCACCGAAGGCATGGCCGGCTTTCAGGGCCGCGACGTTCGCCTGCGCCAGTGCGGGTTTCTTGGAGAACTTCTTCTCCAGCCACGCGATCGTGGGCTCGAGCGGGCGACCGTACATCCAGGAGAGCACCCCGAGGGCGAGCATGTTCTTGCTCCGCTCGGCCTCTTTCTTGGTGACACCGGCTTCCTTGACGGCATCCACGGTCATCGAGGTCATCGGGATCTTGTAGACCTGATAGCTCGAGAGTGAATCGTCCTCCAGCGGATTGGCGGCGTAGCCCACTTTGTCCAGGTTCCGGTCCTCGAACGCGTCGGTGTTGACGATGAGGAGCCCACCCGGGGCCAGATCCTTGATGTTGGACTTGAGGGCGGCCGGGTTCATGGCCACCAGTACCCCCGGCTGGTCGCCTGGGGTCAGGATGTCGTAGTCGGCGAAGTGGATCTGGAACGCGGATACGCCGGCAAGGGTTCCAGCCGGAGCCCGGATCTCGGCGGGAAAGTCCGGCATCGTGGAGAGATCGTTGCCGAACACCGCGCTGACAGAGGTGAAGCGCTCGCCGGTGAGCTGCATCCCATCACCGGAGTCGCCTGCGAAGCGGATGATCACACGGTCAACCTCTTTGCGATCGATATCCGCTTGTTTGGGAGGCGCCGACTGCGCGCTCATCACACCAATCCCCTCGAAAGGAAGTTCCGGCTGAGGGGCCATTCTAACAGCGGGGTATGAGCGGCTTCCCGCGAAGTCCCTGGTCGCGTGCCATATGGGGGTGCCGCTCGAGTCACAGCGGAAAGACTTTGACCGCGAGCAGGTCGGGGGCCGCGATCGCCACGGCGCGGCCCTTCCGGTCGATCAGGGTCACGATCTCGCTATCACCGTCGGCGGTTACCGACGCCACCACGCCCACCGCCTCCGAGAAAGGATGCTCGGGGTCGCCGTGCAGGCGATAGCGGATCGATACCTTGCGGCCCAGACGGTCCTTCCAGGCCGTCCCGCCCCGTCTCGGGTCGGCGGTGCTACTCGCCGCGCTCCTCAGCAGGGGCAAAGGGGCTCTCCATGGCGCCGCCCGAGGCTTCGGGGTTCTGCTCGAACCACTCGGCGTTCAGTGCGGTGAAGCTCGTCCACTCCGGCGGAACGTTGTCGGCGGGAAAGATGGCGTCGACGGGGCACGCCGGAAGACATGCGTCGCAGTCGACGCACTCCTCGGGGTGGATGTAGAGCTGCTCTTCGCCCTCGTAGATGCAGTCAACCGGACATTCGTCGACGCACGCCCGGTCCTTCACGCCGATGCAAGGCTCAGCGATGACGTACGTCACGACGCTTCCTCCCTCATCTGATAGATGCTCATCGCGGCCATGATACCCAGCGGCGGAGTCCTGTAATCCGTGGTCACGACGCCGATGGAGAGGACGATCCGGCCGTGTATCCCAGGTACAGCTGCAGCACGCGGGGGCAGGCCACGCGTACAACGAAGGACCCTCTAGCGGGACCCTTCACGAACGAGCCCGAGAATCGCCGGGATCCGACCGCAACCCTGCCGAGCACGTACCCCGCGGGCGGCCACTTGGCGCTGATGAAATGGTGAAAGGGCCGGATGGAAAGGGGAACGATGAGGATGCCGCGATGCAATCCCGCGCTTCCGGCAAGCCCCAGACTGGCCCGAGTCCCCCTGGGCAGGGGAAGGTCGTGGGGAAACCACCTGAACATTCGTCGCTCGGCCACGTCGCAGGTGGGCCCGGCGGAGACCGTCCGTCGAGCCTGTGGCGACGTCGCAGCAGCCGTGGGCCCACTGGGCGGGTTCGAGGGGCACGCCGTCAGGGATAACGCGATCACAAGCACTGCGGCGTGCAGGAGCGTCTTGGTCACGCTCACGGATCAGGTCGTGGCGAGGCGCGCGGCTGCAGCTTCGTACTGCCGGCCCGCGTGATAGCTCGACCGTACGAGGGGGCCGGATTCCACCCACGCGAAACCGAGCTCGTTCTCTCCGAAACTCTTGAGACGGGCGAACTCCGCCGGTTCGACCCACCTATCGACGGGAAGATGCCACGAGACACTCGGTTGCAGATACTGACCGATCGTGAGGATGTCGCATCCTGCTTTGTGCAGATCGCGCATCGCGCCGCGCACCTCTTCCTCGCGCTCGCCCATCCCCAGGATCAGGTTGGACTTGGTCACCTGCCGTGGCCGTAGCTCCTTGGCCCACCGCAGCAGCAACAGACTGGCCTCGTAACCGAAACCCGGTCTGATCGAACGGTGCAATCTAGGAACGGTCTCGAGGTTATGGGCGAGCACGTCCGGTTCGGCGTCGGTGACTTGTGCCAGCGCTTCTCTCGGATCCAGTTTGCGCGGTTTGAAGTCCGGGATCAGAACCTCCACGCCGCACGCCGGAAGCGCAGCTTTGATCGCACGGATCGTGGCCGCCCAGTGCGCGGAAGCGCCGTCGTCCAGATCATCGCGGGCGACGCCGGTGACCACCGCGAACTTCAAACCCATAACGGCCACTGCGTCGGCGATCTTCTGTGGCTCCTCGGGGTCCAGCGCGTGTGGCTTTGCCGTCATCACGTCACAGAAGGCGCACCTTCGAGTGCACAGATCGCCGCACAACAGGAACGTCGCCTCGCGTGCCTCCCAGCATTCATAGATGTTGGGGCAGGCCGCCTCCTCGCACACGGTGTGGAGGTTCCGCTCGCGCATGATGGCGCGCAGCTCGGAGAAGTTCTCGCCGTGACGGACGCGGACCTTCAGCCACGGGGGCTTGCGTCCGGCGGTGGCGGACGCGTCTGCGCCGGACCCGGGGGCCGCGTGCAACGGCACCCCGCGCCGGAGGGTCCGTTCGACCTCCTCGCGGCTCGAGATCGTGGGTATGAGGACCTTGCTCATCTGCTCGCTCTCTCCAACTCAGGTGTGACAATCACAGAGCCAGACCGTATGTAGCCAAGCTCGCTACCGATCAGAACTCGGCCAGTTTGCGCATCTCTTGCTCGATGCGGTCGGCGTCGGGCAGGAACCAGTGCTCGAGGGTCGGCGAGTAGGGCATGGCCGGCACGTGGGGGCCGCCGATCCTTACGATCGGCCCGTCGAGCTCGAACAACGCGTTCTCGGCGATCTGCGCAGCCACCTCGGCCCCCAGGCCCAGGAACTTGTTGTCCTCGTACACGATCATCGCCTTGCCGGTCTTTCCCACGGACTCCAGCACCGTCTCCATGTCCAAGGGATAGATGCTGCGCAGGTCGATCACCTCGACATCCACGCCTTCGCTGGTCAGACGCTCGGCTGCCTCGAGGCAGTAGTGCATCATCAGGCCGTAGGACACGCACGTCACATCTGCGCCCTGCCTGCGCACTTCGGCTTTGCCGAATTCGATCGTGTAACGCTCGTCGGGAACCTCACCCTTGATCGAGCGATACGTCTTCTTGTGTTCCAGGAAGATCACCGGGTCAGGATCGTCGATCGCCTGGAGCAACATGCCCTTGGCGTCGTGCGGGGTCACCGGCGCAACGACCTTGAGGCCCGGGACATGCGCGAAGAACGCCTCGACCGACTGCGAGTGATAGAGCGCGCCGTGAACACCGCCGCCGTAGGGGGCGCGAATCACCATGGGAACCGAGAAGTCGCCGTTCGAGCGGTAGCGGATGCGGGCGGCTTCTTGAACGATCTGATTGAAGCCAGGAAAGATGAAGTCTGCGAACTGCATCTCGGCAACGGGACGGAGACCGTCGATGGCCATGCCGATCGAGATCCCGGCGATCAAGCACTCATCGAGCGGGGTGTCGAGCACCCGGTCCTGACCGAACTCGTCGAGGAAGCCCATGGTCGCCCGGAACACGCCGCCGCGGGCCCCGACGTCCTCTCCGAGAACGAGCACGCGGTCGTCGCGCTTCATCTCGTCGAACAAGGTGTCGTGTATCGCCTGAACCATGTTCTTCTCGGTCATGACGCCACCTCACTATCGGCATAAACGTTCCGCATCGCGTCCAGCGGATCGGGGAAGTCCGCTTCCTGCGCGTCGGCAGCCCCTTGCGCTACCTCCGCCTGGATCTCTTCCCGGATCTCCGCTATACGCCCGTCGTCGAGGATCTCGACCGACTTGAGGTAGTTCTCGAAGCGAGGGATCGGATCCTTGGCCCGCCACTCCTCGACCTCCTCGCGCGACCGGTAGGTGCGATCGTCATCGTCCGACGTGTGCGAGTAGTAGCGATACGTGCGCAGCTCGATAAGAGAAGGCCCTCCCCCCGAGCGGGCGCGATCTACGGCCTCTTTCGTCACGCGGAAGGTTTCCAGGATGTCGTTGCCGTCGGCTTCCACACCGGGCATGCCGTAGCCCTCGGCGCGCTTGTAGATGCGTCCGGCCACTTGCTTGGATTCGTGGACGCTGATCGCGTACATGTTGTTCTCGCAGATAAAGACGAGCGGAAGCTGATGGATGCCGGCGAAGTTCATTGCGCCGTGCCAGTCCCCCTCAGAAGTCCCGCCTTCGCCGAACCACGTGCCAACGACCGCGTTCTCTCGCTTGAGCTTCTTCGAGTACGCGATGCCCGCCGCATGAAGGACCTGAGTCGCTATGGGCGATGACCCCGTGATGATGTTGCACTTGCTCGATCCCCAGTGGGCCGGCATCTGCCTGCCGCCCGAGGAGGGATCGTCCTTCTTTCCGAACAGTCCGAGGAAAACATCCTTGGCGCTGAAACCCGCCAACAGCACCAGCGCCATATCGCGGTAGTAAGGGCAGAACACGTCCTTGCCGCGCTCGAACGCCCACCCCGACCCGACCTGGGCGCCCTCGTGACCGGAAACCGGCACCACGAACGGCGCCTTGCCCTGACGGTTGAACCCCCACTGCCGCTCGTCACAGAACCGGCCGAGCAACATGAACCGGTACATCTCGAGCAGATCTTCTTCCTTCAGACCCAGCTCGGTGTGCTGATCTTTCTTCTTGGCCATCTCCTGCGTCTCCTCGATCTCCCGCGTCAGTTGGAACGACCGATTTGTGCGACTCCTTGTTGCGTTCCCATTGCCCCCTGGTGCACCTTCTTACGTCCGGCTCCGCCCAACGCCTCTGCGTGCGTCCAGACCAGCGTGCGTCCAAAGACTTCGGCCAGGTGCACCGCGGCGTTAGAAGCGACCTCCTTCACCGACAACCGGGTGCCCGACTCGGCTTCGAGCGACGTGACCCACCTCTGCTCGATGCCGCACGGAACGATGCCTTCGAACATCTTCAGGTCGGTGGTGACGTTGAAGGCGAAGCCGTGCATCGTGATCCCGCGCGTGATCTTGACCCCGATGGCTCCGATCTTGTTCGACCCTACCCAGACGCCTGTGTGATCGGGATCGCGGTTCGCCTTGACGCCGAAGTCTCCCGCGGTCCGGATCAGCACTTCCTCCAAGTTGCGCAGGTATCGCAGCACGTCGTAGCGCTCGCCCAACGCGATGATCGGGTAACCCACGAGCTGTCCCGGCCCGTGGTAGGTCGCCCGGCCCCCGCGGTCCACCTTGTAGATCTCGATGCCGCGAGCGGCGCATTCATCGGCGCCGTACACGAGGTCATCGGGGGCGGTCCGGCGGCCTAATGTGTAGGTCGGAGGGTGCTCCAGGAGCATCACGGAATCCCCGCAGTCGCCGTCGAGCCGGGAGAGGAACAGCGCACGTTGCCGCTCCCAGGCAGGCTCGTACTGAACGAGGCCGAACCAGGCTGCGGTCAGCAGCGGCGCGGCGGCTTCGATGGGCTCGGACACTCCGCCGCTACCCGTAGTGAGCCAGCTCGGATGCGAAGTCGGTGGTCTCGACCCGTTCCCGCAAGCGGGCGAGGAATCGAGCCGCCTCGGCCCCATCGATCGAGCGGTGATCCCACGACATAGAGAGGAACCCCATGCTTCGGATGGCGATCGCATCGTCATCGGTCACGACCACGCGTCTCTGGATCGCTTCGAAGCCGAGGATGGCGGTCTGACCTCTCGGGATTATCGGCACCGAGATGATCGAGCCGAACGGTCCCGGATTGGTGATGGTGAAGGTTCCGCCGGCGAGATCGTCGGGGACGAGCTTCTTGCCTCTCGCTTTGGAAACGATCTCGTTGATAGCGCGCGCCACGCCGACGACCGTCTTCTCGTCGGCACTCTGGACCACGGGGACGATCAGTCCCCCACCCTCGAGAGCAACGGCGATCCCGAGGTTGACGTAATGCTTGACGACGTTGGCCTGCTGTTGCTCGTCATAAGTGGAGTTGACCTCCGGCATCTCGAGCAGCGTGTCGCACACCAGCTTTGCCAGGAACGGCAGATACGTCAGTCCAAAGCCCTCGCGCTCCTTGAAGGCCTCCTTGTGCTGGGCGCGCAGCGCGGCGATGTTGGTCCAATCGGCTTCCACCGCGTTCCATGCGCGCGCGGTCTCGAGATGCGACGCCACCATGTGCTCGGCCGTGCGGCGCCTGATGTTCGTCCACGGCACGACGTCCTCACGAGCGCCGGCTGCGGCTGCGGGCCTCGGAGCCTCCTCGGGCCGGCGCTCCGGCTCGGGGGCGGGCTCGGCCGAGGTCGCCGGCCGCGCTTGCGGGCGCGCCTTGCGCTCCTCGATGAACCGCATCACGTCCTGTTTCCGGATCCGGCCCCCGGTACCCGATCCGCCGACCTCTTCGAGGTTGACGTCGTTCTCGTCGGCAAGCCGGCGCACGAGGGGAGAGATGATGCCGCGCTTGGAAGAGTCGGCCTCCGCGGAGGCCGCTGGTTGCCGCGCGGGCTCGTAGTGATCGGCATCGCGCGTTTCGCGTCTCGTTCCGTCGGCAGGTTCGGCGGACTCCGCCGGCGACGGCTCGGGCGCCTCCTGGCGCGCCGGGGTCGCGGGCTGCTGAGGCTCGTAAGCGGGTTCGTCGCGGGGATGCTCCTCCGCGCTCGCTGCGGGCGTGGATCGCTCCTGCTCGGCAGCTTCCTCCTGGGGCGGGGGGGCTTCGTCGGAGCCTTGCGACGCGGGAACCTGCATGGCCCCGGAGTCACTCTCGGCGGCGGGCTGCTCGTCATTCGTTTGCGCGGTGTCCGCCTCCGCTTGCCCGGTGTCCGCCTCTGCTTGCCCGTCTCCTTCGGCGCCGATCACCGCGATGGGCGTGCCCACCGAAACGGTTTCACCTTCGGGGACGAGGATCTTCTGCAGCACCCCGCCGGCCGAGGACGGCACCTCCGAATCAACCTTGTCGGTCGAGATCTCCACGAGGAGCTCGTCCTCGGAGATCGTCTCGCCTTCCTTCTTCAGCCACTTGCTGATGGTGCCTTCGACGACGGACTCACCCAGCTGCGGCATCTTGATCTCTGTACCCGCCATCAACTCCCCTTCGATACGCGACGATCAACGGCTTGCCCTAGAAGATCCAGCGTAACCCTCAGCCGCTCTCTCAGGCGCCGTGCAACGGCTTTCCGGCGAGCTCGAGGAAGGTCTCACCCACCACCTCGCTGAGCGTCGGGTGAGGATGGATCAGCTCGGCGAGCTCCGATGGGTACGCCTCCCACGACGTGGCGAGCTGCGCTTCGGTGATCAGGTCGGAGGCGCGGGGGCCGACGATGTGCACGCCGACTACGGCTCCGTCCTTCTCGGCCACTGTCTTCACGAATCCCTGGCCACCGCCGAGCATCAACGCCCGCGCATTCGCCGAGAACCCGTAACGCTTCGTCACTACGTCCATCCCCAGCTCCTTGGCTTTGCTTTCGGTGAGACCGACGGCAGCCACTTCGGGCTGGCAATAGATGATGTGAGGGATGTTGCGGTACTCGATCGGGGCCGGGCTCTGCCCGGCGATGGCCTCGGCCGCCTTGGTACCCTCCAAGAACGCGACGTGCGCCAGTTGGGGATGCACCCAATCCGCGTCGGGGATGAAGATGGCGTCGCCGATCGCGAACACACCATCCACGTTGGTCCTGAAAGACGTGTCGGTGAGGATGAAGCCGCGGTCCATCTCAATGCCGATGTCCTCGAGACCTATGTCCGCGGTACGGGGCCCGCGTCCGATGGCAACGAACATCCGGTCACCGGTGAGCGTCTCGCTCTTGCCTTCCGACTCGATCTCGACCGCCACCCCGTTGTCGTTCGTTGACGCTCCCGTCACCGTGACGCCGAGATGGAACTTGATGCCGCGCCTCTCCAGGAGCCGGCGCAGCCCTTCGGAGATGTCGTCGTCTTCCGCGGGCGCGATCTTCGGCAGCATCTCGACGACGTTGACCTCGGCCCCGAACGATCGGTAGATGCTGGCGAACTCGAGACCTATGTAGTTGCCGCCGACCACGACGACGTGATCGGGAAGGTCGGTGGCCTCCAGGCCGTGGTTCGAGTTCTGGACCTTGTCTCCATCGGCTTTGATGAAGGGCAGATCGCGCGCGTAGGAACCCGTAGCAAGGAGCAGCGCTCGGTCCGCGCGCAGCGATCGCTCGCCGTCTTCGGTCTGAACGGAGACCGTGCGGGCGTCGACGACGCGGCCGTCGCCCTTGACCAGCTCGATCTTCTTCCTGGTGATCAAGCCGGACAGACCTTTGTACATGCGTCCAACGACGGAATCCTTGAAACCCTGAACCTTGCCCCAGTCGACCTGCGGTTCGTTCACCAGCAGTCCAAAGTCTCCCGCGTGCTTTATCTCGTCGACGAGATCGGCGGAGTGCAACAGGGCCTTGGTCGGGATGCATCCCCGGTGAAGACAAGTTCCCCCCGCCTTGTCCCGGTCGACCATCGCGACCTTGAGCCCGAGGTCGTGGGCGCGGAACGCGGCCGCGTAGCCGGCGTTGCCGGCGCCCAGGATCACGACGTCGAAGGCTTCGGCGCTAGCGGCCATCCTGACCTCTCGATCCAAGTGTGCTGGGCATCCTGTTTCTCCTCCAAGAGACGCGCGGCGGTGAGCGCCTCCACTCTAAGGTCACGGACTTGGGCCCTCGCCTCTGCCGGGTGAGGGCCTGCGCCTTTCTCGGTCGGGGAGCCACGGTCGGGGAGCCACGCACACGTGGCTCAGCCTGCAAAAAGATGGGACTATGGCGCCGTGAGAGGCGACCGGGTGGAGATCGTTGTCGACATCGGGGATGGCACTAAGACCTACGACATCGTGGCCACCAAAGCGGGGCGCCGGGTCGACGTGACCAACGTACGCGGGACCGTGGAGGTGTCCGAGGTCACGCGCACCGGCGTGATCGTCAGAAGCGGGCGTTTCATGGCGACCCGGGTCGTGGCGGTTATCGAGTACCCGGCCCTCGACGAGCAGACCGAACGAGGCTCCCGCCGCCCCCGCAACCAGAGCTCGCTGCTCTAGGTTCCCCTTGAGGGGGCCGGGCCCGCGTTCAGCGCGGTGCGTTGCAGTGCTTGCAGTAGGGCGCTCCCGCGGATATCACCCCGCCACACTCGCTGCACACCACCGGCCCGATCGTTCCCGTCCTCATGCGGCGCGCGATCGCGACCGATAGCGCCCCGAACGCAACGATCACCGCCAACAGGATCACCGCGACGGGATCGAGACCTGCCGCGACGCCGAAGACTGCCGCGATCGCCACCGCCACGACGATGAAACCGGTAACCGCCGCGGTCACGGCCACCTCCGTTGCAACCAGTCGAGCACGATCTGCACCGCTCTGGGGTCCCTTCGAAGCTGGTGGCTGCCCTCGGGGATCATGTGAACCTCGGCGCTGTCGGCGCGTGCGGCGATCCTGGACGCGTGATCCGGGGGCACGACAAAGTCTTGGTCGCCGTGGACTATCAACACAGGAACCTTTACCTCCGATATCGAGTCCTCCGCCGACACGTCCCTGAACTCCTGCCCCCATGCCGAGGGATCCGCTCGCACCTCGGGAGACAGGGCCATCCCGGCATCCTCGGTGATGAGCTGGACCCCGGCCTCCGGGTGGGCTGCGAAGCTGATCCATTCGGCGGGGGCCGCAAGCAAGATCAATCCATCGACCGGCGCGCCTCGGCTCGCCACCTCTGCCGCCACCGCTCCCCCGGCCGACGACCCCGCGACCACGACCGGAAGGCCGCGGAAGTCCGATGTTCTGAGGGTGGTGATGGCCGCGGTGACGTCGCGAACCCACCCCTCGATCGAGAAGAAGCCGGGCTGACCTTTGGCGGCGCGCATGTTCAGCCACGCCGCCGAGTACCCGGCTTCTGCGACCTGCCGCGCCAGACCGGGATAGCCCTCGTCGGCGGGGTCGGGGGGCGCGGTGGAGGGGATCCCGTGAAGCAGAAGGACCCCACAGGGGGCGCCATCGGTGACGAAGACGCCGCCGGACAATTCCAGATCGTCGACGGCCACGCGCAGCTCGCGCTCTGTTGGGCTCACAGCTCCCTGAGCAAGAGAAGTGTCGCAGGAGAGCCTGTTATCACCCGAAGCCCCGTACTGCCTCCGTACCACGCGTTGAACCCGGACTGCGCATGGGTGCTGAGGATGATCAGGTCCGCCCGGCTAACGCGCGCCTCATCCAGGATCGCGGCCGCCGGCTCCTCGTCTCTGATCGTTCCGGTCGTCGGTATGCCCGCATCCTTGAAACGTCCTGCATGGCTCGTCAGTTGCTCGGCCGCGGCATCGATCTCCATACGCAGGCTCTCGGCGGTCGCTCCCGGCAACAAGCGGGCCGCAACGCTCCCCTGGCGGGCCGTGGCAAGCGATGGCACCACCGTAAGTAGCCGGATCTCGGATCCGTACGCTCGCGCTATAACCGAGCCCGATTCGATGACCGCTTCCCGATCGTGCTGCAGATCGATGGGAAGGAGTATGCAGTTGAGCTCGAAGGACCCCCCACCGTCCTCTTGCGGTGGCCGCAGCAGGATCGAGGTTCCGCCACCGCGCATGATCTGTTGGGCGATACCTCCGGCGACGACATCTCTGATGCCAGAGCGACCGTGCTTGCACATGGCTATCAGATCAACCTCGTACTCGTGCGCGTGGGCGTCGAGGGCGGCAGCGACATCGGCCACCGAGCGTTCGTGAACGTGCACGTCGACCTGGATACCGGTGGCGATCATGTGACGCGCGACGCCGTCGAGATAGTTCTCGCTCTCGGTCTTCGTGCTGAGATGTGGCTCTCCGTGCACGCGTTCGGGCGGATCGCGCTCGACGACGTGCAGCAGCGTCACGCGGGAGCCGAAGTGAGCCGCGAAAGATTCGACGGGGGCCAGGATGTCCTCGGCCAACCGAGAACCGTCGAGCGGGACCAGGATGTGTTTGAACATCAGCCCGCCACGAATCCGTAGATCAGGAAAACGTTCAGCCCGGTGATGAGCAGGGCGAGGGCCCACGCGACGCTGGTCGTCAGGCCCACGTTCTTGAGCGGTCCCATCAGCTCGTGCTTGGAAGTGAATCGAACCAGTGGGATCAACGCGAAGGGGATCCCGAACGACAAGACGACCTGGCTGATGACCAGCGTCCGCGTGGGATTGAGCCCCACTCCGATAACGATCAGCGCAGGCAGCATCGTGACCAACCGCCGCACCCATATCGGGATATGCCAGTTCAAGAACCCCTGCATGATCACCTGGCCTGCCATCGTCCCCACGGTAGAAGAAGAAAGGCCCGACGCCAACAGCGATACGGCAAAGACGACGCTGGAGGCGTTCCCGACCAGCGGCTTGAGCGTGCGGTGGGCATCCTGGATGCTTGCGACGTTGACCGCTCCGGAGCGGTGGAACACGGCAGCCGCCATCATGAGCATCGCCACGTTGATGAGACCGGCCAGGCCCATCGCGATGAGGACGTCGACGATCTCGAAGCGCATCAGACGCTTCAGTCGCATCTCATCGCGCACCACGATGCGGTCCTGGGTTAGGGCAGAGTGGAGATATATGACGTGCGGCATCACGGTGGCCCCCAGGATCCCGGTGGCGAGGAGGACGCTCTCGCTGCCGCGAAACTCCGGGGGCAGGAAGCTGTGACCGGCAGCGGCGAAATCCGGCTTGCCCATGATCATCTCGACCAGGTAACAGACCGCGATGACGCCGACCATCGCGGTGATGACGGCTTCGAGAGGCCTGAACCCCCGCTGCTGCAACCCGAGGATCAGGAACGTGACTATCCCGGTGAGCACGCCGGCCGGGAAGAGCGGCAACCCGAACAGCAGATTGAAACCCAGGGCCGCGCCCAGGAACTCCGCCAGGTCGGTAGCCATCGCCACCACCTCCGCCAGCAGCCACAGACCAACCACCACCGGCTTCGGAAAGGAGTCGCGGATCAGCTCCGGAAGGTTCCTGCCTGTGGCGATCCCGAGTTTCGCCGACAGGATCTGGATCAGCATCGCCATGAGGTTCGCGGCGACCACCACCCAGACCAGGAGATAACCGAACTGAGAGCCACCCTGGATGTTGGTGGCGAAATTGCCGGGGTCCATATAGGCCACCGCGGCGATGAAGGCCGGGCCCAGGAACGGCAAGAAGCGCCGGGTGCCCTTCGTCCTTCCTGTTAGCGCGTCCTCTGCTGCGGACGCGACGCGAGCGTTGGCCGCCACGGACCCCGCGGCGCGATCGACCGCCTCGCCTTTAGCCATCGCATCCCAATGTAAAGCCGGGGTGCCCCTGGCGGCCGGTGGGGCGGCTATTCGACGGTCACCTGCATCTCCGGGTAGCCGCTCGCCCCCGAGGGGAAGGGGTCCCGGTGCCGCGGGGTCTGGACGGCTCCGGCGCCATCGGTAGCGCGGCACACAACGGCTAAGTCGCCCGCCGCGTCAGGGGTCCACCGGTAGGCCCACAGGCGCCACGCCAGGGGGCCGATCGCATCCTTGAGCATCGCTTCCTGCCACGTCTTGCCTCCGTCGGTCGAAACCTCGACCTTCGAGATGCCGCGGTCACCCGCCCATGCGATGCCCGCGATCCAGGTGGCATGTCCACGCGTTGCCGATCCTCCGTCGCCGGCAACGTCTATACGCGACTCGGTGTGCACGATGGCCGCGTCGTTCCAGCCTCGGCTTTGCCAGTAACCGATGAAGTCATTATCGACAAGCTCGATCGACTGAAGCCACTTGACGTTCTTCATGCCGTATATGGCGGGGATGCGGAGCCGGCATGGGAAGCCGTGTTCCTGACGCAACGGCTTGCGATCCTGCGCGATCGCCAGCAGCACGCTGGGGTCCATGGCGCGATCTATCGGGATCGAGTCAAGGTAGGAGTCGTAGCCGCGCAGCACCACATCCACCACGCCCTGCTTCACGTGCGCCTCGTTCAATACGTCCCGCAAGCGAACGCCGGTCCAGATCGAATTGCCGACGAGGTTTCCGCCCACCTTGTTGGAGATGCACGTCAGCACCGCGTATTCCTCCACGAGTTGGAATCTGGATTGGAGCTCGGAGAAGGACAGCGCCATCGGGTTGTCCACCAACCCACTCACCGACAGCTTCCAAGTGGAGGCCTCCACGCGCGGATCGATGATGTCCACATCGACCACGTAGTGGTCCTTGGCGGGAGTGATCTCTGGTGTAAGCCCCGGGATCTCGGGGAACGAGCCCTGCCGGGCGCCGCCTACCTTCACCGCGGCCTGGGCGACGGAGACGTTCGTGTTCGGCCCCCCCAGCTTCGACCCCAGCCAGGCCACGACCCCGCCCCCGGCCAGCAAAGCGAACAACCATGTCCCGCCCATCCGCAGGCTCTGCCGTCGCCCTTCGTCGGTCACCGGGGAAGCCGTCAGGCTGTCGTAGGAGGCGCGTGCGACGATGACATAGAGACATGCTGCGCCGGCCGTGACGACGACCACGCCGGTTACCGACGCCCCCATCCCTGTAGCTGCCGCAACCGCCGCCACGACAGCAAGGACGATCGCCGCGATGCCCGGCCGGATCGTCCTGTCGCCGGCGGTCCGCAACAACGCTTCTCCGCCGAGCGCGACGGCGCCGACGACCACGCCCGCCGTCAGCAGTTGCTGCGCCAGATGTCCTATGCGCTCGATGAAGAAGTTCGAGACCGACACCGGGGTAGCGCGGATGATGTCCTGACCCAGGGCGGCCGGCGCGAAGGGCACGGCCGGCGACAGCCGGGAAACGATGAACAGTGCGAGCAGGCTGGCTGCGGCCGCCACCACACCCGCGAAGCGCGCATTGCGCCGGAATATCTCGGTAGTCACCGAGCGGCCTTTCGCTTCCACCAGCCCATTGTGCGCTTACGCGGCTGCTAAGCCGGTGCGGTCACCAACCCCGGTCTATCCATGCGCGCTCGATGGGGCTCACGCCCGACGCTGGATCGACCGTGGATGTCACCATCCCCGGTCTATCCATTCCTTCAGATGTGGCTTCTCTGCCCCAATGGTGGTGTCGAGGCCGTGGCCCGGGTACACAACCGTGTCGTCGGGCAAGACGAAGAGCTTGGTCTCGATCGATCCGATGATCTGCGCGAACGCCCGCTTATCTTTGCGAGTGTTTCCCGGCCCCCCCGGGAACAAGGTGTCGCCCGCGATCAGGTGCCGCCCCGACAGATAGCAGGTGCCCCCCGGCGTGTGGCCGGGAGTGTGCAGCACCTTCATGGACCGCCGCCCGAAGGGAATCTCATCGCCATCCTGGACGGCCACGTCGATCGCCACGGGGTAGTCATCGCCTGGGTGCGCGTAGATGGGGACGCCCAGCGCGTCCTTCAGCTCCTGAAGGGCCTGGACATGATCTTGATGGCCGTGGGTTTGGATGATCCCGACCACGTTCGTGCCCTCCGCGCCATCGAGGATCGCTTTCCCATCGAAGCAACCATCCACGATCAATGCATCGTGCGTCTCGGGGCACTCGAGCACGTACACGTTGTTCCCGAAGTCCCCCACCTCGATCTTCCGAACGATCAGGTCTGTGCCCTCGTAATGGTGGCTCACGCGACCACCTCGGCCCGGCCCTCGCCGATGGTGACGGTAGCTCCCGGTTCGACCGTGTAGCGGACGAGGGCGAGCGCGGTCCCATCGGACGCGCTGGTGACTCTTCCGACGGTGGCTCCGGCGAGCAGCACATCGGCACCCGGGGGCAGCGGTGCGTCCGATCGCAGACGCGCCAGACGCCGGTTGACCTTCCCCCGGAAATGGATCTTGGCCATCGCTTCCTGACCGAGATAACAGCCCTTCTCGTAATGGACCGCTCTTTCGTCGACCCCTGCTTCCTGTGGAAAGGTCTTCTCGTCCATGTCCCGCCCCCACCGGGCTATCCCGTGCGATATCCGGATCGCCTCGAGCTCGACCTCGGAGATTGCTTTGCCTCCGGCGCTCTCGACCGACGCGATCACCGCCGCCGTCTCTGGACGGGGCGCCCACACGTAGCCCGCCTCCACCCCCAAGGATGAGGTCGCCTGAGCCGGGGCACCGCCCGCCGCGTTGCTCCAGCCCGGACCGACGATGAGCACCAGGCCGAGCTCGTTCGTGACGTCGGTGACCTCGGCCCGGGTGGAAAGGATGTATCCCTGCAGGGTGGAGGCGACGGCCGCTCCGAGCTCTGGCTCGAGGTGGATCAGGAAGGCATCGGGCGTGCAGAGCGCCTCCATGTAACCCGTCATGCGGCCGTGAACCGTGATCAGCGCGGCATCCCGGGCCTCGCCGGGTTCCATGTCCTGGAACGACTGCGTGAGGATCTGGTCCAAGAACCAGGCGCGCTGGGGCCCGGTTACGCGGAGCTTCGCTCGCTCCGAGCGGTCGGCGTATCTCAACTGATCGGCCATGGCTCCATTGTCCACCCCCGGCGCGATGCGCGATATGTTCCCCCGCATCTCACAGTGAGAGCCCCAGGAGGCATGTGTGGCCGAGGTTCATCTGCTGGATGAAGAGGAGATCGAACAGCGTCTCGACGAGCTCTCCGCGGACTGGGAGCGCGAAGGCGACGAGATCCTCAAGGTCTACGAGTTCGACGACTTTCCGTCGGCTATCAAGTTCGTGACTGGCGTGGCCAAGCTTGCCGACCGGTACGACCATCACCCCGACATCGACATCCGCTACAGCAGGGTGCGGCTGGCCTTGTCCACGCATTCCGAGGGGGGCTTGACCTCGCTGGACTTCGATCTCGCCGGAGAGATCGAACAGACCCTCGGCTGAGGATCGTCAGACCGCGTGCTCCTGGCGCGCAGGGTCGCCTTCAATCGCGGCCGGACGCAGCCACGGCGGCAGCGAGAACGTGACGTCCTCGGCGGTGATCTCCTTCGTCTCGACGTGCCCGTAGCCGAGGCTCGCCAATCTCTCGAGCAGCCGTTCGACCAGCACCTCGGGCGCGCTCGCGCCTGAGCTGACCCCAACCGTCTCTGCGCCATCAAGCCACGCGGGATCGAGGCAGCTCTCGTCGGGGACCAGATAAGCAGGCGTTCCAGCGGCCTTGGCGACCTCGACCATGCGGTTCGAGTTGCTGGAGTTCACTGCGCCGACGATCAGCACGACATCGGCCTCGGGAGCTATCGCCTTCACTGCTACCTGCCGATTCTGGGTCGCATAGCAGATGTCGTCCGAATGGGGGCCGGCGAGATCGGTGAACCGATCCCGCAGCGCCTCGACGACGGTCAGGGTGTCGTCCACCGAAAGGGTGGTCTGGGTGAGATACGCGACGGGCTCGCCCGCGTCCAACGGCAGACCGTCCAGCTGCTGGGTGCTCTCGATCACGTAGGTGTCGTCGGGCACTTCGCCCGCAGTGCCCTCGATCTCTTCGTGGCCCTCATGGCCGATCAGTACGATCTTCCGGCCCCCCCGGGCGAACCTCTTCGCCTCCAGGTGAACCTTCGTCACGAGAGGGCAGGTGGCGTCGATGACCTGGAGGCGGCGCGCATCGGCATTCCGCCGGACCTCGGGCGATACCCCATGGGCCGAGAACACGCACACACTGCCGTCGGGGATCTCGCTCTCGGAATCCACGAAGATGGCCCCCCTCGCCTCGAGGTCGCCGACCACGTGGCGGTTGTGGACGATCTCCTTGCGCACGTACACCGGAGCGCCCAGGGTGTCGAGCGCCCGCTCGACGATCTGAACCGCTCTGTCGACGCCCGCGCAGTAACCGCGCGGTGCTGCCAGGATGACTTTCTTCACGATCCCATGGTACGGCCGCCTATATGCCCGTCCTGGTGAGTTAATGGAGAGTTCCTGCGGGGCTCAGCGCGTCTGTACGGCAGCGTCGGGGGGCGGCGCCACGGGCCCTTTAGCTCCGGACTTACTCGCCGCCTGCCGGTACAGATCGGGCAGCCCTGCCTCCTGGCTGGACGGACACAGCCGCTCCACCGGGCAGATCTCGCAGAACGGCCGTTTCGCCGTGCACGTGCGACGGCCGTGCTCGATGAACAGATAGGACAACCGGTACCACTCTCGCTTCGGAACGATATCCATGAGGTCTCGTTCGATCCCCTTGGCTTTTTTCGAGCCCAACCCGGTGAGCCCCAACCGCACTGAGATGCGGCCCACGTGCGTATCCACCGCGATGCCGTAGTCGGGGTCCCTCTTGGCGGCCTCGGGATAGACATTTCCAAGCACGATGTTGGCGGTCTTGCGCGCTACTCCGGGCAGCGCGATCAACTCCTTCATCGTCCTCGGAACCTCGCCGTCGTGGTCGTCGATCAACGCCTGACACATACCTCGCAGCGACCGCGTCTTCTGCCGGAAGAACCCGGTGGCGTAGATCTCGCGCTGGAGGTCTTCTTCGCTCGCCGCGAGGTAGTCCTCCGGCTCACGGTACTTCTGAAAGAGGCTCGCGGTGACTTTGTTCACCTGTTCGTCGGTCGTCTGTGCGGACAGCATCACTGCGATGAGGCACTGCAACCCGTTCTCGAAGTTCAGCGCGATCCGAGCATCCGGGTAAGCGCGCTTCAGGCGGCGCAGTATGTGCGGCATCCTGTCCGCCGCCGGAGCCGTACGGTCGGGAAGCATGGCCTCGGAGCGTAGCGGTGCGTCACGGGCGGCGCGAGCAAAACTCCCCGCCTTCGCCGGTCGTTGGCCATAGGCTGTTGGCCCCACCCCCCTCGAACAGGAGTCCCGATTGCCGAGACGAGCATGGTTGATCGTCGTCCTCATCGTCTTTGTAGGTGCGACGATGGCGTACGGGTTGCGGGCTCCCCACGGGGTGCCGGCCGGTGCTCCCACGGAGAACCAGATGGCAACGCGACTGGGCAGCCCGATCATGGATCACATCGTCAAAGGACACGTTGCGGGACGTTCTGGCGATGTCTTTCTCGTTCCCAAACCGAACAACTATCTGATCGGGCCGTGGGACCTCACCACTCTGGGAACCAGCACTCCGTGGCTTCCCTCCTCACACCCAAACCCATGGGCCTACCTAACGCGCATCCCCTTGATCTTCTACGGCTCGGGATATGTGCCCGCGCATGACAGGGCTTACGAGACCGTCGACGCATCCGAGCTAGCCCCCACCTACGCGCGGCTGCTCGGGATGAAGAACTTCCACGCGCAGGGCCATCCCTTGAGAGAGATCGCGCGGAGGTCGGCCGGCCGCCCGGCCCCCAGAGCGATCGTCACCGTGATCCTCGACGGCGGAGGGTGGAACGTCCTCCAGGAGCACCCGGGCGCGTGGCCGGAGATCGCCCGGCTCGCGGCGGCAGGAACCACCTATGAGAACGCAACCAACGGGTCGGCCCCGTCGATAACCGGAGCCGTCCACGCCACGTTCGGAACCGGGGACTATCCCGAGAGGCATGGGATCCCGGGCAATCAACTCCGGACCGCCAGCGGCAAGATCCAAGACTCGTGGATGTTCAACGCGGATCCGCACTTCTTGAGGAAGCCGACGGTCTCGGACCTGTGGGACGCGCACACCCACAACAAAGCGATAGTGGCTGCGGTGGCGATGGAGGGCTGGCACCTCGGCATGCTCGGCCACGGCGCGGCGATGCCGGGTGGCGACAAGGACATTGCAGCGATCTGGAAACAGGACCCCAGCGGCTGGACGAGTAATCCGAGCTACTACAAGCTCCCCTCTTACATAAGCGGGATGCAGTTGTCGCGACTCCGGTCTTACGAGCGACGCCTCGACGGGCGCGACGGGGTGCAGGACGGCAAGTGGTTCGGTCACTCCCTTAGGTACCTGCGCGATCCCGTCGTGCGTCCCGGCACCCCTGCCTTCGTCCGCTTCACGGGTGATGCGATGAGCCGGGTGCTCTCGCACGAGCCCTTCGGGAAGGACCGCATCACGGATCTGCTGTGGGTGGAGTTCAAGGCCCCCGACTTCGCGGGGCACCTGTGGAACATGGTGAGCCCCGAGGAGGGAGACGTCCTCAGCGAGGTCGACCAACAGATCGCAAGGCTCAAGGGCGAGCTCGACCGCAAGCTGGGGCGAGGCAACTACGTCCTAGCGGTAAGCGCGGACCACGGCCAGCAACCACTTCCAGACGACCTGGGTGGCTGGCGCATCGACGCCACCGAGCTCGGCAACGACATCAACGCGCGTTTCGGGAAGGTCGTGCGGAAGGTGACGCCGGTCGACATCTACCTGGACCCGGCGGCGCTGGCCCACAGCGGCTACGCCGCCGACGACATCGCCCGGTTCTTGGGCACCTACACCATCGGGGACAACATCCCCGGCAGCAAGGCGGGGGCCGATCGCGTCCCTCCGGCACGGCTGGGCCAGCGGCTCTTCGCGGCCGCGTTCTCGGCGCACTACATCGAGTCGCTCGCCCCTTCGACCGTCGCCTCGTTCGGTCCCGGCGCCTACGCCCAGAGCAAGCTGACCGTGAGTAAGCCCACGCCATAGAGGGGCTTGCGGGTGCTAGTCTGGTCACGAACGACCGTTCGTTTGGGAGCCGTTCAGGGAGGAGACTGCGTGGCCCAGCTTGCCGAGAAGGTCCCCAGCCCGCGTCGGGCCGAGATGGCCCGCGCCGCCGCCCGGTTGTTCTCGGAGAGGGGTTATCACGGAACCTCGATGCAGCATCTCGCCGACGCCCTCGGGCTGCAGCGCGGATCGCTGTACGCGCATATCGGATCGAAACAGGAGCTCCTGTTCGACGTCGTCGATGAGGGGGCCGACCGCTTTCTCGAACGGGGGGCCGAAGCCGTCGAGATGCACGGTCCCGCTGGAGCCAGGCTTCGCCGGTTGCTGGTGGGTCATGTCGAGACCGCGATCGAGCATCTGGACTCGGCGACGGTGTTCTTGAACGAATGGCGCTACCTGCCTGCCGATCTGCGCGCTCTGGTTCAGTCCAAACGCGACCGTTACGAGAACATGGTTCGCAGGATCGTCTCCGACGGGATAGCTGCTGGTGACTTCCGCGCCGATACCGATGTCGGATTCGCCGCACGGCTCGTTCTCTCCGCAGGTAACTGGACCTATACCTGGTACCGGCCGGAGGGAGACCTCGGACCTCAGGAGATCGGAGAACGCTTCGCCGAGTTGTTGATCAGAGGACTGGAGGCACGATGACATACGACGAGAAGCTGGCCGCTTTCACCGGGCGGATCGAGGGCGGCGACAAGGTCGAGGCCGAAGACTGGATGCCGGACGACTTCCGCAAGGGTGTCTTGAAGTTCATCGAGATGCATGCGAACTCAGAGATCATGGGAGCCCTACCCGAGCGCGAGTGTCTGCCGGCCGCCCCCTCACTCAAACGGAAGATGTCGCTGTGCGCCAAGATCCAGGACGAGGTCGGGCATTCGCAGCTGCTTTATCGCGTCGCCGAGGATCTCGGCAAGAGCCGCGACGCCATGTATCAGGACCTCATTACCGGGAAGTCGAAGTTCCACAACGTCTTCCACTACCCCGTCCGCCATTGGGGCGACGTGGCGATCATCGGATGGCTGATCGACGGCGCCGCGCTGGTAACGCAGGCCGCTCTCCTGGACTCGTCGTACGCGCCCTACACGCGTGTCCTGAAGCGCATCTGCTCGGAAGAACAGCTGCACCTCCGCCACGGCGAGGACATCACGCTCGAGATGTCATCTGGGACCGAAAAGCAGCGGGCGATGTTCCAGGAGGCGCTGGATCGGTGGTGGCTCCCGATCATCCACTTCTTCGGCCCCCGCACGGTCGTCGAGAAGGACCTCCTCCTTCGGTGGAAGGTGAAGACGCGCACCAATGAGGACCTTCGCCAGGAGTTCCTCGATCGCTACGTGCCGAAGATCACCGAGCTCGGTTACACGTTCCCTGCCCCCGTGCCCTTCGAACAGGACGGTCATTGGCTGATCGCGGACGAAGACATCGATTGGCAGCCGCTGGACGCGATCAAGCGGAACGAGGGCCCTGAGACGTCTCGCCGGTTGGGCGCCCGCAAGGAGATGTACGACACCCATCGCTGGGTGCGTGAGGCCCTGGCGGAACCTTCGGTTCGGGCCGCCTGATCGTGGAGGTCTACGAAGTGTTCCGCCGAGCCGGACATCGCGAGCCGTTCGAACACTGTGGCAACGTGATCGCTCCTGATACAGAAATGGCGCTTCTGCTGGCAAAGGAGTGCTTCCTGCGCCGTCAGGAGGGCCATCACCTCTGGGTAGTTGCTCGCTCGAACATCCACTTCTTCTCTGACGAGAGCGTTCTCGAGCTGGCGGCCGACAAGTCCTACCGATTCGCATCCGCTTACCGCGATGTCGTGGGCAAGCGTGAGCGTGCCCACGACCGCGTCAAGGAGCTGCAAGCATCTTGACCGACGCATTCGTGGCGCTGGTGACAGCTCTCGCCGATGACGAACTGATCCTCGGTCATCGTCATTCGGAGTGGACCGGCTATGCCCCCCACATCGAGGAGGATGTCGCCTTCGCCTCCATCGCACAGGACGAGATCGGCCATGCGTCTTCTTATTACGCACTCCTCGCGGATGGACCGCAGGAAGTCGACGCCCTTGCGCTGGGCCGGCAGCCCGACGCCTACCGCAATGCCGTCCTCTGCGAGCGGCCCAATGCCGACTGGGCGTTCACCCTGGCGCGGCACTGGTTGTATGACCACGCCGACGACTTCCGCTCTCAAACCCTCGAGCACACATCAGAGCCCAAGCTCCGTCAGCTCGTTACGAAGATCAGGCGCGAGGAGAGATACCATCTCCTCCACGCGGACTACTGGATGAAGCGCGTGGCGCAAGGGCCGGTCGATGCACGCACCAGGATCATCCCTGCCATGGCACGGGCGTTCGCGGAAGTGGGCGGCCTCTTCGAACCTTTCGATCGAGAACAAGAGGCTCTGGAAGAAGGTCTGCTCACGGTGGACTCCCCGACCCTTCGTGACCGCTTCACGGAGTGGGCGAGCTCGGCCCTCGACGAGCTGGGGCTGCCGGGAGACGCGGCGCGTGCAACCGCTCCGTCCGAGTTCGTGGCATCCTCATCGGGCGATCTCATCGCAGGCGATGGCGCTCCCGCCGAGCCGGTGGCCTTCACCTCTGGGTTAGGGGGACGCCGCGGCGTCCACACCGGGGACCTCGACGAGTTGTGGCGCGCGATGACGACGCAGTACCGGGAGAACGAGGGCGCGACATGGTGACGCCGGCCATCGCATCAGTGGCGGCGCAGATCGAGGCTGCCATCTGGTCTGCTCTCGAAGCGGTCCCGGACCCCGAGATCCCCGCGGTGTCGGTGGTCGAGATGGGCATGATCCACCGCGTAGAGGTGGACGACGGCAATGCACGCGTGGTCGTGCTTCCGACTTTCACCGGCTGTCCCGCCATCGCAATCATCCAGGAAGAAGTACGGCGAGCGGTGGGTCTGGTCGAAGGCGTGCGAGACGTGGACGTGGAGACCTCTTTCGATCCCCCCTGGACCAGCGACCGCATCACCATAGGGGGCCGGGAGAAGCTGCGCGGCTGGGGCCTTGCTCCCCCGTCTCCGGGGATGGTGGTGATCGGCGACATCGGACTGCCCGCGACCGCGACCTGTCCGTTCTGCGGAAGCACCGACACTCGCAATGACAGCCTCTTCGGGCCTACACCGTGCCGGGCCGCGTACTATTGCAACGCTTGTCGCAATCCCTTCGAGCAGTTCAAGCAGGTCTGAGAAGCTCTCCCTGGATCCACGGCGCCACTGCCTTCAGCGGCGCGGGCTTCTTCTCCACACGCGACCCTCCAAAATCGGGCCGGCTCGCGACCAGTTGAAGGAAAACATCGACCACGCGGGGGTCGAACTGGCTGCCGGAACCGGCTTTCAACCGGCGCAACGCTTCCGGAAGTGAGAGCCGCTTCCTATAAACGCGGTCCGTCGTCATCGCGTGGAAGGCATCGCAGACGAAGACGATGCGCGCCTCCAAGGGGATCTCTTCGGCCTCCATGTGATCGGGATACCCGGCGCCATCCCACCGTTCGTGACAGTGGCGGACCACAGGGCGGACATCCCGGAGACGTTCGATAGGAGCGATGATCTGTTCCCCCAGCTCGGGGTGCGTCTCCATGGTTTCCCGTTCGCTGGCGGTGAGGGGGCCGGGCTTCAACAGGATGTCGGCACGGATCCCGATCTTGCCGATGTCGTGGAACAGCGCACCGAGCTCCAAACGCTTCAGCACATCGTCATCAAGACGCATCTCTTCACCAACCGCAACGGCCATGTCGGTGATCGAGCGAGCATGTGCCGAGGTGTGTTCGTCCTTCGCCTCCAAGGCGTTGGCGAGCGCTTCGACGGTTGACACGAAGGTTCTCTCGAGGTTGTCGAAACTCATAGCGTTATCGATGGCCAGGGTGGCCTGATCACCGATGCCGGCAAGGAGACGCATCTTGCGCTCGGAGAATTCGTAGTCGCCGTAAACGGGGGCCGCCGCAATCAAAGCCGCCTTGCCGCCTCCCTCCAGCCGGATCGGCGCGACCGCGAAAGCAAGGTTGCTCGAGGCGTCCAAGAGATCATCGATGATGCCCGTCTTCCCGGCCGAGACAACAACGGGGTCGCTCTCCACACCAAGACTCGCGATGACCGACCGCGGGATGCGCATCCCGCTCAGATGTTCACGCTCGACCGGCGTGTAACCCCAGGCTGCCTTCGCAACCATGTCGCCGCTCTCCTCATCCCGCATCCAAAGGCCGGTGCGCGGCGAGCCCAGGATCCGTGCCGCGAGCTCCACGGTTCGATCCAGGACCTGACCCAAGCCTTCGGCAGCCACGAGTCCACGGCTGAAGTCCAACAACGCGTTAGATATCTCGGCGCTCTCCTTCTGGGCCCGATAAAGGAGAGCTTTCTGCAATGCGACTGAGGTCTGATACGTCAAACCTGCAACGAACCGCAGCAGCTCTTCGCTCAGGAAGGCCTCCTGGTCTGCGGGAGCGATCACGATCAGCCAGCCGATCAGTCCATCGGGAAGCTGAAGGGGAGCGATCGCCCGGGGGGCGTCGACCGCACCCGTAGGCAGGGGGTAGAGGTCGCCCGCGGCCGGTTCAACGATGAAGGGCGCACGATGATCGCCGATGAACTCTCGGGCAGCGTCCACATCGAC
>DATAPE010000295.1:0-11535 GCA_036265345.1 Actinomycetota bacterium
AGACTCCCCCAGCAACCCATTCAGGATCGACGACTTCCCAACGTTCGGACGCCCCACGATCGCGATCGACGCCCACGCGTCGTCGATCTCTCCGTTCTGTTGCGGGAGTTGGTTCACCACCGCTTCGAGAAAGTCACCCGAACCTCGTCCATGCAGAGCCGACACTGCGAGTGGCTCCCCCAAGCCCAGGCGGTAGAACGCCGCCGCAACCGGTTCGTCGCTCGGGTCGTCGACCTTGTTGACGGCGACGATGATGGGCTTCCCTGCCCGGCGAAGCTCAGCGGCGACCAGTGCGTCGTCCTCGAGCGGCCCCGCAACCCCGTCCACGACCAGAACGATCAGGTCGGCTGCCTGGATCGCAACCTGAGCCTGTTCCACGATGCGCACGTCCAGCCCTTCGGGCCCCGGTTCCAACCCACCCGTGTCCACGATCTCGAAACGGGTCCCGGACCATTCGGCCGAGAACGCGCTGCGGTCCCGGGTCACTCCAGGCGTCTCTTGCACGATGGCCTCCTGCCGTCCAAGCACGCGGTTGACCAACGAAGACTTGCCAACGTTCGGGCGACCGACCACGGCTACGACCGGAAGGCCGCTGCGATGAGAGCTCACCGATGGCCGAGCCGTTCCCGGACGATATGGAGTACCTCGTTGACGACGGCGACCAGGTCGCGATCGCTCGAGTCGATCTGCACCGCGTCCGGTGCGGGTTTCAGTGGGGAGTCTGGCCTCACGGAATCTGCGTGGTCGCGTGCGGCCATCGCTTTCTCGATATCGGCGATCGTCGCCTCGTCCGGCGGCAGGGCCAACTGCTCCTGCCGGCGCTTTGCCCGGACCGGACGAGCCGCGGTAAGGAAGAGCTTGACCTCCGCTTCTGGTGCGATCACGGTGCCGATGTCTCTGCCCTCCATCACCACATCTCCGCTGTTAGCGACCTCTCTCTGGCGCGCCGCGAGGGCGCGACGCACGCCCGGATACCGGGCTACCACCGACGCGGCGGTGCCGACACCTGGATCCCTGAGCCCCGTCGCCCTATCTTCGGTGCGACCCGAGATCAACGTGGGCGCCACTTGAGCTGCCAAAGCTTCGACTGCCTCCTGATCGGAAGGATCTATCCCTCGCTCCAACATCGCGAGCGCGATCCTCCGGTACATCGCGCCCGTGTCCACGTAGCGGAAGCCCAACGCACTGGCCACTGCCTGCGCCACGGAGCTCTTGCCCGCTCCGGCGGGGCCATCGATGGCGATGACGGTCACGGCGCCACACTTCTCGGGTGGTGTTGCGGCGGGAGTCCCCCGCGCTGACCCGCGGAGGGACGGGCGCGGTCGTCGACCACCACAAATCTAGACTTGTACTTCACATTGATTCTCCGCTTAGGAATCATTCGGCACAGCATCTCACCACGAGTTGGCCGGCTTCGCGAACGGAGACCACGGCTGAACCGGATCACCCGCTCGGAGGTTCGTGGCAGGCCGTCGCCTCCCGATCAGAGTCAAGCGCTGGTGATGGCGCGCCAACAGCCCATATCGGCCCCGGATCCGTGCGCTCCGTGCGCTCCGTGCGCTCCGTGCGCTCCGTGCGCTCCATGCGCTCCATGCGCTCCGTGCGCTCCATTGGTCCACTGTGCCTCTGGAGCGCGAGCAGCACACGCTTGCCCGGCGATCACATAGCCTCCCAGCGCCTGCTCATCGCCTAATGGACTAGTCGTCTTATCTACAAATCAATCGGTCGACGACGTTTCGGACCACCCGGTCCCCTTCGCGGGGCGTACGTCCCGCTCCTGACTCCGGCTCGTCCCTCCTGCCGCGCACCCAGCCCGCCCCTGCCTCCGGCACGTCCCACCGCGGTCTGGTGAGAGCACGCCCGCTGGCTTCAGCGCGACACAATTGTCTGGCGCCATAGTCAGTTGCCCCACAGCCTTCTTCGATCCCTCCGCGGGTGGGGTCGTGTACCTCCTCCGTTCGCCCCCGTCCAGTTCTCGGGGTCCGGGGAGCTCACCGCCGCGGCCCTTTGGCATCGCCGTCGGCCCCACCGGCCCACAGACCTTTCATAGCCCAAGATCGGTCACCGCCGCGATGCAAGATCTGGCTGCGAAGGATTCCCACCAACGGTTGCGGCAGTCGGCTCGAGCGATGACCACCCAGAGCTAAATCTCAACTGGAGCGTTATTCCAGATGGCTAGACCGGCCTTGGCGCTCAACCGCGATGTGTGGGACCGGTGACCCCAGCCGAGTAAGGCGACCGCGTCGCGGCCTTGCGATTCCCCAACCGCGAGGGCTTTTCACCTTGGCCACGCGCCGCCAATCCAGCGCCAACACGCCTACGCACCTGATCACCCGGAAGGTTCCTCGGTACTCGCGGAACGCGCTTAGGGGCTCAACCCGGTGGGCTTCAGACTCGGGGGGTTCTGGTGCCCGAGAGGGTCCCCCGGCTCAGGGTGACGGCCCCGAGTTTCCCTGTGGGGGAGGACATGCGGGATCGGCTTGCTCCATCATCTACTTATAGACATAGCTACCAGTAGACCCTGGCTACGCCGCGGAGGAAGCTATGGACCAGGGAATACTTGCAGAGTCGCTTTGTCGACATATCCCCTAGTCGCCTACCAACCCGAAGACTCGGTCGGCGCTCTCCTAGGACGCGTGGCCTCGCCCGCGCGGAATGGATCGAGGGTCTTCCCCGCCGCCACCTGCCCGTCCGGAGGAGCTCGGGAGCCGCTGGGCTACCGCGGCGTAGAGACTCCTCACCTCTTCCGGGGTCAGCCGCCGGGCGGTTCCGCCTTTCAGCCTGCCGAGCTGGAGGGGGCCGACAGAGGTACGAACCAGGCGCTGTACCCGGTGGCCCAAGGCCTCGAACATCCGCCTCACCTGACGGTTCCGGCCCTCCCGAATGGTGATCTCCACCAGGCAGGCCCCCGGGCGGCGGTCCAGCACCTGGACCTTCGCCGGCGCGGTCCGGCCGTCCTCGAGATCGATCCCCCGCGCCAGCCTCTTCAATTCCGCCGGAGCCATATGGCCGGAGAGCTCGGCCAGATAGGTCTTTGGCACCTCGTAGCTGGGATGGGTCAACCTGTGGGTGAGGGTCCCGTCGTTGGTCAGGATGAGGGCGCCTTCAGTGCCGATATCCAAGCGGCCCACGGGCCACACCCGGGTGTCTTGATCGATCAGGTCGAGGACGGTTACGCGGCCCTCGGGATCGTGGGCGGTGGTGACAACGCCCTCAGGCTTGTTCATCAGGAGATAGACCAGTCCCGGTTCGAGAGGGACATGGGAACCATCAACTTCAACCTCGTCTTTAGATGGATCTACCTTGTCACCCAACCGCGCCAGCTGGCCGTTGACCTTGACGCGTCGATGCTCGATCAGCACCTCGATGGCCCTGCGGGAGCCGAGCCCGGCCCGCGCCAACACCTTCTGGAGGCGTTCCGGGCCGGAAGGAGGTGGCGGAGTGGTCACTGGAGGAAAAGCCTCACGCGTTGGGCGAGAGTTTCGCCTCCATGTCTTCGACTGCTTCCAGGCTGGGCATGAAACCGCCAAGGGGAGGCAGATCTTCGATCGAGCGCAGGCCGAGCCGTTCCAGCACGAGGTCGGAAACCGTGAACAGCACCGGAGCACCGGGTGTGCGATCGCGGCCTTGCTCTTCCAGGAGACCCCTTTGCAACAGCGTCTTGACGACTCCGTCGGAGTCGACGCCCCTGATGTCCGAGATCTGCGATCGGGAGACCGGCTGACGGTAGGCCACGATCGCGAGAACCTCCAGCGCAGCCCCTGTTAGGCGCGCATGCTGATGGGTCCGCACGAAGCGTTCCAACCAGGGCGCACATTCGGGATGGGAGTAGAGCCGCCACCCCCCGGCCACTTCCCGGAGCACGAAGCCCCTCCCGTCCGCATCGTACTGGCCGGCCAACTCGCGTAGGACGCGTTCCACTTCTGCGGTAGGGCTCTCCAGCACCTCCCCGATGAGACCTGCCGACACCGGCTCGTCGGTGAGCAACAGGATCGCTTCCACCACCATGCGGTCGGAGACAGTCACCGTGACGATCCCAGCTCGAGGCTGTATTCGTCGGCCTCCCCGATCGCACTCTCGACTTCCACTTGACCCGTCCAGGAGGCGCGGATGTCCCCGAAGCGGGTGGCTTGGTCCAGAACCACTGCCCCCGACTTCACCAGCTCCAACAAGGCGAGGAAACGGACGATCACCGTCATCTTGTCGTCGGTGCTCTGACTCAGATCCTCGAAAGACAGCTCGCCTGCGAACTTCAGTCTCTCGCCCACCTCCGCTATGGCGTCACGCACCGAGACCCTGATCGGCGCCAGGTGCGAGGTGTCGAGCACCGGGATCGGTGCGGCGCCCAGCAGCCGGCCCGCCACCTGGCCGAGCTTGGTAGCGGTGACCTTGTGCAGGAGATCTGGAGACAGATCCAGGAACCTGTCTTCGAGAGCTACGGCCCGGCCATGCCAGGCAGCTCCCTCCTCGAGGGCCGCGGCGATCCACGCGCCGGCGTCCCGGAAGGTCGAGCACTCGATAAGTCGAGCCAGCAGCAGGTCTCGTTCCTCGAGAAGCTCGAGGTCCGAGCCCTCCCCTCCCCTCGACGGCAACAAGCGCGTCGACTTCAACTCCAGAAGCGTGGCCGCAACGAGTAGGAAGCCGGTGGTCAACTCCAGATCGAGCGTCTCCATCTCGGTTACGACGTGGAGATACTCAGTTGTGATCGTGGCGAGGGACACGTCATAGATCTCCACCCGCTGACGGGTGATGAGGTGCAGCAGCAGATCGATGGGCCCCTCAAAGACATCTAGCTTGACCTGGTAAGCCATCGCTCTCCTGTGGACTTGTCGACTTGTCGCCGTTCAGTCTTCGCTACCGGTAGAGCCTACGAGGGCACATCGCTCTTGACGCGGCTTTGGAGCAGACCGACCCGGTCCCTCACCCGGGCGAGCGTCTGAGCAGCCTCCCGGGAGGCCTTCCCCGCTCCTTCGTACAAGAGGTCGTCCAGCTCGCCTTGGTCCCTCATCAGCTCGAAGTAACGCTCCCGGATCGGGCCCAGCCTTTCGGTGACGACGTCGATGAGCGCGGCCTTGAAGTCTCCGTAGCCGGAGGATGCGAATCGCGTCTCCAGCTCGGCCACGGGGGTGTTCTCGAAGAGCGAGAAGATCGTCAGGAGATTCGAGAGTGCCGGCTTATCCGCCCCGGCGCGCACCTCTCTGCCGGAATCGGTGACGGCAGCCCGCACCTTCTTGCTGATCTGGTCTGGGGGATCGGTTAGCTCGAGGCTCCCCAGCGGCCTGTCGTCGGACTTGCTCATCTTCTGGCTGGGATCGTCGAGAGCCATGATCCTGGCTCCCTCTGGAGGAACCAAAGGCTCGGGCAGAACGAAGGTTTCTCCCAGCAGCGAGTTGAAGCGACCGGCAAGGTCGCGGGTCAGCTCCACGTGCTGCCGCTGGTCGTCGCCCACCGGAACGAGCCGCGTGTCGTAAAGAAGGATGTCGGCGGCCATCAGCACGGGATAGGCGAACACCCCCGCCCCCACCGATTCGCCCTCCTTGGAACTCTTCTCCTTGTATTGAGTCATGCGGCGCAGCTCCCCCATCCGGGCCAGGCAGGTCAACAACCATGCGAGCTCCGAATGAGCGGGGACGTGGGATTGCACGAACAGGACCGCGCGCTCGGGGTCGACGCCGCAGGCGAGAAGCTCGGCAGCCTTGATCAGGGAGTTCTGGCGAAGCTCGGCCGGGTCCCATGGAGTCGTGATCGCGTGGAGGTCGACGATGCAATAGAAGGTGTCGTAGCTGTCCTGGAGGGCCACCCAGTTGTTCACCGCGCCTAGGAGGTTGCCGATGTGCGCCGCCCCGGTGGGCTTGATCCCGCTGAAAACCCTGGGAGCAGATTGATCTCTAGATGTTTGGTTCAGACTTACTCCTCCCCGATCAGCGGTGCGACACCCCTAGAATAGCGGCCACATGCTGGACATACTCCGACAATCACCGGTCACCTTCATCCTGCTTGCGGTGTCCCTTCTGGGGGCCATCACACTCCACGAATTCGCGCATGCCCTCGCTGCCGATATGCAGGGCGATCGGATGCCGCGGGCGATGGGCAGGCTGACCCTCGACCCCTCCAAGCATCTCGACCCTCTGGGAACCTTGTGCATCCTGCTCGTTGGTTTCGGATGGGGCAAACCGGTCCCCTTCCGGCCGGAAGCTCTGTCGTCGCGCCGCTTCGGGGCTGCCATCGTGGCGCTGGCGGGGCCGATGATGAACCTGCTCCTTGCTCTGGTCAGCGCGTTCGCCATCCGCATCACGGGTCTGGCCACCGGACCGGTCGGCACCTTCCTCCAGTACTTCCTGATCATCAACGTCCTGCTGGCAGTCTTCAACCTCATCCCCCTGCCCCCGCTCGATGGGTCGAGGCTGTTGACGATCTTCCTTCCCCCCAGCAAGCAGAAAATCGTGTTCTTCCTCGACCGTTACGGTTTCATGATCCTCTTGGGCTTACTCCTGATCGTCGGAACCAGCGTCCTCAACCCGGTGCTGGATCCCATAACCTCAGCGATCCAGCACCTCGCCGGCCTTCGCTGATCCCCCGCGCCGCACCACTAAATATTTGCTTCACCCTTAGTGTCGGGGATAGGGCCAGCCACCATCGTTCCCCCATTACCCGGTGAGATCTCGAAGCGGGCCACCTGGCCGCCCATCAACCTGTGCCGACGCCCGAGGGAGATCGCGGCCCTGGGCTCGAGCCGCCTTGCGCATCAGCCGTCTCCTGTGCAGCTCTTGCGATCCGGGGCGATACAAAGGCGGCGCCTTGCTTACATGGTGACTTAGTTTTATATCTATTTATCGATTTATCGATGCTGTTCCCCAGCTCCGAAAGCCCCTCCACCAGGGCTAACAGCTGGTGGCGACTAAGTGATAGGACTCCTAGTAGCTTTAGCCTCTTATCTACAAGTCGCTATGAATCGCTGGCCTCGAGGCCTGAACTCGGCTCTGAAACCCCTGACTTCGCGGCCCCCCCAGGGGTACTCGGAAGACCTAGGATGCCCACCGGACGGTTTCCTTCCGATACCCAGGATCCAGCCGAGTCGACCTGTGTGGGCGAGAGTGGCTGTGACCGTTGGTGTCTGGGGCCAGGACGATCAACCGTTTACTTTAGGGTTAATGTCAGGCTGCCACGAGGACGCGCTATCCAGGTCGTCGTCGGGGCATCTCGAGCGGATCGATCCTTCCCTCCGTCGGCCCGGGCTTGGTCGACAGGCTCCCGCCGGCTAGATCTGATCCGACAGGCGTCTCAGGAGGATCGAGTCTTCGGCGCGGGCGTCGAAGTCCTCCAGGACGTACGACAGGGCAGCTCGCACGATGCGACCTCTATCGGCGGCCACGCCATGCTCCGCGCGGAGCTTCAGACGGGCCCCGTCCAACGCCACCAGATCGCCCGGAGTGCAGTAGAAGGTGACCTTCTCTTCGTGCTTGGGGGCTTTGCGTTCCGGCGTTTCCGCAGGTGGAACGGGTTTAGCGACTTGTAGATTTGTCGCTTTGGAATCTTGTTGTCTGCTGGCGACGGGCTTCCGTTCGGAGCTCGTTCTCCGGAACAGCTCTTCAGCTCCCGGCAGACTGGCGCGTGGAGACACGCTCCATCACCTCCTTGGCTAGGGCTCGATAGGACGCCGACCCGGGGGATGTCGGCGCGTAGGTCAGGATCGGCTCCCCCACTACCGGGGCTTCGGCAAAGCGGATGGTCTTGCGGACGGTGGTCTGAAACAAGCGGTTCCCGAACGCCTCGCGGACCCGCTCCAGCACCTCCCGGCTGTGAAGCGTGCGATTGTCGAACATGGTGGCCACGATCCCATCAACTTGAAGTCGAGGGTTGAGGCGCTCCTTGATCCTAGAGATGGAGTCCATGAGCAAGCCCATCCCGCGGAGCGCGTAGTACTCACATTCCAGCGGGATGATCACTCCGTCGGCGGAGGTCAACGCGTTGATCGTGAGCAGGCCCAGCGAGGGAGGACAGTCGATAAGGATGAAGTCGTAGTTGACCCTTAAAGGTGCCAGCGTGCGCATCAACGATTGCTCCCGGGCCACCTCCTGGACCAGCATCAGCTCGGCTGCCGCGAGGTCGATGTTCGAGGGCAGAAGCTCCAGGCCTTCGACGTGGGTCTTGAGGATGACGTCTTCCACGCGGCAGGAGCGATCGAGCAAAGCGTTGTAAACGGATAGCTCGAGGCCGCTCGGTTCGATCCCGAGGCCCAGCGAACAGCCTCCCTGAGGATCGAAATCGACGAGGAGAACCTTCTGGCCCCGTTCGGCGAGGGCGGCCCCCAGGTTGATAGCGGTCGTGGTCTTACCCACGCCTCCCTTCTGATTCGCGAGAGCCATCACGCGAGCGCTTCGGGTCCGGCCCTCGAAGGCGGCCTCTCCCGACCTCTCCCCGTTCGTTGACGTGGGCGGGGTGGAGACGGGCGGCCCTGGATCGGTCAGGATCGCGGCCTCTCGACCCGGATCCCCGGAGCCTGAGGGAGGGCTGAGGTTCACGCCGTCGGTGTCGTCGTCCATGCCACCTCCTGGGCTTGGCTCAAAGGAAACTTGTCGATAAATGCACTTGTGGGCCGCACAGTAACGGAACCAGGCCGCTCTCGTCTAGAGCGCGTGAAGGACTCGGCGCCAAACTCTCCCGTAGCGACTCAGAAACTCCGCCGAGGCCTCTCCTCATGCGCCTGTGACGGTGCCTCTCATCCCGACGGGTTAGCCGGGAGACAGACGCCGGCCGGCGGGCTAGAGGATGCGGGTCAGAGAGTCTGCGGCTGCCTGCTTGCACTCCACGCAGAGGGTGGTCGTGGGCACGGCATCGAGACGTTCCGCGGGGATCTCCGCCCCGCAGCTCTGACACCGGCCGTAGGTGCCGTTGTCGATGCGGGCGAGGGCCGCCACGATCTCCTTGTGGAGGCTCAGGTGTTGCTCCTCCACCGCGATGATCTCGGAACGCTCCGCGGTCGCCTGGGCAGAGTCGGCGAAACCTTCGTCGACGTCTACGACCCTCAATCCTTGCGCCGCGAGCTGGTGCTCGAGCGATACCCGTTCGTCCTCCAGGTGCGCCCGTATCTCCTTCAATCTCGCAGTGTCCATGTGTTGATTCCCCCTGACGGCCCCCGGGTTTGGCTATCCCTGCGCCCGTGGGTGCGAGGTGTCGTAGACCTCGCGGAGCCGGCTGTCGCTTACCAGCGTATACACCTGTGTGGTGGTCAGGCTCGCGTGGCCCAGAAGCTCCTGCACCACCCGGATGTCTGCTCCCCCATCCAGCATGTGGGTGGCGAAGGAATGGCGCAGGGTGTGGGGGGATACGTCGCCGTCGAGCCCCACCGCCTCGGCCCTGCCCTTGAGGACCTTCCAGCAGCCCTGGCGGCTCAATCGCCGGCCCCGGGCGTTGAGGAACAAGGCCCCCCTCGAGCTAACGGCGAGACTTCGCCGGACGAGCTCTGGGCGGCTGGCTCCCAGGTAGGCGCTCACAGCGGTCCTGGCCGCTCTCCCCAGCGGCACCTGGCGCGACTTGCTCCCCTTGCCCTTGACCACCAGCACGAGGCCCCGGGTGAGGTCCACGTCGTCCACATCCAGAGACACCAGCTCCGAGATGCGCAGCCCCGCCCCGTAGAGGGTTTCGAGGATGGCTCGATCCCGGCGCCCCAGAAGGTCGGCCGGCGGCGATTCGAGGAGACGCTCGATCTCAACCAACGGGATAGCTTTGGGCAGCGACCGGCCCTGGCGAGGGACGCCCACCGTGACGGTGGGATCGGCATCGAGCTCGCCCTCCTGGGCCAGGAATCTATAGAAAGAACGGACCGAGACCAGCATCCGCCCCACCGTCGACGCCTTGTACTTCTTGGCCGCAGGGGCTCGTCCGCCGCGCAACCGTTCCAGGTACTCGGTGACGTCATGGGGGCCGGCGGCGGCAGGATCGAGCTTCTTCAGATCGCAGAACCTCCGCCACATGGCGAGGTCGCGCCGATACGCCTCCACGGTGTTGCCGGACAGCCCGCGTTCGAACTGAGCGTGAGACAGGAACTCGTCGACCCACCGGTCGAAATTGCGGGCGGGAACCGTCTTAGAGGATGTCGTCGAGCGCGACCGATCCAAGGCCGTGCGCTTCTGCAACCGGGGCATAGACGACCGTGCCCTTGTAAACATTGACCCCTTTGGCGAGAGCGGGATCGTCGCGGACTGCACCCTCGAAGCCGTGCTGGGCCAACGCCATCACGTAGGGGAGAGTGGCATTGGTCAACGCATACGTCGAGGTATGCGGGACCGCTCCCGGCATGTTCCCCACGCAGTAGTGCACGACGTCGTGAACGATGTAGGTGGGGTCGGAGTGGGTAGTCATGTGCGACGTGGCGAAACATCCCCCCTGGTCGATGGAGATGTCGACCACGACAGCCCCCGGGCGCATCTGCTTGATGGTTTGCTCGTCGACCAACCTGGGTGCCTTGGCCCCCGGGATGAGCACCGCACCGATCACCAGGTCCGCCGAGATCACGGTTTCCTCAACCGACAGCCGGTTGGACGCGAGGGTGAGGATCTTGCCCTGATGGATCCGATCGATGTCCCGAAGCTTGTTGATGTTCTTGTCCAGGACGATGACTTCTGCTTCCATGCCCTGGGCTATCCACGCAGCGTTCATCCCCGCCATCCCGGCGCCCAGGACCACTACCCGCCCCGGCCGTACCCCCGAGACCCCTCCCAGCAGCACTCCTCGGCCGCCGTGCTCCCGCTGGAGATGAACGGCTCCGGCCTGGGGAGCCATCCGTCCGGCCACCTCGCTCATCGGCGCCAGCAATGGGAGCGACCCGTCCGTCATCTCGACGGTCTCGTACGCCACCGCTGTCGTGCCCGAGTCGATCAACGCATCGGTCACCGGGCGGCTGGCGGCCAGGTGCAGGTAGGTGAAGAGCAGAAGGCCGTCGCGCAGCCTGTGGAATTCCTCCTCGATGGGCTCCTTGACCTTCAGAACCATATCGGAGGTCTCGAACAGCACATCGGCGTCGGGAACGATCGAAGCGCCGGCGCGCTCGAAGTCAGAGTCGGCGATGCTCGAGCCGCGCCCGGCCCCCTTCTCGATCACCACTTCGTGCCCTTGCACCACGAGCTCGCGAACCCCCGCCGGGGTGATCGCCACCCGGTATTCGTTGTCCTTCAGCTCGCGCGGAGCTCCTACTCTCACAGGCCGAACCCTACCCGCGGGCGGTCACCACCGGACTCGCGCCTCCGGCAAGAGGTTCAGGTGGCGGATGAGCTGCTATGCGAGGTGCTCACCGGCTCCGCATCGCCGAGTGCCGGGGTTTCCCGGCGACGGGTGGCGATGGCCGCCCCCACGAAGTCTCTGAACAACGGATGTGCCCGGTCGGGCCGGCTCTTGAATTCCGGGTGGAACTGACTGGCCACGAACCAGGGGTGGTCACGCAGCTCGATGATCTCCACCAAGGTTCCGTTAGGAGACTCACCGGAGCACACGAACCCGGCGTCTTCGAGCTTGCGCCGGAACCGCGGATTGACCTCG
>DATAPE010000296.1:0-11948 GCA_036265345.1 Actinomycetota bacterium
ACGAGATCTGCGGAGGCCGGCCTGAAGGGAAGCTGCCCAGCATCGCCCACCACTCCGAGCGCGCCGCCGGATGACGCGTTCAGCGCTCGCACCGCTGGCTCAGATGTATCGAGGCCGAGCACGCGGTGACCGCGCTGCGCGAGCTCCCGCCCCAAACGACCCTCGCCGCAACCAACGTCGATGGTCAGCTTGCCCGGCGGAGGTAAGAGCTCGAGAAAGCGGGGCAGGTTGAGCAGGAAGTAATAGCGGTCGTGGCCGGGAGTCCTTGCGAAACGCAGCCAGTTGTCGCTTTCGCCGCGCCACGCGTCACGCAGCGTCATATCCGCGGTGCTTAGTGCTGGTGTTGGTGCACGTGCGCGCCGTGCCCGTCCGCGGCGGGAGTGATCGGGATCAGCGGAAGCGAGATCCGCTTGGTTGGTTTTGGTTTCGGAGGCAGGATGTTGACGAGTTCCTTCGTCGTCGTTTCGATGCTCTGCGCGGCTTCGCTGTCGGGAGCCTGAAGCACTATGGGGGCGCCGGCGTCGGCGAGCTCTCGTAGTTGCGGATCGATGGGGATCTGGCCCAGCAGGGGAACGTGCAGCTTTTCCGCCAGACTGGCCCCGCCGCCGCTGCCGAAGATCGGATAGGCAACACCGTCGTTGCCCCGGAAGAAGGACATGTTCTCGACCACCCCGAGGACGTTGAGGCCGGTCTTCTCGGCCATGAACCCTGCGCGTTGCGCCACTTTCTCGGCCACCGCTTGGGGAGTGGTGACGATAACCATGCCGGCGCCGGGGAGGAATTGCGCTATCGAGATCGAAACGTCACCCGTGCCGGGAGGTAAGTCGATCAACAAGTAGTCGGGCTCGTCCCAGTGAACGTCGGTGAGGAACTGTTGAAGTGCCTTGTGCAGCATCGGCCCTCGCCACACGACCGGGTTGTCCTCGGCCGTGAAGAGCCCGATCGAAACGACCTTCACCCCGAACATCTCCGGCGGCATGATCATGTCGCCCACGACTGTCGGACGTTCGTGGATGCCCAGCATGCGCGGGATCGAGAAGCCCCACACATCGGCATCGAGCAACCCGACCGAGTGGCCGAGCTTGGCGAGCGAAGCTGCAAGGGTCACGGTCGTGGTCGATTTCCCTACTCCGCCCTTGCCGGATCCCACCGCGATGACCTGGGTGGGGGAATCGGAGCGAGCGAAGGGGGCCGGAGTGTCCTTGCGGAGCCCGCCGACCAGGGATTGCCGTTCCTCGTCCGTCATCGAGGTGAGCTCGACGTTCACGTGGGTGATCTCGGGGAAGCGATCCTTCAGCTTCGCCGGAACGACGTCGGTGAAATACGACTTGAGGGGGCAGCCGGCGATGGTCAGGGCGATCAGAACCGAGACTTCGGTCCCCTGGATGGCGATATTTCTGACCATATTGAGCTCGTTGAGGCCCCGGTGCAGCTCCGGGTCCTGGATCTCGCCGAGGACTTCTGAGATCTCTTCCTGGGTGGGCATGGGCCCAAGCGTAAGGGACGCGCCCCTGGGTCCTCTACATGGAACCGCGCGACCATTTGGCTCCGGCCACAGGGCCTCGGGACAAACTCAATTTCGTAATCGCAGAGCCACGGTTTGCGTAGCCAAGCTCGCGTGAACCCCGTGGGTGATTGCGCTAAGGCTTGTTAGTGATTTAGGCTGTGGCAATGCGAGGCTTGGAGCAGGGGTCGGCAGCGATCGGAGCCTTGGATGACGACCTCAGGCAGCGGATGTACCTCTTTATAAGGGCCCAGAGCCACCCCGTGTCCCGGGACGAAGCCGCCGCAGCGGTAGGGATCTCGCACAAGCTCGCTGCATTCCACCTAGATAAATTAGTGGAAAAGGGCCTCTTGAATGCCTCCTACGCTCACCCGGTGGGCCGGCCCCCGCACCGTGCTGGGCGGAGCTCCAAGCTGTACGAGCCCTCCGAGGTGACGGTGGACATCAGCATCCCGGAGCGTCGCTACGACCTTCTGGCCGAGGTGCTGGCCGAGGCCGTGGCGGACGGCGGGGCCGAGGCGGTGGCATGTGCGATCGCGGGGCGCAAAGGCGTCGCTTTCGGCCGGCTCGCCCCGAGCTCCGAGACCGAGCCTCCTTTCACCACCGCGCTGAGGCTATTAGGGCACCACGGCTTCGAACCCGCTGAAGAGCGCGAGACCGGATCGGTGCGGCTGCGCAACTGTCCCTTCCACGAGGTAGCGAGGCATGCGCCGGAGCTGGTGTGCAGGATGAACCTTGCTTTCATCCAGGGAGTGCTGGAGGGTCTCGAAGCGAAGGGGGCCCACGCCACTCTCGACCCGGCCCCCGGGCGTTGCTGCATCAGGCTTGAAGAGGCGCGATGAGACCAAACCGTGACAGGGAAGCAACGAAAGGAGTAGGGAATGGCGAAATGGTTTGCATGGGGCCCGTCGATCTCGATGAAGGGCCGCAAGTTCAAAGGGATCCGGGGGTTTGCGGGTAAGCCCTTTCATCCGCCGCTGACCGACTTTCCGGTTACTGCTTACATCCTGGCGGGTCTATTCGATCTTGTCTCGTTCATCAAAGGCGACCACAGCAGAACGGCGACCGACTTCTTTCGCGCCGCGACCTACGTGATGATCGCCGGCGGTGTGGTGTCGCTACTGACCGCCCTGACCGGTTTCTGGGATTGGCTGAAGTCGACTCCCAAACACACGCAGGTGTGGCGCACCGCCAACTCACATATGGCCCTCATGTTGACCACCACCGTGATCATCATCATCGACGTCATCGTGCGGCTCTCTGAATGGAGCGACGGCTACACCAAGCCGTTGGTCCTGATCCTGTCGCTTGTTGCGCTTGCTCTGGTCTCGGCCGGGTCCTTCTATGGCGGGTCGCTCGTCTACGAGTACGGCTTCAACGTGGAGAACGCCACCGATCTGCCGCAATACCACGAATCTGAGATCGACATCTACGCGCACCAGAAGGACGCAGGGTCACAGCAGTAGCTCCAATGCTTGTGGGATCAGGCGCACGCTGGCCTGGTCCCACTCGCCGATGTAGTCCCCATCTACCTCAACCGGAACGGGGGCCGCGGCGCGCAGCTCTACCGAACCAACATCATGGTGATACTTAGCCGTCGGCCAACCGATGTGCGATCGGGTCACAAGGAACGCCCAGCCAAGCCGGGGGACCGTCGTCCATCCGATGCGACTCAACCCAAATACATCAAGCCCCTGGCGCAGGTCGACGTGCGGGAACACGTGCAGCGGGTGCTTGCCGAAGTAAGTAAAGGGACCAGCGTTCGCACAGAGGGCGAGCGCAACCATTTCGGTCGCGCTTCCTTCGACGGTCATCGAGATCGTGGGTGCGACACCTCGGTGCCGGCCAGCCGTCACGAGCGCCTGTTGCAAGAAGAAGAGGTGGCCTAGCCTCCTCTTCCTCTCAGGTCGTTCTTCAACCGCGCGGATCACCTCCGCATCCAGCCCCATCCCCGCGCCGAATAAGAAGTAGCGCGCGCCGATCCGACCGACATTGATACGCCGGCGGCCGCCCCGATCGAGCCGGGAAGCAAGGAAAGCGGAGGCGTCGCGGGGGTCGGGGGGGATCCCTATGGACCGCGCCATCACATTGGTAGTGCCGGCGGGGATGATCCCCAGAGCGACGTCGGTGTGCACGAGGGCCTGGGCTACCTCGTTCACCGTCCCGTCTCCACCAAGAGCTATGACCGCGTCGAAGCCGGACGTCACGGCGTCGCGTGCCAGCCGGGTCGAATCGTCACGCGCGGCGCTCTCCGCCATCTCGAGCGTGAATCGACCCGTCAACGTTTGGGTCACCTGCTCGATCACCCGATGCTCGGTTGCCCGCGCGGTGGGGTTCGAGATCAGCAAAACCTTGGTCATGGCCCGAGTATTCTCCGCGCCCGTGAGATTCGAGCTGCACCATAATTTCGAGGCCCCGGTCGCTTTAGTGGCAGAAGCGATCCTGGATCGCGATTACCAGGAGTCGCTGGATGGGATCGGGCCCTTGAAGAGTCGCACGGTGCTGGCCCAAGAGGAGCGCGACGGGCTGGTAGTGCGCCGGGTGAGGTGCGTGCTGGACGCGACCTTTGCAGGGCCGGCTGGGGCGATCCTCGGCAACTCCGATCCAGCGTGGGTCGAAGAATCGACATGGCATCCCGATGACATGAAGTGGAAATGGACCATCATCCCCGAGGTCGCTGCAAGCATCATCTCCGCGAACGGCGCGGTGACCCTGCGTGCTGATGGAGAGAAGACGAACCGCGTCGTTTCCGGGGATGCCCGGGTGAACTTTCCGTTCATAGGCGGAAAGGTCGAGCGCCTCATCGTCGATGGCGTTACCAACGTCTACGACGAGGAAGCCAAGCGTCTAGCCCGCTGGATCGGCCAATCTGACAGGTGAGGTTGAGTTGCCTCGCGACCCCTTTTGCCCACACAACAAAGCAACCATCGGACGCGGTTAACGAGGACGTAACACCGGCGAAATGAGCGCGACATAGCCCCCCGCTAATCTGCCCGCGACGGGCTGAGAAGGCACCATCTCACTGCTGGGAGGGCTCATGGTTGCAAGCGCATCAGATGTACTAAAGCTAGGCAAGGACAGCGGTGCACAGTTCTTTGACATCCGCTTCTCTGATCTGCCTGGCTTGATGCAACACTTCTCGTTGCCCTTCGATCAGGTCAGAGAAGAGGATTTCGAAGACGGCTTTGGCTTCGACGGGTCGTCGATCCGAGGTTTCCAGGAGATACAGGAATCGGACATGATCCTCGTTCCCGACACCGAGACAGCGGTCATGGATCCATTCCGTGCCCATCCCACGCTGACGATCCACGCCTTCGTCAAGGACCCTGTGACCGGCGAGTTCTACACACGCGACCCGCGCTACATCGCCCGCAAAGCCGAGGACTATCTGAAGGGAACCGGCATCGCCGATACCGCTTACTTCGGCCCCGAGGCCGAGTTCTACATCTTTGACTCGATCAGGTTCGATCAGAACCAGCACTCGGCGTACCACTACATCGGCGCGGTGGAGGGCGTCTGGAACTCGGGGGCCGAAGAAGAGGGGCACAATCTCGGCTACAAGCCCCGTTACAAAGAGGGCTACTTCCCCGTCCCGCCGATGGATCACTACCAGGACATGCGCAGTGAGATGGTCCTGGTCTTGCGCGAGCTCGGGATCCCGGTCGAGGTGCACCACCACGAGGTGGGAACCGCCGGCCAGGCGGAGATCGACCTGGGATTCGCGCCCTTGCTCAAGATGGCCGACCGCCTGATGCTCTACAAGTACGTCGTCAAGAGCGTCGCCCTTACGCACGGCAAGACGGCGACCTTCATGCCAAAGCCGATCTTCCAGGACAACGGTTCTGGCATGCACGTTCACCAGTCACTGTGGAAGGAAGACGAGCCTTTGATGTTCGACGAGCTCGGGTACGCGCAGCTGTCCGACACCGCTCGCTGGTACATCGGGGGCCTCTTGGAGCACGCGCCCGCGTTGCTTTCCCTCGCCGCGCCAACCACCAACTCCTACAAGCGGTTGGTCCCGGGTTATGAAGCGCCGGTCAATCTCGTCTACTCGCAGCGGAACCGGTCGGCGGCGGTCCGCATCCCGCTGTATTCGAAGTCGCCAAAGGCAAAGCGCATCGAGTTCCGCTGTCCCGACCCGTCGTGCAATCCCTATCTCGCTTTCTCCGCACTTCTGATGGCGGGGGTGGACGGGATAAAGAACAAGATCGAGCCCCCCGAACCCGTCGACAGGGACCTCTACGATCTGCCTCCCGAGGAGCTGGCGGCCGTGCCCCAGGTACCTGGGTCTCTGAACGAGGCCCTCGATGCGCTGGAAACGGACCACGATTTCCTGCTCGATGGTGGGGTCTTCACACAGGACGTGATCGACCACTGGGTTGACTACAAGCGAGTGCACGAAGTCGACGAACTTCGTCTGCGGCCACATCCGTGGGAGTTCTACCTTTACTACGACATCTAGAGCCGGAGCGTCCTGACCTGGCATCTACCGGGTCAGGATGACCTCCCGCGTGAGCCGCGTCGTCCCTAACCTCGACGAAAGTGTTCGTCGTCGCCTCAGGGTGCGCTTCGGTGACGACGTCGAGCCCTGGCTGGACGAGGCACCCACGGTTCTCGACACGCTTGCGGAACGCTGGGGACTCGAGTTCGGGGAGCTGATTCCTCACGGCAGCATGTCGGTAATCGTCCGATGCGACACCGCCGATGGACGCTCGGCGGTGCTCAAGATCACGCCGAATCGCGACCGCCTCGAGCGGGAGGCCGCGGCGCTCCGGAGCTGGGCGACCCGCCACGTCCCCTCGGTCTACGAGGTCGACTTGGCGGTGGGTGCTCTCCTTACGGAGGCCATAGAGCCGGGGGTGATGCTCCGCGACACCTCCGGCTACCCATCGATAGAAAGCGTCGCCGAACTCATGAGCTCGCTGCAAACTCCTGCTACCCCTTCAGCGGAGTTCCCACCGCTGTCGCAGTTCATCGCATACATCTTCGACTCCACTGCGCGACTCCGACGGCTTCACCCCGGGTTGATCGAGTTGGTGCCCGAAGATCTCTACGAGCGTGCCCGCAGGCTTGCCGCTCGGCTCGCGGCGGAACACTCTCGACCCGTTCTACTCCACGGCGACCTGACCCCCGTAAACGTGCTCGACGGCGGAGAGCGCGGCCTGGTCGCCATCGATCCCGCCGGTTGTTTGGGTGATCCCGCTTACGAGGCTATCGATCTCCTCGTCTGGCGAGCCGCCGGCATCCTCACGATAGAGGCGCGCGCCGCCGTCCTCGCGCCGGCGATCGGCGTGGACGAGGCCCGGCTCCTGGACTGGTGCGTGGCCTTCGCGGGCATTTTTGCAATCGACCTGGCGGGACCCGGGCAACGTCACGATGACAACTGGCGCGACCAGGTCGATCCGCTCCTCAGGCTCGCCTCCCAGGCTCCCCGCTAAACCGGAGGGCGCAGCTGGGGGCGGCGCCACACAACATGACTCATACGCGCCAGATGCCACCGAAGCAAGCTATGAACACGATCGCTGTGAACACGATCACTGAGCCAAATGGCTTGGGATGGCAAAATAAATCAGTACACTCCGGGTAAATCTGGACGTGCCCAAGGAGGATGGCCCCTTGCGAGGGTTCCGAAGTTTCGTCTGCGGGAGTGGATCTCGGTGACCCTTAGGTGCTAGTCGATAGGCCGTTCCAGGCAAGGCAACCGCTCTTATTGTTGGCGCTCCTCGCGAGCTGTCTTACTGCCCTCGTGCCTCTCTCCCGTGCCTCCAGTTGCGTGGTGCCCGGGGACGACCTTGCCGCGATCGTCAACAAGGCCCCCGCCGGCAGCACGATCTGCATCTCGCCGGGCACTTATCACCCGTCGGCTTCTATGAATCCGGCGTCGCATGTCACGATCGAAGGCACATCGAAGCGCGGCAAGGTGCAGATACGAACTAAAACACTCGAAGTGATCTTCGAGCTACGCAAGGCATCCGGGGTGACTATAAGGAACCTCACGATCTCGGGCGGGGTGAACAGATGTGCCGGTACCAACTGCGGACCTACCGGCGAGGGGATACACGGCGGCATCGATCTCACCGTGAACAACGTGAGGATCTACCACAACGGACGAGCCGGTATCGGCGGCGTTACCGGCCTCCTCAAGGTCACCCATTCCCGCGTCGACCACAACGGGTCCGCGGTCAGCGGGCCGGACTACGTATCGGCCGGTATCAAGTCGGTCCACCCCATCACAGTCACTGATTCACGAGTGGATCACAACGCCGGCAACGGCATCCACTGTGACCGAGACTGTGGTGCCTTCAAGGTCGTGCGGTCGGATGTCGAGTACAACACCCTGACGGGGATCCACCTCGAGCTGGGCCGGGGGCCGGCGGTGATAGCCAACAACACCGTTCGATACAACAACCTGCTCGTGTGGAAGTACCACGCTGGGATAAACGTCAACGACTCCAAGGACACCGATATCTACGGAAACGTTCTGGGCGGCAATGGCCATAAGGGCATCCACGTTTGGGAAGACACACGCGCCGGGACCAGCGGCTATCACCTGTCCAACGTGAGGGTGCATGACAACGTCAAACACCGTGACGGCATCGGAGTCTGCTCCCTCGCCGGGGTCAGGTGCTACTAAGGAATGACACGCCACCCAGTCACCAGCCGTCATCGCAGCAAGGGGGGGTTGGGCTAGCCCACCCATTCTCTGACGCGCCTTTATGGCTTCAGCCGTAGATCAAAGGTTCTGCGATCTTTCGCGCGCGGCGCGTAACTCGAAGGTAGTCCTCTTGGAGCTCCTGGCGAGGTTGAGAGGAATAGCCGAGCGCCACCCCTAATGCTTCCAGCTGCTCCGGCTTGACCGGCAGCACGTCGGTCGGGCGACCGATCATGAAGAACAAACGGTTGCGCACCTTGGCCACGAAACGATAGGCCTCCGCCAGGCGCGCTGCATCGCCGTCCGGGACGATCCCAGCGTCGCACAAAGCCTGCAACGCGCCCAGCGTGCTTGATGTCTGTAGCTCTGGGTGATCGTGACCGAAGCGCAGCTGGGCCAGCTGGACCGCAAACTCGACGTCTGACGCTCCCCCCGGCCCCATCTTCATGTCGCGCTTGGGATCCGATCCCCGGGTAACCCGCTCTCGCTCCATCCGAGCTTTGAGATGACGGATCTCACGAAGCTCTGCGTTGGTCAGCGTGCCGGGATAAGCGATCTCTTGCGCCGCGCCGACGAATCGGTCACCCAGCTCGAAGTCGCCGGCCACCGTTCGCGCCTTGGTCAGCGCCTGACGCTCCCACGGTTGGGCCCACCGCCGGTAGTACTCGAGGTAGGAGGACAGCGAACGCGCCAGGGGGCCGGCCCTGCCCTCGGGCCTGATGCTCGGATCGATCCTGAAGGCCTGTCCCTCGGGCGTCACCTCCCCGATGGCGCGCAGCAAAGCGCTCGCCAGGTCCTCGGGATCTTGGAGCGGGTCGTCGTAGACAAACATGACGTCCAGGTCGGACGAGTAGTTGAGCTCGCGGCCCCCCAGCTTGCCCATCCCGATGATCGCGAAGCCCTCGCCGCGGCCATCCAGCGCGGCCTCGAGGCACGCCTCGGCCAGATCCGACAGGGCGGCGCCGGTCTCCTCCACATCGATAACGTCCGCGATGTCTGCCACGGAGATGCGGAACATCTCTTTGCGTTTGAACCTTCGGAGTCCATCGAGTTTGTTCCCCGGCTCGCGCCATGCCAGCGAGCCGGCCGCTTCGGTTTTGAGACGGTCGTGATCTTTCGGAGGAGGGGGGCCCTCCGGCTCGGCCACCGCCGAGACCTCCTCGGGAGCGTGGGTCAGGATCTCACCGAGAAGGCGACCGCTCCCCAACACCCTGGCAAGCACGGCGATGGCGGGAGGATTGTCACGCAGGGCTCCGAGCAGCCCGATCCGCCGATCCAGAGCGTCACCCAGCCGCAAGAAGGAGAACAGGCCCTCATCGGGAAGCGGGGAGGACGCGACGCTCCGCAGGAAGGCAGGGGAGAGAACGCTGAAGAGCTTGGCCCGCCGCGACGTGCCCGCTACCATCTCGTGCAAGGTCCTGGCTGCCCGGTCCACATCGCGGAATCCCAGCACGCGTAACCGATCCTTCAGTGCATCCTCCGACAGCCGGCCCGGCCGCGTGCCTCCCAGGGATTCGATCATCGGCCGGTAGAAAAGCTTGTCGAAGCGCGCTCGTGTGTCGGAGAGCACACCCGCGTGCGCGGTCTCGAAACGAGCAGTTGCACTCATTGCAGGCGAGTCCTTGAACCCCAGACTGCGGGCGAGTCGCGCCCGCCCCTCATCGTCGGCCGGCAGCTGATGGACCTGGCGCTCTTTCCACAGCTGGAGACGATGCTCAACGGTCCTCAGCCATCGGTAGGCAACATCAAGAGCGGCTCCGTCTTCCTCCGCCACGTACCCGCCCTGCACGAGAGCCTGCAGCCCGGACAAGGTTGCCCGATCGCGTACCGACGGATCGCTCCCGCCGTGCACCAGCTGCAGAAGTTGCACCGCAAACTCGATGTCACGGATCCCCCCGGGTCCAAGTTTCACATCGCCGACTTCCGAGGTCTTGGACCGGCGTGCCGAGCGGACCGCATGACTCTCGAGTCGTTCCTTCATCCTCCTGATCTCCGACACGCGTTCCTCACCAACGCTTTCGGGAAACACCAGCGGACTAACGGTCTCGACGAGGTTGGTCCCCACCGTCTCGTTCCCCGCGGCACAGCGCGCTTTTATGAGCGCCTGGTACTCCCATGGCTTTGCCCAGCGCTGGTAGTACTCGGAGTAACCCTCCAACGATCGAAGCAGGGGGCCATTGCGTCCTTCGGGGCGAAGGTTCGTGTCGATGCGGTAGGCCTGTCCTTCCGGCGCGGCCCCCCCGAGCTCTTGGATAAGAAGCTCTACCGCCTTGGCCGCGGTAAGCGCGTCGGCATCGACCACGAACATCACGTCGATGTCAGAGGCATAGTTCAGCTCTCTCCCCCCGAGCTTTCCCATGGCGATGACAGCCATGCCTGCCGGAGCACCAACATGTTGAAGACCAACGCTCAAGCAGGCATCCGCCAGATCGGAAAGGGCGGCAACGACCTCGTCGAACAAGGCGTCACCGTTGAAATCGCTGGCAGCGATGGCAGCAATCCGGCGCCGTTTCTCCCGACGCAGCTCGCCTATCCCGCCCCCTCTGTAAGCGATCTCCATGGCTTCCAGGTAGCCGGCGCGATCGAGAAGAGGGTGGTCCGACTCCAGCAGGAAGGCCGCCCGGTCATCGGCGTCCACCAGGTCGCCCAGCGTCGCACTCCCCATGCAGAGCGCCGAACGGCGGTCCTCGAACGCTCCCGGCGCCCCCATCAGCCGTCCACTCGGGCGGTGCCCTTATCAGAGACCTGGCCTGATGGCTTTATCGCCGCTTCACAAAACTTCCGGTCATTTTTTCGCGCTCTCTCCCCTAGGAGCACCCGGCCTCCTTACCTAGGGTCGCCGAAGTGCCGAGGGACATCACGGCCCGAAGTGCCGAGGGACATCACGGCGCTGTCCCTCAGTGGACACATCGAATGAGGAGGTGGGAATCACGGGTAGCAGGCTAAGTCTTCGGTTTCTGAAGTACCTGGCCCTCGGACTTTTGGGGGCATTGCTTTTGACGATTGGCAACGTAGCTTCAGCTCATACTTTCAGCGACTGGCGCAAGGAACGGCAGCACATCAAGCACCGCGCGAAGCGTGAGCTAGGCGTCCCCTACGTCTGGGGCGGCACCTCTCCCGATGGATTCGATTGCTCCGGCTTCACCCTCTGGACCTTCCACAACAATGGCGCAGAGCTGCCCCACTCGGCGGCCGTGCAGTTCGATCTAGGACATCGTCAGGGCTACAAGAGGATCTGGAAGCGGACGCACCTGAAAAAGGGCGACCTCGTCTTCTTCAGCACGGGCGGAGCCCGCGTTGGTCATACCGGGATCTATATCGGACATGGCCACTTCATCTCGGCAACATCGTCGAGCGGCATCCACATCGATTCCGTGTACGACCACTACTACTGGGGGCCGCGTTGGGTGGGAGCGACTCGTGTGCCGGCAACCAAGCGCTACCACCCGTCCGACAAACCGAACGGGAAGGCCGTGTTACCCGGAGGCGGAACTACAGAATTGGTAGGTACCTAGCGGTCTCGTAGGGCGAGACATATTCCTTGTACTGATCCCATTCGGCTCTCTTGTTCCGCAGGAGATACTCGAACACCTGCTCGCCGAGAGCTTCGGCGACCAACTCCGAGTTCTCCATCTCTCGCAACGCGTCGTTCAGGTCGTCGGGCAGCTTCGCGATGCCGCGGGCGCGGCGCTCGGTGTCGCTCATCTCATGGATGTTGTCGGTGGCCTCGTCAGGGATCTCGTAGGCCTCGTCGATCCCCTTGAGACCGGCCGCCAGCATCACCGAGAAGGC
>DATAPE010000297.1:0-8243 GCA_036265345.1 Actinomycetota bacterium
AAACTAAGGAGGAAACGATGAGTCTGAGCAAGTACGACGTAGGCGTAACCATAGCCGTGTCGGATATGGGCCGGGCGAAGGAGTTCTACGAAGGAAAGCTCGGCCTAAGCGGCGGCGAGGATGCCTCAGACGGTGGCCGCACTTATCGGTGTGGTGGAAATACTTCGGTCCATGTCTATCCCTCACCCAGCAACGCGGGGCAATCCCAAGCGACCCTGGCAGGTTGGCAGGTGGATGACTTGGAGGCGACCGTTACCGAGCTCGCCGCGAAGGGCGTCACCTTCGAACGGTACGACCAGCCACCGCTAGTGACGGATGAGAGAGGCATTGCGTCGTTCCCCGATGGGAAAGTTGCCTTCTTCAAGGATCCTGACGGAAACACCCTTTCCCTCGGAGCGCCGGCGTAGGTCCGGCCGGCGAAGAGGGACAAGGCCTGGGAGCTATGAAGCCCTCTTCATCGTGGTGAGAACCTGAGCCCGAAGATCCTCCGCAGTCGTATCGAGCAAACGCAACAGTTCCACAGCGACACTCTTCTCTTGCGAGAGAACGCCCAGTAGGAGATGTTCGGCGCTGATGTAGCCGTCCCTGCGCTGTTTAGCTTCGGTCACACCGGCAACGATCGCGCGCTTTGCATCAGGTGAAAAGGGAAGGTGTTTCGCAAGGAAGCCACGGCGCCGGCCCGCCGTAACGCCCGCAGACTGGGCACCTGTGATTCCTTCGACCTTGCGAAGGATCTCGTCAAGGTCGATGCCTATCGCTTTCAAAGCCTCGGCGTCTGCACGAGTGACGGGGCCGTCGCCGGACTCGAGTGCGATCGTTGCCGAAATCGCTTCCTCGATCTTCTGCGGGGTCAGGCCGTTGCCTGACAGAACGCGGGCGGCGATCCCTTGGTTGACGCTGGCGAGGGCCAGCAGAAGGTGCTCCGCCCTCACTTGCCTTTGCTCCATCCTCACCGCCTGAGCCTGTGCGTCCTCAACGATCTGGCGGGCGGACTCAAGAAAGCGCTCGAACATCGCTACCTCCGGAGATCAGATCGGTGTCCGCTGTACTTCTTGTGCACTGCCTGACGACTCACCCCTAACGCCTCGGCGATGTCCTGCCACGACCAACCCTGGTTGCGAGCATTCCGCACCTGGACGGTTTCCAACCGTTCGAGCAAACGCCGAAGGGCCGCGACGGCTCGAAGCCCGATGTCGGGATCTTTAGCGCCGGAAGCCGATGCGAGTTTCGTAGCCTGATCCATGGTTGTCATCCTAGGTTGACAACATGAATCTGTCAACTGGAGTTGACGAGTGCCAAAAACCTTGTTAGCTGGACAACTCCCGCTCGTAGTTGCCGAGGCCCTTGCGCATCGAACTCTCGATCGCCTTTCCCCGTGACAGCTTCATGATGGCGAAGATGAAGCGACCCGAGGCGGACGTCGGAGTGCGGTCCCAGGTGCACTTGATAACGCTGCCACCTCCCTCGCGGGGCCGGATATCGGCCCTCACGTAACTCCCCGGTGTGCAGAAGTTGCTCTCCTTAACCGTCCAACTCACCGTGCCGGGCTCCGACCAGTCGTAGTGCTCCTTGGCCCACACATTGAGGCCGCCGCGCTTGGTTCCCTCTCGCACATCGGCGCTGGTTTCGCCGACCGTGTACACCTCGTAGTACTGCGGAGAGATGCCGGTCCACATCTGGGGCCGCGCAGGGGAGAAGTCCGTGAGGGCGGCGACGGTCTGTTCGGGTGAGAGCGAGGTTTCCGACTCCAGTTCTAGCTGCATGGTCCGCCTTTCGGTCCGACCCTGAGGGAACTCCCGACATTATTCCGAGTCGGCCGCGAGCGCAGGCTCCGTGCTCGGCCCCCCGCCGGTATCTTGACTCTCACGCCGCGTCAGGGGTCATGCTGGCCTCGATGCACCGACTTGAAGAGGCTGCGATGAGAAACGAAGCGGAAACAAGGGTCACGTATTCGGTGGGCGAGGTGGCCCGATTGACAGGCGTTACGGTCAGGACGCTTCATCACTATGACGCGATCGGGGTGCTGCGCCCACAGGGGCGGAGCGAAGCGGGGTATCGCCTGTACGACGGGTCCGATCTCGAGCGCTTGCAGCAGATCCTCTTCTATCGGGAGCTTGATTTTCCCCTGGAGGAGATCGGGGCGATCCTGAGCGCTCCGGGCGTGGATTCTGTTGACCACTTGCGGCGCCAGCACGAACTCTTGACGGTGAGAATCAAACGATTAGAGGCCATGGTGGCTGCGATCGAGTACACGATGGAGGTGCAGAAGATGGGAATCTCATTGACTCCCGAAGAGCGGTTCGAGGTTTTCGGAGATTGGAAGCCGGAGGACTACGCCGAGGAGGCGGGACAGCGCTGGGGCGGCAGCGAGGCCTATACCCAGTCGCAAAAGCGTGCCGCCGGCTATACGAAAGAGGACTGGCTCAGGATCAAAGCCGAGGGAGCAGACCTCGATGCTCGCTTTGCGAGCGCCGTTAGCGCCGGCATCGACCCCGAAAGCGAGGAGGCGATGGCTCTTGCCGAGGAACACCGCCAGCAGATCACCCGCAATTTCTACGAGTGCAGCTCCCAGATGCACCGGGGACTTGCCGAGATGTTCGTCTTCGATCCGCGCTTCCGGGCTCGCTACGAAGAGATCGCGCCAGGGCTGGCCGAGTTCATCGCCAGCGCGATGCGTGCGAACGCCGACCGTGCGGAACGGTCGCAGTAGTCGCTAGCAGCAGTCCTTCTCTGCCCACGCCTCCCGGCCCTCGCGAAGGGCGAACATGGCGATTCCGAGACCAGCCACGGGGTCTGCCCACCACCAACCGAGTGCGGCGTTCAAGGCCAAGCCAACCAGCAGGATCGCCGACAGGTAGGCGCACAGCGATGACTCCGAGGCATCGGCGACCAATGCAGGATTTCCCATCTGCCGTCCCAATCGCCGCTTCGCCCGGGCAAGCACCGGCATGATGGCCAGCGCGGCTAGCGCGATAGCTATCCCGACGACAGAATGTTCGGGCTGCTCCTGGCGGGCGATCGTGTAGATGGAGTCGGCCGCGATGTAGCCGGCCAACGCGTACAAACTTGCGCCGATCAGGCGATGAGCGGTGTGGGCTCGATGCTCATCGCGGCTGGCGAGCTGCCACAGGACCACTGCTGCGGCCGCTATCTCGATCACTGAGTCCAGACCGAATCCCGTGAGAGCGACCGAATGCGCGGCGATGCCTGCGGCGATTGCGGCCGTCTCGACGACCATCCATCCGATGGTCAGGTACTCGAGCCTGACCGCCTTCTGTCGTTGCTGGAGGGCGGCGATGTCTTCTTTCGGCGCCCGCCCCGAGATGGCCTCGATCAGGACTCTTTTGCCTCGTATTCGCGCAGGAAACCCTCGAACAGGCGTTTGTGGCCCTCCTCCTCGCGGAGGATGTCGATCACCATGTCCTGAGTGACGTAGTCGAAGCCATCGCAGAAACCGATGATGTGGTTGTAGTGCTCGATGGCACCGTTCTCCGCTTCGATGACTCCTTGGATCACATGGGTTATGTCGGTCTGATGCTCTGGAGGCTGCAGGTACTTCTGCTCGGGCGAGAATGAAAGGGATCCCGGAACGATGCCGTAAAGCTCTTTGATGCGGTGGCCAAACAGCTGGGCATGATTGAGCTCCTCCTGGATGTCCTGGACGAGCGAAGCGATGATCTCGCGGGCCCGGATCCCATCAGGATTGATCGAGTTTGCGAGATAGTTCATCACCGTCTCGATCTCCATCCAATACGCAGTGGTAAGCAGTTCCACGAGCTCATCGCGCTTCGAGCGGTTCTCTTCGTCCAGAACGCCTGGGTGGCTGGTCATTGTCTATCTCTCCTCGTCCTCGGAAGCAGATCCTGATTAACATACGACCGCCGGGGCGGGCCGAGTGACGCTCAGACGGCTCGATAGGTCGCCCAGGGAAGGGTGCGTCCACAGATCGGAGGCGATCATGCGCAGGATCGGAATAGTTGCGGCGTTAACAGCGGTCGTTGTTGCCATCCCGTTGGTGGTCTTTGCGGCAAGGACCCCGATGCGGTCGAGAGTCGATCACCAAAAGGGCGTCGTGCACCACGGAAGGGCCTCCACGTCCTCCACATCTTGGCGCCGCGCTCCCGGCCTTCGGCTGAACGTCTGCGCGATCAAGGAAGTGAGCGCCACCCTGAGCGTCACGGTGACCGGAGCGCCGGTCCAATTCCGCCTGTTGATCGATGCCGTGCCCGCGGTGGCTCCGGGCAAGGTGTTCTTCAACCCCACTCCCCGGCAGCGCTCTTTCTCGTTCACTTTCCTGTCGGGATCCGGCACCTTCGAAGGCTCCGACGGCCATAACTTCACTGCCCAGTGGAGATCGCCAACCGGCAGGCGGACGACCCTGCACGGAGCGACCCTCAACCTCGTGTACCAGAAAGGTGGCGGCGGCACGCCGACCGGGCCCTGCCTGTAGAGCCCAAGGGCCGGCGGTCGGGGGCTGGCCCCCCTCTCGGATGACAGGTCTGCCTCCTTCCTGGGTTGCCACCGGAGGCGGCACAATGACTCCATGGCTGGGCCTCTCACCATCTTTCTGGCCGATGACAACCTGATCGTCCGCGAGGGAGTCAGGGCGTTGTTGTCGATGGAGCCCGACTTCGAGATCGTGGGGGTCGCGGCGGACTATGACGAGCTCGTCGCGGGGGCCGGCGCTACTGCACCCCAGGTAGTAGTCACCGATATCCGAATGCCGCCCAATTTCGAACGGGAGGGCATCGACGCCGCCAAAGAGGTCCGCAAGCTGCACCCCGGCACGGGCGTGGTGATCCTCTCCCAGTACGACGACCCAGAGTACGCGATCTCGCTGCTCGCAGAGGGAGCCGCCGGTTACGCCTATCTGCTAAAGGACCGCGTGGCTGAGGGCGACCAACTCGCCCGGGCGATCCGAGAGGTGTCGGCAGGGGGTTCGACGATCGATCCCAAGATTGTCGAAGCGCTGGTTAGGCCCGTGAGCCCCGATGGCGAGCTGGCGGCCGACGATGAGGATCTCCTGCGACAGATCGCCGAAGGCCGGCCCATCAAGGCGATAGCCGCTGCCAGGAAACTTCCTCCTGAGGCCGTTTCGCAGGACGTGGAGAAGCTGTTCTTAAAGATTGCCGAGGGGGCGAGTCACGGGCAACAGGGAGCGCTGCGGCGGCTACGGATGTTGCACGAGGCGATCGTCGAACGCGAGGAGCAAGGCGAAACTCTGAGCAGATTCCTGCCGGGAGGTCTCGCCGAGAAACTGCGTCGCGATGGGAGCCGCTCCGGCCAAAGCGACAAGGTCACGGTCACCGTATTGATGTCTGATGTGCGTGGTTACTCGACGATCTCGGAGATCTCCGATCCCGGCATCCTCGCCACCCAGCTCAACGAACATCGGGCACAGATGAACCGTGCAGTCGTTGAGGTGGGTGGCACCATCATGCAGTTCATCGGCGACGCAGTCATGGCCGTTTTTGGCGCCCCCGAAATGCAGCCCGACCATGCCGACCGGGCTCTCAAGGCCGCATTCGTGATGCACTCCGCTCAAGACGGGCTGAACGAGGCGTGGACACCGAGAGAGTTACCTCACTTCGAACTGGGTATCGGTCTGTCGACGGGAGAGGTTGCGGCGGTTCTGCTCGGATCGGAGGAGCGCCTTGAATACACAGTGGTCGGCGACAGCGTGAATCTGGCCCAGAGGCTGCAGCAGCTGGCTGCCGGGGGACAGATCGTGCTTTCGGAGCCCACTTATGTCGCCTTGACCGAGCCACCGGTGGATGTCGAGGATCTCGGACCCGTCGAGGTTAAAGGGCGTCAGGCCAGGATCGGTGCGTACCGGCTAAGTACCCGGGTGTCTCAATGAACAACGGCGACGGCGCCTCCAGCCAAACACCTTCCGGCGCGGCTGTCCGCGTCGTGATCGTCGACGATCAGAAGCCATTCCGTATGGCTGCCCGGGATGTGATCGAGTTGACCGGGGGCTTCGAGGTCGTGGGTGAGGCTGAGACCGGTGAGGACGCGATCGAGGTCGTGAAGAAGATGGAACCGGATTTGGTGCTGATGGATCTGAATCTGCCCGGCATCGATGGTCTGGAGGCGACCAAGCGCATCGTGGCGGAGCGCTCGAACCACGTTGTTGTTCTGATGGTGTCGACGTACGAAGCTGAGGAATTTGCTCCGCGTGCGGCGGAAGCGGGAGCTGCCGCCTACATCTCTAAGTCAGAGTTCGGGCCGGATCAGCTCGAGGAGGCCTGGGCCGCAGCGACCGGTTCCTGAAGGTCGCCTTCGTCCCCATCTGCAGTCACCAGCGGGATCCATCCCGTGATCACGGTCCCCTTGCCGGGGACAGATTCGATAGTCAGTTCGCCGCCGGCGGCCTCCACCCGGTCACTCATCGACTGCAATCCTCGATGTGAGCGTGATTCAGCCACGTCGAAACCCGGGCCCTCATCGCGCACCGAGAAAATGAGCCTGTCGGGTTGCCGTCGCAGCGTCACCCAAGCCGGAGCTCCGCCTGCATGGCGACCTACATTCTCGAGAGTTTCCCGCAGACAGAAGTAACAACTGGTTTCGACAGAACGCTCGAAGCGGGCTTCCGCCAGCTCGCTATCAACATCGAGCGTGACATTCAGCCCCATCTTCCGGATATGAGCCCCCAGAGCGACGACGAGACCCTTGTCGACGAGAAGGGGTGGATAGATCCCTCGGGCGAGATCCCTCAACGCCTCGAGCGTCTCGTTGGTCCGTAGCGCAAGGTTCTCCAACGCCGCAGCCGCGGCTTCCGGATCATGCTCCAGAGCTGTCTCAGCGGCGTTGAGATCATCGGCGATCGCGATCAACCGCTTCTCGACGCCCTCACGGATGGAATGTTCGATGGAGCGCCTGGACGTGTCCGCAGCGGACACAAGACGCTCTCGCGAGTCCCTGAGGTCCTCGTCCTGAACAGAGAGCTGCCGCAGCCTCGCGCGGAGCTCCATCGCCAGGCGGTAGTTATGCAGCACCACTCCGGCCTGCGCCGCAAGCTCCTGAAGCAGCTTTCGTTCTTGTCCCGTCAGCGATTCCGCTCCGGTCTTGGTGACGGCGATCTCTCCCACAGGCTCGTTTCGGTAGGTAACGGTCATGGTCCCGCTGGCCTCCGCGGCCGAACGCGCAGCCGGTGGATAGGTCACTATCTCGTTACCCTTTTCCAAGTAGGCGGTTACCATCGCAAGTGCAGCCCCAAGACCTTCTGCTGTGTGCCGGGCGATCTGGGGAAGGACATCGTCGACGGACACCAACGCGCCCAATGACCGGGAGAATCGGGTCAGTACCTCGTAAGGGGTGAGTCGCTCCCCGTAGACCACTCTGTTGGCAAACCCCTGGACCCATTCCCGGACGGGTTGGAAGGCCACCGCCACTATGGCCGTAGCCGCGATCGAGAGCGCGAGGTTGGGTTTGTTCCCAGATCCCACAAGGATGCCGACGCCAACGACGATGGCTATGTATACGGCGGTGATGAAGGCTGCAAGCACCCCGAATACGAGAGTCTTATTCACGACGATGTCGATCTCGAACAAGCGGTACTTCAAGATCGCCACGCCTGCAGCGGCTGGGATCAGCGCGAAGGAGAAGGTTGCCAGATCGGCCAGTATCTGGGACCAGAGTGGAGGGGTCGGGTCCGAGATGAAGGGGATGCTTGCAACTCCGAAGATCACATAGCTCACGGCTACCGCGGCGCCCGCGAAGGCGAGCCATTTGATCTGGAGTCGCTCGATCCCCTGCGAGTGGCGGAAGCGTCCGATGAGACTGACTGCGCACCCAATCATGCAGATCGGGAAGAGCACCACCGTGAAGTCAAGCACCGAGAAGACGGGAGTGTGGACAGCGAGGGGGTTGTGGAGCCCTGGATAACCCGTATTGGTCAGCGTTCCCGGTTGGAATATGTCGGTAATGGAAGAGACTCCTATCGCGGTGGCCGATAGCCATGCCAGCGGCTTCCACTTCTCATGAGGCAGCCGTCCATCCGGGAACAAGAGGATGAGGAGCGTTCCCATCAAGCCGATAGCCGGTGCCCACAACCAGGTTGTAAGCACGCCGACCAGATCGGGAGAAGGTAAGGAACCTGGAGCGGCCACCGTCCCGTACTGCAGATAGCTGGTTCCGAACCACAGCCCCTCCCAGGACAACGCGACCGCAAGGAAGATCCATGCGATCCGGTTTCGCGGTTGCCTCGATGCGACGACTAGCCCCACGACTCCAAACGAAAG
>DATAPE010000298.1:0-2086 GCA_036265345.1 Actinomycetota bacterium
CCCGGGTGGCGAGGCGAGCGGGTCGGCCTGACCTGGCGGTTGCGCCGCACGACGCATCAGCCCGCGAAGCGCGGCTTGACCGTGTCGGTGTGGGGTCAGTCCTCGTGGGGCTCCTCGATCCGCAGACCGAATCCCGCGTCAGCGCCGCCACGCACTCCGCACCATGCGAGGAGGCCGGAGCGACTGTGACCCCGGGTGCGGCCGGCGCGTACACGCGGCTCACCGGGGCACACCCGCGGCCCACCCAGCGGCATTGTTAGCGAACTCGATGGGCGGCTGCGCACCGTTGGACCGCGCGGTCATCGATGAGTTCTCGGTTGAACAACTAGTCAACAGCGCACACCTTGCCCGCAGGAGACCCTCGAGAAGGGTTGGCCTGGACGTTGTCCTCGTCCACCTCACCGGGCAGAACCACGCGGTCAACCATGGAAAGGCTAGGTGCCATGACCAGGATCCAGGTGGGCTACTTCGTCGGCAGTCTCTCCTCAACGTCGATCAATCGCGTGCTGTCCAAAGCGTTGATCCGCCTCGCGCCGCACGATATGGAGTTCACGGAGATTTCTATCCGAGACCTGCCGTTGTACAGCCCGGACTACGACAGGGATTTCCCACCCGAAGCCAGAGCGCTCAAAGCGTCGATCGCGGCGGTGGACGCGGTGCTGTTCGTCACCCCGGAATACAACCGCTCGATCCCCGGGGCCTTGAAGAACGCGATTGACTGGGCCTCTCGACCCTGGGGCGAGAACTCGTTCGATCACATCCCCGCCGCGGTGATTGGCGCCTCCATCGGCCAGATCGGCACCGCGATGGGCCAACAGAGCCTGCGCGGCGTGCTCAGCTTCTGCAATGCCCGGCAGATGACCTCGCCCGAGGCGTACATCCAGTACTCCCCTGAGGTGTTCCTGGACGACGGTGAGGTCACGAACGACTCCACCCGGGCGTTTCTCAGCGGGTACATGGCCGAGTTCCACACCTACATCCGCATGGTCTTGACCGTCCTTCCACGCGGGCAGGAGTGAAGCGACGCCACCGGACGCCGTAGGGGGGTCTCCCGCCTCAGCTTGGTCGCAAGTCTCCAACTGAGTGGCTGGAAACGTGCGGTAGGGCCGGCTTCGCTCATCGCCCGGGCCGGCTTGCGTCCGACTTGGAGCTGGCACTACCGCTCGGTTTCCATTCGCAGCCGGCCGCAACGCTCCAGAGGGGCCACCTAGGACCTGACCTTCGTGCTGTATCCCCTGACAGGCGCCCTGCTCGCCTTCCATACTGCGAGGTGTGCGACCCCAGGAAGCGGAAGAGGACCTCCGCGCGTCCCTGGATGCCCTCGACGAGGCGTTCTTCCGCATGAGCGCGGTGCGGGACGCGACTGGCGGCATCGTCGATTTCGAGTACGAGTTCTGCAACCGGGCGGCACTTGGACTGCTCAAGCTCCGCCGTGAGGAGGTGCAGGGGCGACGGCTGCTGGACCTCTTCCCGTCACACCGGACGAACGGACTCTTCGATGCCTACGCCAAGGTCACCGAGACCGGCGAGCCGCTGCGTCTGGAGTTCCCGTTCGAAGAAGGTGGCGTGGTCGGCGAGTTCGAGATCGTTGCTTCGCGTGTCGGTGACGGGTACGTCTTGGCGGGGCATGACATCGGTGATCGCAAGCGTCTCGAACGGGAGTTGGTTGCGGTCAAGGACCAACTGCAAGCTGCGCTCGCGTCGCGTATCCCGATCGAGCAGGCCAAAGGGTTCGTGGCCGCTCAGCTGCGCATGGACCCGGAGGCGGCCTACCTCGGGATTCGTCGATACGCACGCGGACACAACATGCGCGTTGAAGACGTGGCCCGAGCCATCGTCACTGGCGAGATCATGCTTGGCGAGTGGTGAAGCGCACCGGGTAGTGCCGGGTCGGCTCGTCGTGGCGGTCGCCGAGCAGGTTCCCGGGGAACGGCCACGTACGCTCTCGCCGAGCCGTTGGCCGAGCCTGGGCCCAAGCCTCAGGGCCGGCTGGTGACCATCTCCTCGTTAGAGGGCGTGGGCCGGGGTCCCACTCGGGCAGCACCGAGGCGCGAGCGATCTTGGCGAGCCCTCGGCGCACATCGAG
>DATAPE010000299.1:0-20218 GCA_036265345.1 Actinomycetota bacterium
TACTCGCCTAATCAGCATCAGTTCAAGCGTGAGCAGCTCGATCTGCTCAGCCAAGTGCGAGGCGCCATCGAACGCCGCGAGTTCGCCCTGTACTTCCAACCCAAAGCGCGGTTGAGCGACGGAGCCATCGAGGGAGTAGAAACACTGCTTCGCTGGCAACACCCGCTACGAGGCTTGCTCATGCCAGCCGAGTTCATACCGCTGATCGAGAACACGGGGTTGATCCGTCCCCTCACGCTCTTCGTGCTTGAAGAAGCCTTGAAACAGCTGCACGACTGGAATGCTTCGGGGCTAGACCTTTCTATGGCGGTGAACATCTCGGCTCACAGCCTGCTCGATCCTTCGTTCGCCCGTCAGGTGTCCGACATCGCTGCCGGTGCCGGTGTGCCCCTGACCAAGCTCGAGCTCGAACTCACCGAGAGCAGCGTGATGGTGGATCCCGCGAGGTCGATGGAGACGATGAATCGCCTGAGTGCGATGGGAGTCCGGTTCTCTATCGACGACTTCGGTACGGGATACTCCTCACTCGCATACCTTCAGAAGCTGCCGGTAACGGCGCTCAAGGTGGACAAGTCCTTTGTGTTGAACATGCGCTCGAGCGAGGCGAACACGATGATCGTGCAGTCAACGATCGAGCTGGGACGAAATCTGGGCTTGCAGGTTGTTGCGGAAGGTGTCGAAGACCACGCGGTGTGGCTCGAGCTCGATCGCATGCACTGTGATTATGCTCAGGGTTATCTATTGAGCCGCCCTGTCGAAGCGAAAGTGCTGACGGCCATGCTCCATTCCCGCAAGTGCCCTGCTGAACCGGACAGGGGGGCCCCGAAACCAGCGCTGTCCCGCTGGCACCGCGGCCGGCAGCAGGCTGACGAGAAGTCCCTGGGGTTACCTGCCTGATAGATCTCAAGTCGCATCGACCACTGTTACCGGCGCCATGGGTGCCGGCCGACTGAGCCAGATCGTGTGGAGCGGACCGGCCGCGAGAGTGGTCGGCGCCACGAGCCGATGCCGATGGCTGGGATACGCTCACCTTTCACGACCAAAGGAGTCCTGGATGAAAGGCCATTCCACGCTGGTCCTCTGTGACGTATGTGGGGACGCCATCGCGGAGCAGTCGGCGAAGGAGGTCCTCTACCAGGTGGACAAACTTCGGTATCGGCTGGAGCTGTGTCCAACTTGCTTGGACCGGGAGATGAAACTACGCGATGGACACCGTGGGATCCCGGGCATGCACAAGCGGGCAGCCATAGCGTTCTCGCTGTCGTCACAGGACGATCTTCCTCGGCCGCTGCAACGACGCTCCGAGGTTATCGATAGGTAATCTCGACCCATTCCCGGCTTTGACCTTTCCTGACCGGTAATCGCCGAGTGATGCCCTCACCGTTCGATCCTTCCCCCGAGGTGATGCGATCCATCGGGGAGCAGGCGATCGACTATGTCTGCAGATTCATCTCGTCACGCGACCACGCGCCGGCAGCGGACCTCGATGGCGCTTATGAGCTTGCGGCGTCGCTGCGGGGTAGCCCTCCCGACGAAGGTGCCGATTTTGCGCAGCTCTTGAAGGTCATCGACCAGGCGGCGGCAAAGGCTTACGACACCGCCGGCCCTGGCTATCTGGCCTACATCCCCGGAGGAGGCTTGTTCGCGTCGGCGATCGCTGATCTGCTGGCAGACACGACCAACCGCTTCATGAACATCTCGGCGCCGGCCCCCGCGCTGGTGCAACTGGAGGCGAATGTCGTCCGCTGGCTGTGCGACGAGTTCAGGCTTCCGGCCAGCTCGCAGGGCATCCTCACCTCCGGGGGCTCGATGGCCAACTTCTCCGCGGTGGTCACCGCACGCGAGACCCACTTGAGAGAGGATCTTCGTCAGGGCAAGCTCTACGTATCCGAGCACGTCCACCACTCCATTACGAAATCGGCGCGCCTCGCGGGGCTGCCCCGGAGCGCGGTTCGTCCCGTGCCGTGCGACTCGGGTCTGCACATCGACATGAATGCTTTGCGCGATCTCGTTGAATCAGATCGAAAGGCGGGCCACCACCCCTTCCTGGTCGTGGGCAGCGCCGGCACGGTCAACACCGGCGCCGTCGATCCTCTCGAAGAGATCGCCGCTTTCTGCGCCGACCGGAGCATGTGGTTCCACGTCGACGGTGCCTACGGTGGGTTCTTCCAGTTGGCGGAGTCCGGGCGACCACGGCTGCAGGGCATCGAGGCTGCAGACTCGATCACGCTCGATCCACACAAGGGGATGTTTCTCCCCTACGGGACCGGCAGCCTCATCGTGAGAGATGGGAGTCTGTTGAAAGCCGCGCACCACGAGGGGGCCGGCTACCTGCCGGAGTCCTCGGCCGACGCGCAGCTTCCCGACTTTGCCGACTACTCGCCCGAGCTTTCCCGCGACTTCCGCGGGCTCCGTGTGTGGCTTCCCCTGCATCTCCACGGCGTCAATGCCTTCCGGCGGGCCCTGGACGAGAAGCTGGTCCTGGCTCGGCGCGTGTACGACGCGTTGGTTCAGAGCCCCGAGCTCGACGTTCCTTGGGAGCCCGATCTGTCCATCGTCGCCTTCCGTCCTTCATCGGGAGGGAACGAAGCCGCCCAGCGCCTGCTCGACATCATCAACGACAGTCGGCGCATCTTCCTGTCCTCAACCTCGATCGAAGAAAAGCAGTACCTACGGGTCTGTGTCCTGTCTCACCGCACCGACTCCGACCGCATAGACGAAGGCATCGAGATAATCCAAAAAGCCGCCGCCAACCTCTAGTTTCTTGCGAGCTCAGCCAGGCATGGCGTGGGCGGCTTCAACTAATCCGCGACCACGAAATTCCGGATCAAACCTTCTGGATACAGAAGTAGTTGCCCTCAGGGTCCTGCATGACCGTCCAGGCGATGCCTTCTTCTTCTACCTGGCGAACGAAAGTGGCGCCGAGTTCCCGCGCGCGCTCCACGGCGGCGGCGACATCTCCAACCTCGAGGTCGAAATGGACGCGGTTTTTCTCGGTAGCTATCTCCGGCACCTTCTGGAGAACCAAACCGGGGCGGCGACCATCCGGGTGAAGCATGAACGTGTAGGTGTCGTTACTCCACCTGGTCTCGTAACCCATAAACGTGCCCCAGAAACGGCTCATCGCTTCTGGACCCGTGCAATCGATCACGATGTTGCGAACAGCGATCTCCATCCCGCCAGCCTAGCGAGGGATCCGGAGGTCGAGCTCATCGATGTAGCAGTCGCCTTAAGGCAGCCGCACCCACTTCGTGTAGCGATCCACCGGCTCGAACCCCATCCGACGGTAGAGGGCCGCTCCTTCCACACTGGGTTGCAGTATGGCGGGCAGTGAGGGCTCCGACCTCACCGCCGCCCACGTCACTTCTTCGCCATATCCGCGTCGCCGGAAGGCGGGGACGGTTGCGACGGAAAAGACGCCGATCACACCCGAGCTGACGCAGGCGATGGACCCGGATACCACGCGGCCCCCGACACGGCGAACGAAGATGCGCATGCGCGGGTCCTCGAGAACCCGTTTGCCGTAGACACCGTAGGGCTCGAGCTCATGCAATTCCTGCGTCTCGAATCCATCGGTACTGGCGTGTTCGAACTCTGCCAGCGCTTTAGGCTCGGTCACGCGCTCCACTTCTGGAACCTCCGGCGATGGTCCGCCGGGACCCCGCAGGTACCAAGCTTCCTCCTCGAACTTCTCGAAACCAAGGTCGTAAAGGTCGAGCCGGGACCAACAATCGCAAACGGAAACCGGACCGCTGGCTTCGGAAGCCAGTCGCTCGACGTCCGAACGCTGTCCATCCGAGTTCTGATCGAGCGTGATCGCGGTGAGGAAGATGAAGGGCGCGTTCTCCTCGCATAACCACAGCCGTTCCGAACGGCTCGTGCGCACACCCAAGGAATTAAGGCAAGCATCGTGCCAATCCGCAATGTTGTGCGCGCCGGCCGTCACCGCGTCCACTGCCATGCGCGCATGGTAAAGCCAGAGCAATGCGACCAAGGAATGACAGATACGCACGAGTACGCTCGTTTCCATGGCCGCTTCCGAAAACATCGTCGAGCTGGAAGGCGTCCGTCGATCGTTTTCCGAAACGGTCGCTCTCTCGGATCTCTCATTTTGCGTGGAAAGAGGCACGGTCACTGTTCTTCTTGGTCCCAATGGAGCCGGCAAGACGACGGCGCTCAGGATGGTGACCGGTGCGCTTGCTCCCGAGGATGGGACCATCCGAGTCTTCGGGCTCGATCCTGCATCAGATGGGGAAGAGGTCCGAGCTCGCTGCGGAGTGGTGCCTGCAACTCCGGCTTTCTACGAGCGCCTAACCGGTCGCGACAACCTGGAGTTCGCGGCTCGGATGTATGGGCTCGACAGCAATGCCTCCATCGACGCCGCCGCCGAGCGCTTCGGCATCGACTATGCATTGGACTCGAGCGCTCGCAGTTACTCCACCGGCATGAAAACGCGGCTTGCGCTGGCGCGCGCCGTGCTGCACGATCCCGAGTTGCTACTGCTCGACGAACCCACAGCAGGACTGGATCCAGAATCGGCGCGCGCGGTGCTGAGATTGATCGACGAAGTCGCTTCCGGAGGCAAGACGGTCTTGATGTCGACGCACCTTCTGCTCGAAGCCGAGGGCCTCGCCGACCAGGTAGTGATGATCGACGGAGGACGCACGTTGGTCAGCGGTGCTCCCCTCGACTTGATCCAGGAATACTGGCCGACCCCCACACTGATCCTCGATGCGCTCGACCGCTCGCTGCTCGCCCAGGTGACGGAGCTCGACGGCGTGTCCGGAATCACGGTCAACGGTGGTCCGGTGACTGTGGCCCTCGATGACATCGCTCGCGTACCTGAAGTCATCGCTCAGCTGGTGGGGCGAGGCGTATCGCTGACGCGGGCGGTGCCGCACGAGGCAACGCTGGAGGAGCTGTACTTCGTAGTGCGGGGATCGACGGTGACCACATGAACCGCCGGCGGATGCTGGCGATCACGAGCTTCAACCTGAAGCAACTTCAGAAGAGCCCGGACTTCTGGATCCCCATGATGATCATGGGCGGCCTGTTCTTCGTCATCCTCCCAGCGGCGCTTCTTTTCGGAGTCACCTTTGTGCAACACCTACAGTCGGTGAGATCGATAGGAAACGCTCTAGGACCTGTCACGCAGGTCACAGGCGAAGGGCTGAAGGGAAAGCCCGAGGCCTACGGTCTCGCCATCCACCTCTTCGCTCCCCTGGCCGTCGTGGTCCCGATGACGATCTGCTCCGCTATCGGCGCCAACACTCTGGTCGGCGAGCGGGAGCGCGGCACCGGCGAGTTCCTGGCTCATTGCCCGGCCACCGAGCGCGAGATATACCTCGGGAAGCTGCTTGCCAGTTTGCTTCCGGGTTATGCGGCCACGGTTGTCGGATTCGGGCTCTATTCCCTGGTCGTGAACCTGATCGTGGGGCCCAGCGTGGGCGGCTGGTTCTTCCCCACCACGGACTGGTGGATCCTGATGTTCTGGCTGATCCCACCGTTCCTGGCCCTGGCGCTGTCGATGATCCTGAGGGTGTCGGGCCGCGTAAAGACTGCCGCGGCGGCGCAGCAATCCTCCGGCTTGGTGACCCTCCCCCTCATTCTGCTGACATACGGCCAGTCCAGCGGCACTGTCCTCGGTGGAGCAGGCTCGGCGTTCGCATTGGGGGCCGTGGCGTGGGTGCTGGCGATCATCGGCCTCTGGCGCGGGGCTCGAGCCGTTACCCGGCCCCGGTTATTGGGTATCGACAACGTGTAAAGATTCATGGCGTTCCACGAGTCTTCTCGAGGAGCGACCGCTGAAGCAGCAGACGATCTCGAAGCTCTGTGACTCATCCGAAGGGAGCACTTGTGGACGCCAAGCTATTCGAAAGTCTGGTTTCAACCCCCGGGATCTCGGGCCGGGAAGAAACCATCCGCGAGGTAGTAAAGAAGGAGATCGAGGGCCTCGTTGACGAGGTACGGATCGATCGCCTCGGCAACCTCATCGGCTTGCGCAAGGGCAGCGGCAGCAGAGTGATGCTGTCTGCCCACATGGATTCGATCGGTTTCCTCGTTCGTCACATCGACGAGAACGGATTCCTTCGTCTCTCCCCCGTCGGCGGCTTCGATCCCCGAACGCTGGTTATGCAGAAGGTACTCGTGCGGGGGAAGAAGGAGTATCTGGGCCTCGTCTCACCCCAGGAGCCTCCGATCCACAAGCAAAAGAAGGAGGATCGGGATAAGGCGCCGAAGCTCGACGATCTCTTCATCGACCTGATGGTTCCTGCGGAGGAAGTGAAGCAGAACGTCTCGATCGGCGACCCGATCTCTCTATACCGGCAGCCTGAGGTGACCGACCGCGCGGTTACGGCCCCCTACCTGGACGACCGTCTCGGTGTTTATTGCGTGATCGAGGCGCTGCGCGCGGCGAAAACCAGTGCGGAGATCCACGCCGTCATCAGCGTCCAGGAAGAGGTGGGAGTTCGGGGGGCCACGACCAGCGCTTTCGAACTCGAGCCGGATGTCGGGATCGCCCTGGACGTCAGCATCGCCGGCGACACGCCTGGGATCGAGGGCCACCAGCGGGGCCTGGTTCAAGGAGAAGGCGTCGCGATCAGCGTCATGGACTCGATGACGATCTCAGACTCGCGCCTGGTCAAGCGCTTCCAGGAACTCGCGGACGCGAACGGGATCAAGTACCAGCTCGACATCCTTCTCGGCGGCGGCACCGATGCAGGAGGGATGCAGCTAACCAAAACGGGTGTCCCCGTGACCACCATCGGCCCCCCGGTTCGGTACGTCCACACCGTCAACGAGATGGCGCTCATCTCGGATATAGAAGCCACGGTTCAGCTGCTGGCCCGCTTCATCGAGAGCGCGCACGAGCTTTCACTGGAGTGGTGACCGGATTTTCGAGTCGGAGAGCCACGCTATGCGTGGCTACATATCGCAAATACCGACGCGAGGATTTCCTAGTCGCACAGGTACCGTATAGGTATCTAAGCTCCAAAAAACGGGCGAGAGTGGCGGAATTGGCAGACGCGCCAGCCTTAGGAGCTGGTGCCCGCAAGGGTGTGGGGGTTCGAGTCCCCCCTCTCGCACCTCGGCGTTCTTACCTGTCGGTTAGGGAGCCGAGGATCAAGGCCAGACCGATGCCCAGCAGCCATGAGTCCTTGGCGATGGGGGTTCCCTTGTCGGTGGGGCGCAAGCTCCCTTCCTCGTGAAGCCCGGGAGCCCACAGGTAGAGGCGCATCAAGCCCAGCGAGAACGCCGTCAGGCCGGTGCCCGCGAGCCACGAAGGCACGAAGGGCAGCAACAAGGAGGACCCCAGCGCGATCTCTGCCGAGGACAGCAACTTGGTGAAAGTCTCAGGATCGAGAGCTTCAAGCTCGGGGTTCGCAGTCGTCGCAAAACCGTAAAGCCCCTCTGCCCTCTCCTCGGGAACGGAGCGCTTCCCCAACCCGGCATTGAGGATGAAAGCGCCGGAGGCGAGCCTCAGCGGGACCTGCCATGCCTTGGACATCTGCACGGTTGCACCTCCTCGATCCGACGACCCTTGACGTTCAGCAACGCAGGCAACACGCGTAGTGTTCCCGTCACTCTCCGCTTTCGGCTCCCAGCACGCTTCGGGCAAACCGACCCATAGGGCGCAGGAGACTTCGGGTCGCATGATGTTTCCGCCACGCTCTGCTTTCGGCTACTTGCATTGCTTCGGCATCGGCGAGAGACTTGAAAGCGATGGCCCACCTCGGGGAAAGGTGAGGAGCCAAGGGGCACGGCAGGACCGGCCCAGGCCGATGACGGGCCCTTCTGACCCACCACCCGACTCCGCTGGGTGAGCGAGCACTCTCATTGGTGGCCGGTTCCCGGCCCAGGAAAAGGAGGCTCCATGGCAGATCGTGAAGGGCTTGCCCCACCAGCATCTCGCGAAGCGGCAACGACCCCCGGGATCCAGGCTCCGGTCATCGCCGACCCCGGCCCCCTCGGTCTGGCGGCTTTTGCACTCACCACCTTCGTCCTGAGCATGGTCAATGCAGGTCTCGTCGACAAGACGGCCGAGCCTGTGGTCTTTGGGCTTGCACTCGCTTACGGGGGCACCGCCCAGCTGCTCGCAGGGATGTGGGAATTCCGTAAGGGGAACACTTTCGGAGCGACAGCATTCAGCTCCTACGGCGCATTTTGGATATCGTTCTGGGCGTTCGTGACATTCTTCGCCAAGGACGTGCCGGCAAGCGAGGTGGGGGCCGCAGTCGGGCTGTACCTGATCGCATGGGGGATCTTCACCGGCTACATGTTCATCGCCTCCCTCCGCACCACCGGAGCGATCGCGACCGTATTCATCCTGCTTACGCTGACCTTCCTTATCCTGGGATTCGGCAATGCGCAAGCCAGCGATGGCATCGTCAAGTTCGGTGGATACGTAGGGATCTTGACCGCTATCGCAGCGTGGTATGCCTCGTTCGCGGGGGTCGCGAACTCAACCTTCGGAAAGGTTGTGCTGCCGGTCATGCCGTTGGCGAGATAAGGGTCAACTGTTCGAGTAAAGATCATCTGGTTGGGAGGGTCCCATGGTTGAGAAAGAAGTTGAAAAGACCATTGAAGCTCTGCTCCAAGAGCGGAGGACGTTCAAACCACCGAAGGAATTCGCGGAGCAAGCCAACGCGAACGATGCCTCGGTCTATGAGAGGGCCGAGAAAGATCCCGACGCGTGGTGGGCCGAACAGGCCGAACGGCTGGATTGGTTCGAGAAGTGGGATCAAGTTCTGGAATGGGACCCTCCCCACCACAAGTGGTTCATAGGCGGAAAGCTCAACGCGTCTTACAACTGTTTGGATCGCCATCTCGCAGAGCACGGCGACCGCGTCGCGTACTACTGGGAGGGCGAGCCTGGCGAAAAGCGAGCAATTACCTATCGAGAGCTGTACGAGGAGACCTGCAGGTTCGCCAATGCACTCAAAAAGCTAGGGGTCAAGAAGGGCGATCCCGTGGCGATCTATCTTCCGATGATCCCCGAGCTTCCCGTGGCAATGCTTGCTTGCGCCCGGATCGGGGCGCCGCACTCGGTGGTGTTCGGAGGGTTCTCATCGGAGTCATTGAAGGACCGAATCAACGACGCCGAATGCAAAGTTCTGGTTACGGCCGACGGGGGATACCGCCGCGGTCAGGAGGTACCGCTGAAGGCCAACGCCGACGGGGCCGTGAAGGATTGTCCATCCATCGAGAGCGTCGTGGTCGTCAAGCGAACCGAGAAGGACATCGACTTCAACGAGGAAAGGGATCTCTGGTACCACGACCTCGTCAAGGATGAAGCTCCCGAATGCGAGCCCGAGGTGATGGATGCCGAAGACATCCTCTACATCCTCTATACGTCCGGGACCACCGGCAAACCGAAGGGGATCGTGCACACGACCGGCGGCTACATGACGGGCGTGTCGTCGACCCACCACAACATCTTCGACCTAAAACCGGAAAGCGATGTCTATTGGTGCGCGGCCGACATCGGGTGGGTCACCGGTCACTCGTACATCGTCTACGGACCTCTCTCGAATGGGGCCACCTCGATCCTCTACGAGGGGGCGCCCGACCATCCCGACAAGGACCGCTGGTGGTCGATCATCGAGGAATACAAGGCCTCGATCCTCTACTGCGCACCAACCGGGATCCGGACTTTCATGAAATGGGGCACCGACTACCCTGCCAAGCACGACCTGTCGTCATTGAGATTGCTGGGCAGTGTGGGCGAGCCCATCAACCCCGAGGCGTGGATCTGGTACCAGCAGTTCATCGGCGGGGGCAAGGTGCCGGTCGTCGATACCTGGTGGCAAACGGAAACCGGAGCGATCATGATCACCCCGCTGCCGGGTCTGACCACACTGAAACCCGGCTCGGCCACACATCCCTATCCCGGGGTCGCTGCCGACGTAGTTGACGAGCAAGGAAACAGCGTCGGACGGGGCGGCGGCGGATACCTCGTGCTGAGGCGGCCCACCCCATCGATGCTCCGCACCATCTACAAGGACGACGATCGCTACCGCGAGACATACTTCTCGAAGTTCGGCGACGACGTCTACTTCGCCGGCGACGGTTGCAAGCTGGACGAGGAAGGCTATTACTGGCTTCTCGGACGGGTGGACGACGTCATGAACGTCGCCGGACACCGCATCTCTACCTACGAAGTTGAGTCGGCGCTGGTCGACCATCCCTCGGTGGCCGAGGCCGCGGTCGTCGGGCGCAAGGATCCCAAGGAAGGCGAAGCGATCGTCGCCTACGTCACGCCGAAAGGAAACGTAACTGGGGATGAGGCGCTGATCCAAGAGCTACGCGGCCACGTCAGCAAGATCATCGGCAAGATCGCGCGTCCGCAGTCGATCATCTTTACCGACGACCTGCCCAAGACACGCTCTGGAAAGATCATGCGCCGGTTGCTGCGAGACGTCGCAGAGGAGAGGGAGCTCGGCGACGTGACCACGCTTTTGAACGCGCCGATCCTCGACGAGATACGCGACAAGGCTGCCACCCAGAAGGCTCAAGAGGAGGGCTGAGTCCCGCGAGGGCGTCGCTAGCTCGATGGCCGATTACTCCACCGAGCTAGCGGCCGCGCGCGACTTCGCCCTGCTCGGCGGCCGCATCGCTCTGAGTCACTACCGGAAGGATCCCCGCCGAGAGCGGAAGGCCGACGGCACCTGGGTTACGGAGGCCGACTGGGCGGTGGAAGCACAGATCCGCCTGCGGATCGCGCGTACCTTTCCCGATCACAACATCCTGGGAGAGGAAGAAGGGCTGACCGGGGCGGGAGGCGGGCCCCCGCAACCCGACGCACCAACTTGGATCATCGATCCGATCGATGGGACTCACAACTACATGGCTGAGATCCCGATCTGGGCCACGCTGGTAGCGCTTCGGGTGGCCGGCACCAGCGTGGTGGGCGTCTGCCACGCTCCGGCTCTCGGCGAGACCTACCTCGCGGCAACCGGCATGGGGGCCCAGTGCAATGAGGAGCCGATCTCGGTGGACCCCCAAGAGCGCCTCGAAGACGCAACGGTCATCTTCGGTAGCGCTAAAGGATTCAAAGAGCACGGCTTGGAAGGCCTGTTCGACAATCTCGTTGGCGGCAGCCGCCGCTCGCGCGGCTTTGGCGACTTTTGGGGGCACATGTTGGTGGCTCGAGGCGCCGCCCACGTCATGGTGGAGGCGAGCCTTGCAGTGTGGGATGTCGCTGCACTGCAACCCATCGTTTCGGAAGCCGGGGGCAGGCTTTCGCAGCTAGACGGGTCCAGCTGGGCTGAGGGCGGCGGTTGCATCACTACGAACGGAGTCCTGCACGACCAGGTGGTAGCGCTGGGCAAGCATTAGATCAGACCCCGTTCCTGCAACCGCTCCCGGAGGGCGCGGAACGCACGGCCCCTGTGACTGAATGCCAGCTTCTCAGGCAGCGGGATCTCCCCCATAGTGCGCGACTCGCCCGCGGGGACGACATACGGGTCGTAGCCGAAACCGAGATGGCCTCTCCCCTCCCTCACAACCCGGCCCTCGCACGCCCCTTCTTCGACGATGGAGGTCCCGTCGGTTCCGAGGTAGACCGCCGCACACCGATAGCGGCAGCGACGCAGATCGTCGGCGACTTCGGCGAGCGCGTCGATGAGCTTGCTGTTGTTCTCCTTGTCGGTCGCCATCTCGCCTGCGTAGCGAGCCGACCTCACCCCGGGTGCCCCCCCGAGAGCATCGACCTCGAGACCCGAGTCGTCTGCCACGGCCGGCAGTCCCGCTGCGGCAACAACGGCGCGCGCCTTGGCCAGGGCGTTGTCCTCGAAAGTGTCGAACGGTTCTTCGAGCTCGAGATCGGGAGCGACCTCGTCGAGCGGGACGAGGTCGATTTCGGGCAACAACAGTCTCACCTGCTCGGTCTTGTGCCGGTTACGCGATGCGAAGACTGCCTTCACTTACTCCTGCACGCCGGGTCGGAGAGCTTCCAATTGGCTAGCCGTGAGCTCCTTTATCCCCTTGGTTGCGAGATCCATCAACAGGTCCAGCTCGGACCTCTCGAAGGCACCCTGCTCGGCGGTCCCCTGTACCTCGACGAGCTTCTCGGCCCCCGTCATCACGACGTTCATATCAACCTGAGCCGACGAGTCTTCGTTGTAGTCGAGATCGAGGCATGGAACCCCATCGATGATGCCCACGCTAACCGCCGACACGGTATCGAACAGCGGTGACTCCGTCACCGTTCCGGCATCGGCCAAACGATCAAGGGCTTGCGCGAGCGCCACATAGGCGCCGGTAACGGATGCGGTCCTTGTGCCGGCGTCGGCTTGCAGGACGTCGCAGTCCAACCACAACGTCCGTTCGCCAAGAAGGCTCATGTCGATGATGGCGCGCAGGGACCTGCCGATGAGCCGCTGGATCTCTTGGGTCCTCCCCGAGGGACGGCCCTTGTTGACCTCACGTGGGATCCGCGTCGGGCTGGAGCGCGGAAGCATCGAATACTCCGCGGTCACCCATCCCCTGCCCTTGCCCTGGAGCCAGCGCGGCACACCTTCTTCCAAGGTCGCGGTGCAGATCACCCGGGTGTTGCCGGTCTCGACAAGACAGGATCCCTCTGCATAGGGCATGAAACCGGGAGTCAGAGCGATCGGTCGCATCTCATCGGGCGCTCTGTTGTTCGCCCGGCTCATCCTCCGACCTCCATCTGCAAACCGTCGGCCGCAAGTTGCACGCGGACTCCACCGGCGGCCTTGCTGGCTTCGGCAAGCGAGATGCCCAGATCGTGACCGGGCGGTAGATGGGTAAGCACGAGGCTGCTTGCGCCCCCGCTCACCGCAGCGGTGGCGGCCTGGGTTGCGCTGAGATGCCCCTCCCACAAGCGGTCGCCATCCTGATAGGTCGCCTCGCACAAGAAGACGTCCGCATCGCCGGCGAGACCTTCGACATCGAAATCCGGCCCGGTGTCGGCAGAGTAAGCGAATACGCCACCATCCCGTTCGATGCGCACCCCAAGCGTCTCGGGGGGATGCGCCATATCGAAGAACGAGAAGGACGCGCCTGCGATGTCGATCTTGTCATTGGGCTCCACGCAACGGAGATCGAAAGCCTCATCCACTTGGGAGGTGAAGGCCAGTACGCGGTCGATCGTTTCGGCCGGCGCCCAGAGCGGGATCGGTTCCATGGGCTCCGGCCCACCGTATTGCCTGGCGTGGAACAGCTGAAAGACGTCGATCGTGTGATCCGGATGCCGGTGTGAAAGCAGCACGCCATCCACATCCGCAAAGTCGAGAGTCTCGAGAAGCCGCACCCACGTGCCGCCCCCGGCATCGAGCCACAGCCGGGCGCCCCCGAAGTCCACGAGATAGCCGGAGGCGGCGCGGTCGGGGGTTGCGTACCACGCCGAGCTTCCCAGCACCGTGACCGAGAAACTCATGAGCGCCGCGCGGGCTCGTGAAGCCACGGACGCTGCTCCACTTCCGTGAAGGCAGAACCCAGCAAGCGGGAGGCCAAGTCGCCGAGCAGTGTTTCCCCGCCCGAAGCGATGAAGCGATGCACACCCGGCAACTCGCCGGCGTGAAGCAGACCCGCATCCTTCAGCTTTACGTAGACCTCTTCCGCCGTCACTTCCGCGCTGGAAATCAGCACTACGTCATCTCCCAACACGTATCGGATCACTCCTGAGAGGAGAGGGTAGTGGGTGCAGCCGAGGATCACCGTGTCCACGCCTGAGGCCCTCAACGGAGCGAGGTATGCCTCGGCCGCTGCCACAAGCTCGTCGGAGGTCGAATCGCCCTTCTCGACGAATTCCACGAACCGCGGGCAGGCTTGAGACACGAGCGTCACACCTGGGTTGTGACGGCGAACTGCATCGTCGTAGGAGCGAGAGGAGATCGTGACCTTGGTCCCGATCACCCCTATGCGGCCGTTACGGCTGGCGGCGGTGGCGGCGCGAACGCCGGGTTCGATCACGCTTAGTACGGGTATCTCGTAGCGCTGTTGCGCTTCGATCAATGCCGCGGATGCGGCCGCGTTGCACGCCACCACCAGCAGCTTTACCTGTTCCCTGACCAGGGCGTCCATGATCTCCAGAGCGAAGCGCCGCACCTCCTCCACCGGCCGGGGGCCGTACGGACAACGTGCGGTATCTCCGAAATAGATGACGTCTTCGTGGGGAAGCACATCGATCACCGCACGGGCGACGGTTAACCCCCCGACACCGGAGTCGAACATGCCGATCGGCTGATCCGACCGGGCGCTCTCTACCACCACAACACTTCCTCCACGTTCGACTCCGCTACATCGATCTCTTGGGTCCAGGCGTCCGTGGAAAGGTACTTCCATCCCCCATCGGGCAGCAGGCACACCACGTCCCCACCCCCGTCTGCGGCGAGGCGGTCGGAGACTCGCTGAGCCACCCAGATCACCGCTCCGGACGAGATGCCGGCGAAGATCCCCTCTCGCTGGAGGACCTCGCGCGTCCACAGGATCGACTCCCGGGCGCGCACCTTGACCTTGCCATCGAGCATCTCGGGGTCAAACAATGGCGGGATATATCCATCCTCCAGCGAGCGCAACCCATAGACCAGCTCGCCCAGCTCCGGCTCGGCCGCGACCACGCGGATACCGGGGTCGTGCTCCTTGAGGCGTTTGCCCACGCCCATCAGGGTTCCTCCGGTGCCAAGCCCCGCGACGAACGCCTTGACGGCGGGGAGATCCTCGAGGATCTCCCGTCCCGTCCCGTGGTAGTGCGCCAGCAGGTTCGCCTGGTTGCCGTACTGAAAGGGCATGTAGTACTTAGCTTCGTCGGCGAGCTCTTGCGCGAGGACGACCGAGCCGTTAGTGCCCTTGGCCCCCTCGGAAAAGATGATGTCCGCACCGAATGCCCGCAGTAGCTGCACCCGCTCTGCGCTCGCGTTATCCGGCATCACCGCGGTAAAGCGATACCCGCGCAGCTTGCAGACCATCGCAAGCGCGATGCCGGTGTTGCCCGAGGTGGGTTCGAGGATCACTTTGTCTGGGGTTAGCTCCCCGGAAGCTTCGCCGGCCTCCACCATTGCAAGGGCTATCCGGTCCTTCACGGATCCCATCGGATTCTGGCCCTCCAGCTTGACCCACATACGGACCGAGGGCTGAGGGCTCAGACGAGGAACCTCGACCAGAGGGGTGTTGCCTATGAGGTCGAGGATGGATCCGTACTTCAAACGCCGCCCGCAACGGACGGCAGCAATGACACGACATCTCCCTCGGACACCTTGGTGTCCAAGCGATCGAGATAACGAGCGTCCTCATCGTTCACATAGACGTTCACGAACCGGTGCAGCTGCCCTTCGGGGGCCATGAGCTGCCTCTTCATCCCCGGGTAGTGGCGGTCCAACTCTTCGATGAGATCGGCGATGGTCCCCGCCTGCAGGGTGACGACCGATTCCCCCGCGGTGAACTTGCGGAACACCGTCGGGATCCGTACTTCGACTGACAAACTGCCTCCTTGGTCGAGGGTGCGCATGGTATTCAACCCTCGAAGCGCACCCGAAGTTCCTGGATATCGCCGGTTTCGTCCGCCCAGAAGGCCTTGGAGATGCGGAACGCCCGGATTACCGGGGGCGCCTCGGATAGGGAGACGATCACGTAGGGGACGTCCTCACTGGCCAGCCGGACATCGGTAGGCGAGGGATAAGCCTCGGTGTGGGTGTGGGAATGGAAGACCCCGCACAGCTCCCACCCCTGTTCGTCGAGCTCTCGATAGACCTTGAGCTGTTCGGCCGGATCCAGCGCATAGCGAACCGGGCTGGCGGCGGCATTCGTCATAGGGAAGACCTTGGTAGCCCGGCCCCCCCTGCCGGCCAACAATCCGCAGGATTCGTTGGGCTGGCCCGACAGGCAATGTTCCACCATCGCCTCCACGATCTGGCGGGGCAGCTGCAGCTCACGCAACCGCGATCGTCCCGTTCCCCGGAACCAATCTGCCTATCACTGCTGCGCACTCGGTCCCGTTGGCGATCAACGAGGCCGTGAGCGGCTCCGTCTTTCCGGACGGAACGGCCATCAGGAGCCCGCCCGAGGTCTGCGCATCGAATAGAAGGGTTCGCTCGTCCTCGTCGAGGTGAGGCGACTCGACGGATGCGCTCATCGCGTCACGATTGCGCACGGTGCCCCCCGGAACAACCCCGAGGCGCGCCAGCTCCAGCGCTTGTTCCATGAGCGGGATCGCTTCGAAGGAAAGCTCCGCAGACAGCCGAGGGCCGAGCATCTCGAGAAGATGACCAACCAGCCCAAATCCCGTCACGTCGGTGGCTGCGGCGACACCGATCTGCGTCATCGCATCGCATGCCCCCCGGTTCAGCAGCGACATGATCCTGGTCGCTTCGGCGGCTGCGCGCTCGCCGGCCTTCCCTTCCTTTATCCCCGTCGAGATGATCCCCGTTCCGAGCGGCTTGGTCAGGACCAGGTCGCAGCCCGGGCCGGCGCCGGTGGTGCGGACGACCGCATCCGGGGCGACGGTCCCCGTCACCGCGAGCCCGAACTTGGGTTCCGGGTCGTCCACCGAATGTCCGCCTACCACGGTCACGCCGGCTTCGGCGCAGGCATCGCCTCCTCCTTCGATGACCCGGCCGAGAAGGTCGAATCCCAGGGCGCGAGGCCAGGCGACCAGGTTCAAAGCCGTAAGCGGCCGGCCTCCCATGGCGTACACATCGGATAGAGCGTTGGCCGCGGCGATCCGTCCCCACGCAAAGGCATCGTCGACCACCGGCGTGAAGAAGTCGACGGTCTGGACCAGCGCCAAGTCGGGAGTAACGCGGTAGACGGCCGCATCGTCCGGAGTTTCTAGCCCTACGAGGAGAGAGGGATCGCCTGAGGTCGCGTTCACGTGACGCAAGACCTGCGCCAGCTCGGCAGTGCCGAGCTTGCACGCTCAGCCACCGCCGTGCGAGTAAGTGGAGAGCCGTACTTCATCTCTTACTTCCAATCGACCGTCGTCACCCCCTCCACCTTGCTCATCTCCAGGGGGATGGTCTGGGCCTCCGCCTTGTCAGGAATCGCGAGCGTCAACGCGAGTTCTTGCTTGCCACTCGACGCTGATGACAACTTCATCGAGAGGATCTCCGCAGCGTGGGCCTCTACGATGGCGCTCAGTTCGGCTATCCGCAGCTCGGGGCCTGCTTCGATCAAGCATTCATGAAGTCCACGCTTCATCCTTGGGATCAGGGCGGTTTCCACCTGCTTCAATCCCACCAGGGCCGCCAGGGTTACCGCGGTGGTTATGGTCGCCCCCCAGAGGTAGCCCAGACCCACCGCAAGACCTATCGCCGCCGTCACCCACAAGGCGGCAGCTGTCGTCAGCCCCCTCACGGTCAAGCCATGGGTCAGGATCGCGCCGGCTCCCAGAAAACCTATGCCGGTAACGACCTGCGCGGCAATCCGCGTCGGGTCGAAAGAGACCCCTCCGGTTCCGACGAAACCCGCGACTCCATACGCTCCGGCCATCGTGAAGAGAGCCGCCCCCAGGGAAACGAGCAGGTGGGTCCGAAGCCCGGCAGGTTGTTCCTTGAATTCACGCTCGAATCCGATCAGTCCGCCGAGGACCGCAGCCAGCACGACGCGGGCGATCAGTCCTCCCACGCCCAGGGAGGGAGGACCCCCGGTCGTGGCAAGCCATGTCGGATGCATGCCACCGAGGATAAAGGGGGGTCGAGCGCGAGCTAATCTCGTCAGATGGCCATATTCCAGTGCCCCGAGTGCGAGTTGAAGTTCCAGTTCGCCGCCGAACTATTGGGTCATCTGCGGGATGACCACCCCGATTTCCACATCGAGCCGAAGTCGGTAGAGGATGCGATGCTCCTGGAAGCCCACCACAAGCGGGTCCACCACGACATGAGACCCGAGAGCCGCTAGGGGGCAGTCACCAGTCGGGTCTAGCTGGAGGATGCCTCCGAAGGATCAAGCTCGAGTGCGCATGAGTTGATGCAATAGCGCTGGCCCGTGGGGCCGGGGCCGTCGTCGAAGACGTGACCGAGGTGAGACCCGCAGGTGCTGCACAGAACCTCCGTGCGCGTCATGAACAGAGACCGGTCTTTCTGCAGCGTGACATTCGCCTGGTTGGCAGGCTCGGTGAAACTGGGCCAGCCGGTGCCCGAATCGAACTTCGTGTGGGATCCAAACAGCTCCGCGCCGCAGGCGCCGCACCGGTAGATACCGTCCTCCTTCGAATGGACGTACTTCCCGGTGAAGGGACGTTCGGTCCCCTTGCGACGGAGAACCTCGTACTGCTCCGGCGTCAGCTGTTGCCGCCACTCTTCCTCGGACTTCAGAACCTTCTCAGCCATCGATGCCTTCTTTCTTGTCTGGGTTTTCGTGTGTCTGTGGCTACCAGGCTAGCGCGCCGGGCGCGCTAAGAGGCCTGCCGGATCGGCGTGGCATGATACCGAGTTGGTAGGCAGATGGAGGTCAGCGTGGGCAACTTCATGACGGTCCGGGTCCGTGGATCCGCGACTGCGGGGAGCCGAGAGACTCCGTGCCGGGCGGTGGCTCGGACAACATTCCCTTCGGAGCCATAAGCTCGCCGCAAACCTGGTGGGCCGAGCGGGAATCTCGGCCTCAGATCTCGTTATCGAGGTAGGAGCCGGCAACGGCATCCTGACCAAGGAGCTGGCTCGTCACGCGTGCCGCGTGATCGCAGTGGAGCTTGATCCCACGCTGGCGGTCACGCTGATCAAGAGGTTCTCGGGACGCGAGAACGTGCTTATCGTGGCAGGAGACTTCCTGCACCTGGCTCTGCCTGCCGAGCGCTTTCGAACCTTCGGGAACATTCCGTTCGGTGCCACCACCGCTTTTCTGCGGCGTCTTCTAGACCTCTCTCCATCAGGCCTCTGGAGGGCCGACCTCGTGGTCGAGCATTCGGTTGCCGTCAAGCGGGCGGGTTATCGCGGCGGCAATCTGCTGAATCTCGGCTGGGCCCCCTGGTGGCGATTCAGGATGGGCACACCACTTCCGGCTCGGTGCTTTTCGCCGACCCCGTCCGTCGACGCCGCCATGTTGACGATCGAGCAAAGGAAGGACCCGCTTCTCCCAGAACAAGAACGCCCCGCCTACATCGAGTTCCTTCGCGCCTGTTTTGGAACCTCCGAGATCAGCGCCGCGCTGAAACCATTCGTCTCCGGTCGCCGCTTTGCGAAGCTTGCCGTGGAACTCGGTATCGTCCCTGGTGCTCCACCGACCGCACTGACTACGGACCAGTGGGTCGCCCTGTACCGGCTGCTGAAACAAAGATGAGCGCCGGCTGCCGCGGGGCTCGAGGAGTGCCAAACGCCTTTCTTCAAGTCGGCCTCCATTCCTCCGATAGAGAGACAAGGGGTATGGGGCCAGGAAAGGACCATCAGTTGAGTCACTTGAGCTATCTGCTACGCGGGCGACGATCGCGACGGGTCGCGCCTTCTGCGATCTGTACGTTTGTGCTCGCTCTGCTGGTGACGTTCGCAGTGGCAAGCAGCGCCGCGGCGGCGACCGCAGCGGCCGGTCCGCTGGGAACCACCGATACCTTTGCGATCCTCGCGGGGGCCGGGATCACGAGCACGGGAATCACTACAGTCAACGGTGATATCGGGTCGTACCCCACCGCGACGATCACCGACGGAGGCGTCCTGACCGTAAACGGTCAGAACCCGGCCACACCCACGGACACACAGATCGCGCAGACCGATCTAGGCACGGCGATCGGCAACGCTACCGGTCAAGGGCCCCCCACACAAACCGTGGCGGCTCTCGCCAACGGTGACATCCTTTCGCCGGGTATCTACAACTCCGCTAGCACGATCGGCGTCACCGGCACGGTCACGCTTGACGGCGGCGGCGACCCGAACGCCGTCTTTCTTTTCCAAGCAGGTACTGCGCTCAACGTCGGCGCCAACAGCGTCATCGCCTTGGTTGGTGGGGCCCAAGCCTGCAACGTCTTCTGGCAGGTCGGCTCCGCTGCCACTCTGAACGGCTCTTTCTTCGCCGGAACCGTCTTTGCAGGGTCCAGCATCACATTGACCAGCGGCAACATTGTGGAGGGCCGGCTTCTGGCCCAGACCGGGACCGTCACACTGGATGGGAACATAATCACCACGCCGGTGTGCGCCGCGGCGACCACTACGACCGCAGCAGCGACCACCACCACCGCAGCAGCGACCACCACCACCGCGGCAGCGACCACGACAACCGCGGCAGCGACCACCACCACCGCGGCAGCGACCACCACCACCGCGGCAGCGAC
>DATAPE010000300.1:0-27512 GCA_036265345.1 Actinomycetota bacterium
ACTTCTGTGCTTCACGATGCTCCTTTCGATCGGATCTCCATCTCCGGTCATCCGGTCGACGAACGAGGTCTTGGTGACGGAACCGTCAGCGGGTGCTGTCGAATCGCAGCTTGCGAGAGGTCTCGATCGAGACGACCCGTCCCTGGTGAACCTTGAGGACGATCGACCCGAAATCGAGGTCTCGCACCGCCGCCTCGACCGTCTCCATGACGTCGTCGAGGTCCTGAGCGAAGCCACGATCCACCTGCACCTGCTGTTGGTCCATGGCGCCACTCTCGCAGGAGTGCTATAGGAGTGTCAAGCCTCATCCAAGAATCGACTCTACGCAGTTCAACGTAGATATACCGGCCTTTTTAGGGCTCGTGACCAAGGCTAATAAAGAGTGCTCTAAGAGTGTTTTCGTAGGACAAACGCCGCGATCCGAGCGTGGCACGTTCGCCTAACGGTAGCCCTGGGCCGCCGTACGAGACCGATCAGGAATCGAGAAGCGCGGCACCGAGGCGCCGCTAGAGTGACCCCAAGGGACCTCACGATCACAACTTAGGAGCAAACATGACCGGCTCTTCCACGCAGGGGATCAAGACCGTGCTACACCCCGTTTCCGACCTGGAGGCGGCCAAGGCCGTGTACACCGCCCTCCTCGGCATGCCACCGCAGCACGACGCGTCTTTCTACGTCGGGTACGAAGCCGAGGGCCAGCACATCGGTCTGGTGCCGGGTGGTGGACCGCAGGGCATGACCTCGCCGGTCGCCTACTGGCACGTGTCGAACATCGAGGCCAAGCTCGCCGAGGTAACCGCCGCGGGTGCCACCGTGAAGGAGCCCGCCCACGACGTCGGTGGCGGCCGCTTGGTGGCCACCTTCACCGACCCCGATGGCAACGTCCTCGGGGTGCTCCAGGACCCTTGAGTGCCCGACCCCCCGGTCCGGCACTAAGCGACGCGACACGCCGGGATCCGGGTCGCCCACAGCGGCATCCATTGTGACCGTGGCCACCAGGTCTGATCCAAGGTCGCCCGAGCTTGAGCGCGCCGACAGCCACGATCTGATCCGCGTGCACGGAGCGCGCGTGAACAACCTCAAGGACGTCAGTATCGAGATCCCGAAGCGCCGGCTGACGGCGTTCACGGGGGTCTCCGGCTCCGGCAAGAGCTCTCTGGTGTTCGGCACGATCGCCGCGGAGTCGCAGCGCCTGATCAACGAAACCTACAGCGCGTTCGTGCAGGGTTTCATGCCGACGCTGGCACGACCTGAGGTCGACCTACTCGACGGACTGACGACCGCAATCATCGTTGACCAGGAGCGGATGGGGTCCAACCCCCGCTCCACCGTCGGTACCGCCACCGACGCCAACGCGATGCTTCGCATCCTCTTCAGCAGGCTCGGTAAGCCCAATATCGGCTCGCCCAACGCGTACTCGTTCAATGTCCCCTCGGTCAGCGCCGCCGGTGCGATCACCGTCGAGCGCGGCGGCAAGACGAAGACAGAGAAGGCAACCTTCAACCGTCTCGGTGGGATGTGTCCGCGCTGCGAGGGCATGGGCTCGGTAACCGACTTCGACCTGTCTCAGCTCTATGACGACAGCCTGTCGCTCAACGAGGGCGCGCTCACGATCCCCGGCTACTCGATGGAAGGTTGGTACGGCCGCATCTTTCGCGGTTGCGGTTTCCTCGACCCGGACAAGCCGATCCGCAAGTACAACAAGAGGCAACTGAACGACCTCCTTTACAAGGAGCCGACCAAGATCAAGGTCGAGGGGATCAACCTGACGTACGAGGGCCTGATCCCAAGGATCCAAAAATCGTTCCTGTCAAAGGATGTCGACGCGCTACAGCCGCACATCCGCGCCTTCGTGGACCGAGCGGTGACCTTCGGCACGTGTCCTGAGTGCGATGGCACCCGGCTTAGCAAGGAGGCACGATCGTCCAAGATCAAAGGCAAGAACATCGCCGACATCTCTTCGATGCAGATCAGTGACCTGGCCGACTGGATCAGGGGACTCAAAGAGCCGTCGGTAGCTCCCCTGCTCGCCGGGCTGCAACACCTCTTGGATTCGTTCGCGGAGATCGGGCTGGGCTACCTCTCGCTCGAGCGACCGAGCGGAACGCTGTCTGGCGGCGAGGCGCAGCGCACCAAGATGATCCGCCACCTGGGCTCTTCGCTCACCGACGTCACCTACGTCTTCGACGAGCCAACCATCGGGCTGCATCCGCACGACATCCAGCGGATGAACGAACTGCTGTTGCAACTGCGCGACAAGGGCAACACGTTGCTCGTCGTGGAGCACGACCCGGAGACGATCGCGATCGCCGACCACGTTGTCGATCTCGGCCCCGGCGCGGGCACTGACGGCGGAACCGTCTGTTTCGAAGGAACCGTCCAGGGATTGCGGGCCAGCGGCACCATCACCGGCCGCCATCTAGACGATCGCGCAGCCCTCAAGGAGCCGGTGCGTGCACCTACCGGCACGCTGGAGATCCGCGGCGCGACGACGCACAACCTGCGCGACGTCGATGTCGACATCCCGGTGGGGGTGCTTGTCGTCGTCACGGGTGTAGCCGGCTCCGGGAAGAGCTCCCTGATCCAAGGCTCGGTGTCCGGGCAGGACGCAGTGGTGACGATCGATCAGGGCGCGATCCGCGGCTCTCGGCGGAGCAACCCGGCGACCTACACCGGACTGCTTGACCCCATCCGCAAGGCGTTCGCCAAGGCCAACAACGTGAAGCCGGCGCTGTTTAGCGCCAACTCGGAGGGCGCCTGCCCTGCCTGCAACGGGGCCGGCGTTATCTACACCGACCTTGCGATGATGGCCGGTGTCACCTCAATCTGCGAGGAGTGCGAGGGGAAGCGGTTCCAGACCGCGGTGTTGAAGTACAAGTTTGGCGGCAAGAACATAAGCGAGGTGCTCTCGATGTCGGTAACCGACGCGGGAGAGTTCTTCGGCGCCGGCAAAGCGCGCACGCCGGCCGCAAACGCCGTCCTCGAACGCCTCGCCGACGTCGGGCTCGGATACCTCAGCCTCGGCCAGCCACTCACCACGCTGTCCGGCGGTGAGCGGCAGCGGCTCAAGCTGGCCACTCGTAGGGCCGAGAAAGGCGGCGTCTACGTCCTCGACGAGCCGACCACCGGTCTCCACCTGGCCGACGTCGAGCAGCTGCTGGGCCTGCTCGACCGGCTCGTCGACTCTGGTAAGTCGGTCATCGTCATCGAGCATCACCAAGCGGTCATGGCCCACGCCGACTGGATCATCGACCTCGGCCCCGGTGCGGGCCACGACGGCGGCCGGATCGTCTTCGAGGGCACGCCCGCCGACCTCGTCGCCGCCCGCTCCACCCTCACCGGCCAGCACCTCGCCATCTACGTCGGCACCTGACCGAGGCGCCGCGGACATCGTGAACTTCTCAGGTGAGGTCGTCCGCCGGGTCGTGGTGGAGATAGACGTCGAACGCCATCCAGATGGTCTTTGACCACGGGTAGAACAGAACAGGGAGCAACCCATTGGTGAGCAACGCCACCGCCAGCAGGGGAACCCAGGCGATGTCGGGAAGCGTGGCGACGATCACCGCGACGAAGAGGATCGCGAACCACGCCTCACACACGCCGATGTTGACGATCATCGCCCCGGTCCAGTAGCCCTCTTCACGCTCGAACCGAAACCCGCAACGGGGGCATTGGGGGCGCAACGTGAAGAAGCTCGAGAAGATCTTCTCCTGACCGCAGCGGGGACACCGGCGTAGAAGCCCTCGCCCCAGAGCCTGCCCCAAGGTGCAGCTGTACTCCGAGGGCCGGTGGTCGCCGGTCACGCCGTCTCCCTGTTCCTCATGATCGGCTTCGTTGAGCTGGGCTCAGGAACCGGCTGCGGGGCTATGGCTACTCCGTCGCGGGCTTCCCAGCCGACCCAGTTTGCGGCTGGGGCGGCTGCTGCAGAGGCTTCCTCCGCAGCCGTAGCCTCCTCGCCGGTGGCGGCATCTTTCACGGCGCCGTCCCCACAGCGACGACGCTCCTTGGGACGCCAGAAGTTACAGCGCCACGTCCGACAGCACGAGGATCTTTGGCTGCGTCATCTCGTCCATCGCGTAGCGCAACCCCTCGCGACCGACGCCGGAATCCTTGGTCCCGCCGTAAGGCATCTGGTCGGCCCTCCAGGAGGACACATCGTTGGCGATCACGCCGCCGACGTCGATATCGCGATGGGCAAGCATCAGGAGGCGGACATCGGAAGTGAATATCCCGGCCTGCAACCCGTACTTGGTGTCGTTCACGTCGGCGATGGCGGCCTCGAAGTCGTCATAGGTCTCGATCGTTGTCACCGGCCCGAATATCTCCTCTGAGCGCACCTTCATTCGGGGCTGCGTCTTCGCCAGCACCGTCGGCAGGTAGAAGGGGTCTTCCCGCTTGCCTCCGGTCAGAACCTCGGCCCCCGCTTGGACGGCCTCGTCAACCCAAGCAGAGACACGCTCCAGCGAGTCGTGGTCGATGAGGGGGCCGACGTCGGTGTCGGGATCCATCGGATCCCCCGTCCGCAGCTTCTCCACCTCGGTGATCATCTTGTCGGTGAACGCGCCGGCCACACTCGAGTGGACCAGGACCCGCTGCACCGAGATGCACGATTGACCGGCCTGGTAATAGCCCCCGAACGCGATGCGCTGGGCAGCCTTATCCAGATCGGCGTCGGCATGCACGATCACACCTGCGTTGCCGCCCAGTTCCAGAGTGATGGCCTTCTTCGGTGACCCCTCTCGGAGGCCCCAGCCGATAGCGGTCGAGCCCGTGAAGGTGATCTTGGCGAAGCGGGCATCCGCCGCGAGCTCCCCTGCCTTGGGGCCGCCTACCGGAAGGACCGAACACATCCCCGCGGGAAGGTCCGTCTCGGCGAACAGCTCACCCAGCAGGAGGGCGCCGAGGGGGGTCTTCGTGGCCGGCTTGATCACGATGGGAGCACCCACCGCGAGGGCGGGGGCCATCTTGTGGGCCACGAGGTTCACGGGAAAGTTGAATGGGGCGATAGCGAGGACGGGGCCCAGCGGGAAGCGCCGCACGAATCCGAGCCGGGCTCCCAACGAAGCTTCGGTGTCGAAGCGCAATATGGAGCCGGCGTCCCGGCGGCACTCCTCAGCCGCCCACCGGAAAGTGGACACCGCGCGAGTGGCTTCGACCTTGGCCCACTTGAGCGGTTTGCCGCCCTCGCGGGCGATGACCTCAGCCACCTCATCGTTTCGCTCCTCGAGGCGCCGCGAGATGTGCATCAGCCCGTCTGCCCGTTTGTAGACAGGGAGCTTGCGGGTCTCCTCGAAAGCTGCAGCGGCGGCTGCGACCGCGGCCTCTGCGTCGGCGTCAGATGGTGAGGCCACCGTTGCCACCACGCTGTCGTCGAACGGGCTCTTCACATCGAACGTGTTTGAGTTGGACCGCCACTCTCCGGCGACCAGGTAAGGCTTCGTATCTGCCATGGCTCCCCTCCGGAACTAAGGTGGACTGACTCAAATCTACGCTGCCGGCGCGCTCTGATGATCCGCCTGCAGATCCCGTTGCCCTCAGTTAGGGCGTCGGAAGGTCGGATCGATGGTGCTGTGCCTGCCAGGGGTCGGATACCGTGGGCGCCTTCAGGACAGCATTCATCCTCAGCGTGCAACCCAAGGAGGCTCCGTGCCAGAGATCGGCTACGCGTTGTCCAGCGAAGAACAGACGCCGGCGCAACTAATCCGCAATGCGGTGCGCGCGGAAGGGGCAGGCTTCACGTTCGCCCTTATCTCAGATCATTACCATCCTTGGACCGACCGCCAGGGCCAGAGCCCGTTCGTGTGGAGCGTGATCGGTGCGATCGCCCAGGCTACCGACCGGCTCTCGCTCGGTACGGGAGTCACTTGCCCCACCATCCGGATCCACCCCGCCGTCATCGCTCAAGCGGCAGCGACTTCAGCCGCGATGATGCCGGGCCGCTTCTTCCTGGGAGTCGGGTCGGGCGAGAACCTCAACGAGCACATCACCGGCGAGCACTGGCCGCCCGCCGACATCCGTCAAGAGATGCTGGAGGAGGCGATCGAGATCATCCGCCAGCTGTGGGAGGGCGGTTCGCAGAGTTATCACGGCGCTTACTACGCCGTCGAGAACGCCCAGATCTATACCCTGCCTCGGGAACTTCCTCCGATCATGGTGGCCGCCGCGGGACCCCAAGCCGCGGAGCTGGCGGCGCGCGCCGGCGACGGGTTGATCGGCACGGCCCCCGATAAGGAGCTGACCGATGGTTTCCACAACACGGGCGGCACCGGCCCCATCTATGGTCAGGCCACGGTCTGCTGGGCCCGCGACGAAGCGAGCGCTCGCAAGACCGCACACGAGTGGTGGCCGAACGCGGCGATAAAGGGAGAGCTCGGTCAAGAGCTGCCGCTGCCGCGCCACTTCGAGCAAGCGGCGGAATCGGTAACCGAGGACGAGGTGGCGAAAGCTATCGTCTGCGGTCCCGACCCGGAGCGACACCTGGACGCGATCCGTAAGTTCGTCGACGCCGGCTACACGCACGTCTACGTCCATCAGGTCGGTCCCGACCAAGAGGGGTTCTTCAGCTTCTATCAAAACGAAGTCCTCCCCAAGCTCTAGCCGAGGCAGCCGCTATGACTGAAGCGAAAGCCGTCACCGCACAGGTGCCGCGCCTTAGCATCCTGCGGTCGGTGAGCGGTGGGGAGTGGACGCCAACCACCGACCTTCCCTCCCTGGCCGAGATGAGTGCCTCCCGGGCCGTCTTCTGGGCGACGGGAGACTCCTCGCAGATGACCCCCGAAGAGATCATCGAGGTCGCCCGCAAGTTGGACCTCGATCCCATGGCCGTCGAAGACGTTCTCCATGGCCGGCAACGGCCCAAGTTCGAGCCCTACCAGAGTCATCTCTTCGGGATCGTCCATCAGCTCGACGATGTCGATGGGCAGCTCGAAGCTCACCAGATCGCGTGCTTCCTCGGGCCGTCCTACGTACTGACCTTGCACGAGAACGCCACCCGCGTGATCGACGCCACGATCGAGCAGATGCGGCGGGACCAGGATCCCGGCACCCCTGCCTACCTCATCCATCGCCTGGTGGACGTCGTCGTGGATGACTATCAAGCGATAGCGGATGGCCTCGAGGGCGAAGTCGAAGAGCTCGAAGCCCAGGCCCTCGGAGAGGACTCGCCGCCGGTCAAATGGAAGCTCTACTCGGTCAAGCAGAGGGTCTCGAGGCTGCGCAGGTATGCCCTGCCGGTCGGCCGGGCGCTCGAGGACGTCGTCGATCAGGAGATTGCGATCTTCCCTCCCGAGACGTCACATCTGTTCCGCAACGTGCATGACCATGTGATGCGGATGGGGGATCAGATCCGCAGCATCGACGATCTCAGCGAGGCGGTTATCGATCTGGCGCGGGCCGATCGAGCCGACGCGCTGAACGACGTCACGAAGAAGCTCACATCGTGGGCCGCGATCATCGCGGTACCGACATTCATCGCCAGCATCTACGGGATGAACTTCGATCTGATCCCGAAGCAGGGCGCGATCTTTGGATTCTGGTTCTCGCTGGCGCTGATGGCGGTGACCGCGATCCTTCTGTACATCGTTTTCAAGCGCAAAGACTGGATCTGACCGGCCGGCTTACGGGTCGGCGCTGATAGAGTCGGGGGCCATGGCAGACGGAAAGCAGAAGAAGGTCACGCAGAAATTGACGCTCGATGTCTATCTCACCGCGGCCGACGGAAAGATCCGCAAGACCCACGCCGCGGAGGTCCGGCGCCTGCAGAAGCTGGGCTTCCGGGAGACCAGTCGCAAGCTCGCCGGCCGCGAGGACCACGTCAAATTGAATCTGGAGCGCGAGATCGAGCGTTATCCCGGCGTTCCCCTGCCGGCGGTTCCCCCTTACATCCAGTAGGCCGTCTGCTGCTATGAGCGGCGCCACTTTTTCGACATGGGTGGGCCGAAGCTGGCGCATCGCCCCCAAACCCCCTCCCCCATCGCTGCGTATTACCTGGAGCCGATCGATCAGAAGCAAGGGAGGCAACATGCGGGACAGGATGAGATGGGTCATGGCGCTGGGGGCCGTGGCCATCCTCGGTGTGGCTTGTGGCAGTAACAGCAACAACGGCACCGCATCAGGCGGAGGAACCAACTTTTCCATCACGACACCCTCCAGCGGCGCCAAGGTCTCGGAGCCGTTCACCGTGCAAGTGAGCACCAACGTCAAGCTCGGGCCGACATCTAGCGGCAACGATCACTACCATCTGTACTTCGACGGGAGCCAGGCCAACTACGCGGTGTGCACATCGGCCCTGTGCCAGGTCAACAATCTCTCTCCCGGAAAGCACACGATCGAAGCCTCGCTGCGTCATGCCGACCACTCGGACGCCGGCCCCAAGGACACGATCACCGTGACCGTCGGTGGGAGCGGTGGTGGTGGTGGTGGCGGTGGCGGCGGTGGCGGCGGTGGCGGCTACTAGCCCGTAGGTATGGCCGGTCTCCAGAGGTACGGCCGTAGGACCCGATGGTTCCACGCGGGTGTCTACGTCTTCACTCTGGTAGCGCTGGGCACCGGCCTGTGGATCAACTTCGGACAGGAGGGCCGGGCGAGCTTCCTCGCCCGGCTCTTGAACCGTCCGGACATCGTGATCCACGAAGACGCCGGATGGGTGCTCGTGGGCCTCGCCGCGATCGCAGTGATCTTCGGCTTCCGTGCGATCGCGACCTTCGCCGAGGAGTCCTTCCGTTATGGCCGCGGCGACGGCGCGTGGCTAGCCGGATGGCCGAAGGCGGCCTTCACCGGGAGGTTCCGGCGTCATGGGGGCCACTTCGATCCCGGTCAGCGCATCGCCAACATCGTCATCGCAGTGGGCATCCTGACGTTGATCGCCTCTGGGGTCGCGCTCCTGCACGTTCACGGCGGACCGTGGTTCGTGCGCCTTGCCCAGATCCACCAGTGGACGACGTACATCCTCATACCGGTCATCGCCGGCCACATCATCGTGGCCTCGGGGGTGCTGCCCGGTTACCGCGGCGTGTGGCGCTCGATGCATTGGGGGGGCCGGGTAAGACCCGATACGGCCGAGCGGCTCTGGCCCGACTGGGCCGAGAAGCAGACGCCCGGACTCGCGCCAGCGCCAGACCCCGAACCTGATCTCGTCACCCGCGAGGGTCGTCGCTAAGGAAAGGTCCGGATAGAGGGCCGAATGCTAGAACTCAACGCCTCAGCTTCACCGGCGGCCCTCCCCCACGAAGGGATTGTTTCGGCGCTCTTCACCGATCGTTGTAGACGGACCGTGGCCCGGGTGGACGGTGGTGTCGTCTCCCAGGGCGAAGAGCTTGCCCCGGATCATCTCGAGGAGCAGTGTCTCATCGCCGCCGGGAAGATCGCTTCGTCCGATGCTCGAAGCGAACAGTGCATCGCCCGACAAGACGTCGCCCGCGCCCACCAGGCTGATCGAGCCGGGAGAGTGCCCGGGAGTGTGCAGAACCTCGAGCTCCATCGCGCCTGCCACCAATCTGTCACCTTCGTTCAGGGGAGCATCGATCTCGGGCGGGGGTGGGAGCTCGACACCCAGGAACAAGCGACCCGATTCCAAGTACCAATCGAGCAGTCCTCGGTCCCCGGTATGTAGCCGGAAGGGGGCTCCGGTCAGCGCGCGCAGCTCTTGGGCTGCGATCAGGTGATCGAAGTGGGCATGGGTTGCGACGATCGCAACAGCCTTCAGCTCGTTCGTCGTCAGCAGCTCGGCCAGCTCGGCGGGCTCGCCACCGGGGTCCACAACGATCACCTCACGTGTTTGCGGATCACCGATGACGTAGCAGTTGCAGGCGAGCGGACCCACCTCTCGTTGGAAGAAGAGCGCAAAGGGCATCGTCCGATCCTAGGTCCGGCGCTTCTAGACTCTGCCGCGTGGACGTCGAGCGGGGTCGCATATTCAGGTTGTTGGAGACTGCAGACAACTTCGTGAAGTACGCAGCCCCGGGGCAGGAAGAGCGCGCCGCCGAACGCGCCCGCCAACGCTATGAGGACGCGCTCGAGCTGGCCCGGCGGCAGGGTGACGCGGAGCTCGTGGAGCAGGTGCGACTCCGCCTCGGCGACCTATCGCGGCGCACAGCGCAGCCTTCCGTCGCCGCCGCGGGAGTGACAAGCGCTCAGGAGGACGACGACCGGAGCCGGGATGCGAGCGACTCGTTCACATCACCGGGCCACGACGACCCGGCCACGGCCGACCCGATGTCGCCGGGTGCGATCGGGGGCGGTCTGGAGACTGACGATTTGGCATCGAGCTCGCGGCTCTCTCCGACCTCCCCAACAGGCGACGAAGTCCTTGTCTCGCCTCGGCCGCCCGGCGAGCGGCGCGTGCCCCCGGGGCAGAGGGTGACAAGCGGCTGGCCCGTGCTCCACGAGGGGCGTATCCCGCGCTTCGACAAGGAATCGTGGCGGCTAAGACTGCATGGTGCGTGCAGTCTTCCCTACGAGTTGACCTACGACGAGCTCCTCGCGTTTCCGATTGTCGAACTTCGGTCCGACTTCCACTGCGTGACAGGGTGGAGCAAGCTGGACAACCTCTGGCGAGGCGTGCAGACGAAGGTTCTCCTCCGTCGGGCCGAACCGGCGACGGATGCCTCGCACGTTCTGGTTCACGGCGAGCAGGGATATACCGCGAACCTCCCGATCGAGGTGCTCATGGACGAAGATGCGCTCGTTACCTGGTCCCACAACTCCCGTGACCTGGCCCCCAAACACGGCTTCCCTTTGCGCCTGCTGGTTCCACGTCTCTACGGGTGGAAGAGCGTCAAGTGGCTTCGAAGCCTGGAGCTCATGACGCAGGATCGGCGGGGATTTTGGGAAACGCGCGGCTATCACAACCATGCAGATCCGTGGCGTGAAGAACGCTACGCGTACCAAGAGGGCTAACCATCGGAGAGTCGCTTGGTTTCGGTTTCCGCGTCGGTCACTGGACCGACGCGACGGCGCACACCGGATGCACCGTAATTCTGCCGCCGCGCGGCAACGTTGCGGGATGTGACATCCGCGGTTCCTCGCCAGGCGAGCGGGAGCTCGCGTCCCTCCACCTCGATCGCCGGCTCACCGAGGTGCACGGAGTGGTGCTGACGGGGGGCAGCGCGTTCGGTCTTGCCACCGCCGACGGAGTGATGTCCTGGCTCGAGGAGAGTGGGATCGGCCACCCCACTGGAAGCGGGGTCGTTCCCATCGTTCCTGCCGCCGTCATCTTCGATCTGAGTCCATCGGTAGCGCGGCCGGGAGCTGAGGCGGGCCGCGCCGCCTGCGATGCGGCGATCGAGGACGACATCGCTACCGGAACCGTGGGGGCCGGGGCCGGAGCGACCGTCGGCAAGTGGGCGGGACGTGAGTACGCAGCTACCGGTGGGTTGGGGATCGCGAGCGCCCATTCTGGCGCCCTGCGGGTGGCCGCGATCGCAGTGGTCAACGCGGTGGGTGACGTCGTGGGGGGCGACGGCTCGATCCTCCGGGGAACCAGCAACCCGGCGCCCACCTATCAGCGGCCCGCTCCGGCCGAACATCCGCCCGCCAACACCGTCCTGGCCCTCGTTGCAACCCAGGGCGGCCTAGACAAGAGGGAGGTGAGGTTTCTGGCTGCACGAGGATCGGACGGCATCACCATTTCGATCCGGCCCGCGCACACTCGCTATGACGGCGATGTGGTCTTCGCCGTGGCCGCGCCCGGCCCTCGCCTCACCGACGGCGACGTCGACGTCCTCGGCCACCTCGCCACCGAAGCCGTCGCCGCCGCTATCCGGGAAGCTGTCAGCGGACCCTAGCCACCTCCACTTCCAACCCGCGGGCGACGGCTAACGCGGCTGGATCACTACGAGACGTGCGTGATGTAGTCGTCGGTCATCTCCACCAGGTCACCCACGATGTCGGCCGCCGACTCGAATCCATCATCGGCCAGACGGTCCCGCAGACCCGCGAGGGTGCTGGCGAGCAGAACGATCACCAGGTCACCGAGATCGGGGGCGGCATGCACCTCGCGGCTCATGCGCGCCCATCCGAACTCTTGTGCATCACCTCGGGATGCTTGGCCCAGTAGTGGCGGCGAACCGCCGGTCCGATCCCCCACCCTTGGGGGACGCGGATGCTCTTGCCACAGGTACGGCACCGTGGCGACTTGGTCTTGCCGCCGTTCTTGCTCTCGCGTGCACGGGGCACAACGATCACCTCCAGCGGCCCTTGGTTGCGCGGCACCGACGATGCTAGAGGGGGGGTACGACAATCCCGGTCGTAGATCCGGTGGCCACCGACAGTAGCTGCGCACGCAACACAACCAACAAGATTTCATAGTCGAGGAGCCACGCATTTGCGCGGCGGAGCTCGCAACAAAAGGGTTCGGTTTCAGGCGGCTTCCGGGGGGTATGTATGGACCGGACGAAAGGAGGAAACATGAGCGAAGAGGACAAGGCAAAGAACAGCGCCCAGCAGATGAAGGGCAACATCAAGGAGAAGGTGGGATCCGCCACCGGCAACGAGGACCTCGAGGCCAAGGGCAAGACCGACCAGGCCAAGGGGAACTTGAAGCAGGCCGGCGAGAAGGTCAAGGACGCAGTGAAAGGCGTAAGCGACTAAGCCCGCTTCAGAGGAACAGATCTCACGAAAAGCCGCTCCTAACCGGGGCGGCTTTTTCTTTGGCCCGCACTCCTACTCTCCAACGACCTCCAGGGCGGGTGTCGTTTCCAATGCGGGGCGGGACTCGGCCTCGTCTGCCAACTCGACCACCTGATCGAGCTTGTCCTGGAAACGATTGAGCTTGCGCGACCCCTCTTCGTACTTGGTACGCGCGTTGCCGAGGTGCTTGCCGAGCACCTCGTACTCGGTGGCGAAACGCTCCATGTCTTGTTGCAGACGGGCGCAGAAATCAAGGATCCGTTGGGCATCCTCTTCGATCTGGAAGCACTTCAGCCCGTACAAGATCGTCTGGAGATAGCCGTACATCGTAAGTGGCGACATCGGCACGACATGAGAGTCGATCGCGACCTCCCACAGCGGGCGTCCCCGGTGACCAAGTCGAAGCATCTCGCCGTAGACGCCTTCGGCCGGCACGTACATGACGGCGAAGTCGAAGGTGCCTTCGTCGGGGACGACATAGCGCTTGGCCACATCACCGATGTGAGTAGCGACATCCGCCGCGAAAGCTGACTCGGCGCGGGAGCGCTCCTTGTCGTCGGCGGCTTCACACATGCGGTTGAAGTTGGCCACGGGGAACTTCGAGTCGATGCATACGACCTTCCCGCCGGCCCGCACGATGGCGTCGACGATGACGCCCGAGCTGAACCGGTGCTGGCACTCGTAACCGGAGGGCGGAAGCACCTGTCGAAGCAGCTCTCCGAGCATGGCTTCGCCGATCCCTCCGCGCGCTTTCGGGGGCTTGAGAAGATCCTGCAAGCTCGTGAACTGACCGGCTTGGTCGGCCACCGCCGAGGTGGCCTGACGGATCTCGCCCAGGCTGTCGAAGATGCTGCGCGCCAGATCCGTGCTCGCCGTTTGCGTTTGGAACATCCGGGAGTCGATCCCCTCGAGGCGGTTGCTGAGGAGAGAGGTGTCCGACGAGAACCGCTCGGCCAGATGACGGATCTCGTCATGAAGGCTCGACAGCTCGCCGGCCGCCTGTTCCTGAACCACCCTGGCGCGGGCCGCGGCAGCAGCGGCCTCGGCTCTCGCCTTGATCAGAGCGAATAGCGCTCCGACCGCCACGAGCGCAACGACGACGGCAAGAAATATCCACATGCCACCGACCTTAGAGGGGGGGTGCGACATGTTCGGGGATTTCGAGACCCCGCTACCCTTGAGGGATGTCCCGATCCGAACGATTGAGCGTCCTAGACGAGCTGTTCCTGCATCTGGAAGGCCCTAACACCCACATGCACGTGGGGGGCGTGGCGGTGTTCGAAGGGCCCGCGCCCTCATGGCAGGAGGTGCTCGCCGGGGTTCAGTCCCGCCTCCCGCTCGTCCCTCGGTTCCGGCAGAAGCTGCTGACGATCCCTTATGGCATCGGACGTCCGATATGGGTCGACGACCCTCATTTCAACATCGCTCATCACCTGAGGCAGACGTCTCTGCCGGCGCCCGGTGACGAGGGCGCACTCAAGGAGCTCGTGGCGCAGATCATGTCCCGCCAGCTCGACCGCGCCAAACCCCTGTGGGAGATGTGGTTCGTGGACGGGCTGATCGATGACCGCTTCGCGGTGATCTCCAAGACCCACCACTGCGTCGTCGACGGGGTCTCCGGCACCGACATCATGTCGGTCTTGATGGACACCGACCGGGAGACGCGCCTGGTCCCACCACAGACCACCTGGGATCCCGCTCCGGAACCGACCTCCGATCAGTTGATGGCGGACGCGCTGGCGGAAAGGCTCACTTCACCCGCCGAGGTATGGCGCTCGGTGCAGTCGGCCCTTCTCGACCGGAGCAATCTTCCCGGCAAGATCGCCGGGGGAGCCCGGGCTCTGGCGGCCTTCGTCGGCGGATCACTTGACTTCGCGCCGCCAACGTCGCTGAACCAGGCGATCGGGCCAGATCGCCGGTTCGAAACCGTCCTCGCCGATCTGGATGCCTTCAGACGCATCAAGCGCAGGCTGAACGGCACGGTGAACGACGTGGTTCTGAGCGTGGTCACGGGGGGGCTCGGCCAACTGTTGCGATCGCGTGGTGAGCGAACCGATGAGCTCGAGTTACGTGCGATGGTGCCGGTATCGGTCCGCACGCAGGAAGCGCGCACTGCCGGAAACCGATTGGCCGCGTTGTGGGCGCCGCTCCCCGTCTCCGAAGAAGATCCCGTGGAAAGGCTCCGTCAGCTGGTCTACCGCATGAAGAACCTCAAGGGGTCGGGGCAGGCGGTGGGGGCCCAGCTGCTGACGCGCATCGGTGAATACGCCCCGTCTACGGTCCTGGCCCAAGCCGCTCGCATCGTCGCCCGGCAGCGTGCCTTCAACCTCGTGATCACGAACGTACCCGGCCCCCAGCTCCCTCTGTATCTGATGGGGCGCCAGATGCAGGAGGTGTATCCAGTGCTGCCGCTGTCCGACAACACCACCCTCGGCGTTGCGCTCTTGTCCTATAACGGAACGATCGGGTTCGGTTTCCTCGGGGATCGCGACGCGGCCCCCGATCTGGCGGTCCTTGCGGAAGGTGTCGAGAAATCGATAGCCGAGCTAGTGGCCGCGACTTCCTAGAAACCGGGAGCCGGCGCTAGGAATCGCGGTCCGTGAGGTACGCGTCGAGACGGCGGCACACCTCGATCGCCCTGCGCTCCAGCTCGTCATAGCGACCTTCCGCGGCAACGTTCGCATCAAACACCGAGCCGGCGAAGCCGACCAGCTCGGCCCCCGCATCGAGGTATCCGAGGTAGTTCTCGGCGGTGAGACCGCCGGTGACCAGGATCGGGGTACCCCGCAGAGGTCCCAGCACCTGTGCGATGTAGTTGGGGCCGCCGAGACTCTCGCCGGGGAACACCTTGACCCAATCGGCTCCGGCCCGGCGAGCCGTGAAGATCTCGGTCGGGGTGGAGGCGCCGAGCGCTACCGGCATGGAGAGGTCGTGCGCGGCCTCGACCACCTCGGGGGCCACGATCGGGGTCACGATGAACTCGGCCCCCGCGTCGTAAGCCTCCTTCACCTGGTCCGCCTCGAGGATCGTTCCCGCCCCCAGGATGGAGTCCGTGCGGCCGGCCAGGTCCGCCATCGCGTCGGTGGCGTCCGGCGTATCCATGGTGATCTCGACCGCCTCGAAGCCGCCCCGGACGGCCGCGCCGACTCCTTCGACGGCCTGCTCCGCCGTACGGGTGCGGAAGATCGCGATCGCGGTCGCCTCGCGCAACCGGCCGGTGCGATCCTGGAACAGCTTGGCATTCATCGTTCCAGGCTACTAAACGGGTGTAGCAAGCCAGACGAACAAGCGCGCTAGCGCGATCCCCCCGCCGCTATCCGCGACATGCCGTCTTCGCCCTTCTCCAGAACGATCTGATCCTCCACGCGGTCGCGCAAGGCGGGCACGTGAGAGACGAGACCGATCAGCCGGCCCTCCGCCACTATGCGTTCGATCCCGTCCATGGCAAGGTCGAAGGACTCGGGGTCGAGGCTGCCGAATCCCTCGTCCAGGAAGAAACACTGCAAGCGTCCTCCCGCACGCGTGACGACCTCGGCCAGAGCGATGGCGAGCGCGAGAGACGCCAGGAAGGTCTCGCCGCCCGACAACGTGTCCACACTCCGGCGTTTGTCGGCGTCGAGCTCGTCCACGACTTCGAGATCGTTCTTCTCGTCGAGCTCCAGCCGATAGCGATTACCGGTCATCGTGTGCAGGCGCTCGGAACCAAGCTCGAGGAGAAGCCTGGTCCGCTCCTCCAGGAGAAAGGCTATGAATTGCTGGGCCGTCAGATCTGTGGTCAGAACTTTGAATAGGCCGCGCCGGGCCTTGACCTCTTGCTCTTCTTTCTTGAGCTCTTTCGAACGAGCGAGTTGTTTCTCGGCGGTCGCAGCTTCGTTCCGCGCCACCTCGGCAGTGGAGCGGGCGTCTGCGAACACGGACTCGATCGTGGCGCCGGAAGGCAGCTCGAGCTCCGCTCGTAACTGCTCGAGCTGCTGAGTGGTGCCTGCGAGATCAGTTTCGAGCGCTTCGGCAGCAACCCTGGCCTCGTCGGTCCTTCTGGTCAGTTCCGCCCTCAGCGTGGCGGCATGCTCGCCGAGCAACCCCGCCGCGGGGTCCATCTCGGGGGCCGGCATGTCGGCCTGCCCGAACAGCTCGATCAACCTCGTCCTGGCGTCGAGGTGCCGCTTGTCCAGGGCCGCGGCAGCTTGGCGCAGCTTGTCGACGCGTTCCTGCTCGGTCGTTGCGGCATCTCGAGTTGCTGCAACGAGTGCGGCCGACTCCCTTACCCGGACCAGACGCGCCTCGAGCTCTGCCAACGGCGCAGACGCATCTCCGAGCACCCCAACCAGCTCCTGCTGGCTGCGGTGAAGCTCGCTCTCGAGAGCCGCGAGCGCAGCGGAGCTTGTTTCCAGTGCCGCTTTCAGCCTCTCCAGCTCGAAAGCCGCCGCCCGCTCGGCTGCGCTCGCCGAGACCTGGGCGGCGACCGCCTGCTTAACGCGCGTCGCTATCTCCCCTAGCTCGGCGGGGACCCGGCCCTCTGGAACAGCGGTGACGATCTGCTCGCACACCGGGCATGGCTCTCCGGCGGCCAGGGTGCCGCGAAGCTCGTGAGCGGAGTGCATCCGGAGCAGGGCGGTCTCGTTATCTCTGGCAACGCGCAGGGCTTCGTCCGCCTGCGACAGCTGCTGCTGGGTAAGGGCTACCGCGGCATCGGCGGCCTCCTTCGCCACCGCGGCCTCTCGGCGCTGCTTCTGTGACTGCTCGATCTTGGTTGCGGCCTGGTCGCGGGCGCGCACGTGACCCCGAGCCTCGATGAGGGCAACCTCTGTTCCGAGTGCGTCCTCGAGCTCAGTGTGCTTGCTGAGGGCGGCGGTGTGCGCGTCCGCAGCGGTGCGCCAAGCCTTCGTGGCCGCTTCTTGCACGCTCTTGAACTCTTCCCGCTCCACCCCGAGGTCGTGGAGCTCGGCATCGTCCGGAAGCCGGGTGATGATCTTCGTGGCCCGCTCGATGGACAGATCGAGCTCGCCGCGCTTGCGTTCGATATCGGAGAGGTCTTTCAGCAGCGTCTTCTCGCGCGGGATCGCCTTCTCGAGCGCCGCCGCCCGGGTCGAAGCGTCCTTCTCCTCGGCTCGGGCACGCTTCAATCGCTCGGCCACGTCAGTGGGGATCGCGTTGCGTTCACCTTCGATGAGCTTCAGGTCGTCTTCCAGGGCATCGCGCCGCGCTTTCGCAGCCTTCTGGAGCTCGTCGATCTGATCGAGGCGGAAGATCCCCTTGAGAATGACGCCGCGATCCTTGGGCGTTGCCTGAAGGAACTTCGCGAACTGGCCCTGCGCCAGAAGAACGGAAGACGAGAAGGCATCAAAACCAAGACCGAGCAACTCGATCACGCGATTAGAGACGATGGCTTCGCCCGACAGTTTGTCGCCTGAAGATAGATCTTCGATGATGTGCTGGCCCGTGCCGGAGCGCCTCAGAACGCGCGTCACTAGATATTCACGGTCGTCGATAAGGAAGCGGAACTCGACGCGGGCGACGTCGCATCGTGAGCAGATCAGCCGTTTGAGTGCGCGCTGCTCGCGCGGCGTCTTTGCATATAGCGCGTACGAGATCGCTTCAAGGATCGAAGACTTGCCCGAGCCTGTGGGTCCGACGATCGCGGTCAGGGTCCTTCCCTCGAACGAGAGCTCGGTCGTTTCCATGTGGGAACGGAAGCCCGACATCGTGAGCGAGAGGGGTCTCATAGCTCGATCGGTACCTCTTCGAGCAGCTCGCGCAGGGCCCCCAAGAGCCCGGCCGCAGGTTCGGTCCCATGCTTGTGCACGTAGAACTCCGAGTAGAGGTCCTCGACACTGCGGCCCTGGCGGCTCTCGAAGCCGGCATCCTCACGCTCGTAGACGGCGCGGACGTACAGAGCATCCGGCAGGAACTCCCGGACCTCTTCGGCCAGACCCGGACTGGGTCCGTCGGTCAGCACGTCGGCGTGAACGATGGCATCGCCAAACTCGGCCGCACGCGCTCGCAGTCCGTCGAGGGTGTCTTGCACGCGGAGCAGCTTGCGCCCGCTCTGCAGCGGGATCTTCTCGACACGCGCGCCGGGACGCTCGGGGGCAGCGTCCACCAGGAGCACGAATTTCTCCTGCGCCGCCTCACCGAAGTCGAGCTGCAGCAAACTGCCGCAATACCAGGCAGGCACGGCGGCGCCGGGGGCTTCCTGACAGAGATGGATGTGCCCGAGACCCGCGTAGTTGATCTGGGGTGGGATCGCCTGCGCCGTCGCCATGTACGACTCGCCGATGTGCAGGGGCCGCTCGCTGCCAGACGGGATCGCTCCGTCGACCATGAAGTGACCGAGCAGCACGTCCACCGTCGAGGCATCACCATGCTGGGCCATCCACTCGGCGTAGTGCGTACAGATCTTGCGCACGCGGTCGGCGTACGACTTGAACCACTCCTCGGGCGCGCCCATGAAATCCACGGCTTGGTGCTCGTGCAGGAATGGGAAGCACGCAACCTGCGCCGCGGACTTCCCGTCGCGTGACGCGATCCGAAGTACACCACCTTGGTCCGGCCGGCGCGGCTTCGGAACGATGGTGACGTTCGACTTGCCGAGATGCGGTTCCAACACGCCGAACAGCTCGGCGGAGTCGTGATTCCCGGGGATCACCACGACAGCAGCGCCGGTCGCTGCGAGACGCACGAGGGTCTGCAACACCAGCCCCAGCGATGCGAATGGAGGGGCCGCGCGATCGAACAGGTCGCCGGTGATCGCGATCAGATCGACTTGCTGCTCTTCGGCGATCCCAACGACTTCCTCGAGCACGGTCTGAGCCTCACCGATCCGGTCGATGCGGCCCAGCTTCTTTCCCACGTGCCAGTCGGCGGTATGCAGGATCTTCAGCGGTGCACCTCTACAGACCGTCGAAAGGGTCGTCGGTCTCGGCCACCTCTTCCGGGCGCGTTGCCCACGGCGGATACGGGAAGGTCAGCACTGTGGGGGCCGGGATCGACGGCTGCGACAGCACCATCGTTCCCGGCTTGAGCAGACGCGCACGGGCTCTGGTCGAGGGCAGCATCCAGCCGTACTCCGACCGCTCGGCCTCGGCGGCGTCAAGCCGGCCCGACAGCTTGAGGCTTGCGTTCGCAAGGATGTCGGGGTCGACGCGCGACGCGCTCTGCTGGGCGCCTATCAGCAGGATGCCCAACGACCTGCCGCGCTGAGCGATGTCGATCAGCGTGTCCTTGATCGGCGACCATCCTTCGCGCGGGGCGTACTTGTTGAGCTCGTCGAGGAGGATGGCGGTCAACGGGAACCGGCCCTTGCCTTCCTTCTCCACGTGTACCTGGGCGATCAGCGCGCCCACGACGAACCGCTGCGCCGCCTCGTGGAGGTCGTGGATATCAACCACCGTGACGGCCTCGCGCGACCTGTCGATGCGCCGCGACTCGCCCGCCTGGACGAGGCCCGCGAGGCGGGGAAGGGCCCCGTACAGACGGCGCATGAACGCGCTCACCGTTCCGGGGGCTGTTCGGGACGACCATGAGCTATCGGGGTCCGACCCATCCTCGGGCTCGAGGTAATCGCCTATCGCTTCAACCAGATCGTGCAGCGATCTGACGACCCTGTCTCCGATGTCCGGGACCACGGGTTCAATGGAGTCGCCGTGAAGGTGGGGATCGAGCAGCACGATGGCCCCCGGCTCGCCCGCGACGTCGCGTGCGAATCGCTGCAGCTGACGGGTGACGCGTTCGGCCACGAATGTGAGCTGCTGGCGCACATCCTGCTGTTCGGTGAAGAGGAAGTGGAGCAGGCCTTCGTCCACGAACTCGCGCGGCGTCCACCGGTAGGCGGAGACGCCCTCGGTGCGGGCCAGGCTCGCAGGGATGCCCTCACTTCCTTTGGCGGCACGGGCGGGGGCCCAGAACGAGACCGAAGGGAACGGCACCGGATCCATGCCCAAAGCCCGCCACGTCTCTTCGGCACTGAAGTTCTTGTTCGGCTTGTCGAGGAACAAGAGGTCCTCGCCCTTGACGTTGAAAACGAGCACGCGCAGATTCTTACTGCTGGCGCCCATGATCTCGGGATGGGCGGTGAGGCACCGCAGGAAGAAGAGGGCGTACGAAGTCTTCGTAGCAACACCGGAGACGCCCGAGATGCTCATATGAGCTCCCTTGGTGCCGTCGAAGAAGTCGACGTCGGCCCAGACCAACTCGTTGTCCCGGCTGAGACCTACAGGCAGCGCGCGATCGCGCCCGCCCGTTCGCATCTCGTCGACGTAAAGGGCGCGCTCCCGCTGGTCTGTGGCGGCGCGATAGACGGGCTCGCCGACGTCCGGGGCGATCCAGATCTCGGGGATCACGCGCACGACCTGAACGGTGGCGGTGCGCGACTTCTCCGCAGGAAGCGTGCCTTCGACCGCGACCCGGAAAGTGTCTGATTCGAAGGCGGTGCCCTCATAGCGGCTGAGCGTTTCGGTCACGATGCCGTAGGTCATCACCTCGCCCACCTTGGGCACCAAAGTGCGCACGAGCACGAGATCGTCGAGCTGAAGGTATTCGTCCTCGTGCAGCACGACGCGGAACTCCTGGGTGGTGGTCGCTTCCGACCCGAGAACCAGGCCGACCGGCTGATCGAGCTCGTCAGACATCCGCTTCCCCCTCGCCCACACGCTTGGCCGCGCTGCGGATCATGCGATACACCAGCTCGCGCTCACCCATCAAGTGTCGCAAACGCTTCTCGAGCCCGGCGATAGGGACCAGATTCTGGGGCGCCCGCTGGTCCCAGTAGGGCGCGGACGCGAATCCAGGCAGCAGGCGCGATGAGAGATCTGCCATCTCGATGACTCGGTCCATCGGCAGCGCGGCGGGCACTTCGCACCGGGCGATACCGAACCACCCGTGCATGCCCTTCTCCGGGGGGCACAGCCGCACGTACCAGGAGTACCTGGCGCGCAGCTCGCCGAAGGCGAAGATCGGGGTGCGCTGGCCGCATCCCAGCTGGGCTAGCACGGCCTCCTTGTCGGGAGGGAGGTAACGGCGGGCGTGCGCTTTGATGAATCCGATGATCGAACGGGGGCCGGGATCGACGACCGCGAGTGGCCCATCGGCGAACACCAGATGGTCCCGATCCGCGAGCACCTGCGCGACGTGGGCCTCGCGGGCTCGCATGGAATTGTGGACCCCACCGACGAGGCTCTCGGTGGATTGACCCGGGACCGGCAGGCCCAGGTACTCGAGCCCAGGCCCAGCAGACAATCCCTGCGAGAGCCCATCTCCGACCGCCAGCACGCGAGAGATGTCGATCTCGGCGCAGCGCGCTCGCCTGCCGTTGCCGTTGAGCTCGCATAGAACGGCCCCCACCCCGACGGTGCCCGCAAGCCCGGGGATCGCGGCGCCGTCGCCGTTCATAAGGAAGACGCGCGCGTCGATCCGGCGGGTGCCGTCGACGAACGCGATCGGACGCTGCATGGGCTCGCCGGCAGCAGGCGTGATCGGCGTCCACTCCCGCACCTCACACCCGGTCTCGACTTTCTCCACCGAGACCTCGTCCGGTTCCCCCAGCTCGATCCCCGACCCGTAGTCGGGACTCCACGCCTCGACCGCTATCCGCATGCGTCCAATCTAGCCAGGACCCCCGACAGAACCGGGGCTTTGCGAGCCCCGAACAGGCAGTGGTTAGAGCCGCTCGGGGGCCGAGGGCGCTACCGCTCGGCGGCCGAGGGCGCTTCTTTGAGGGCCCGGGCGATGCCGTCCACGACCCGGTCGACCATCTCCTCGGTAGCGGTTCGGCCCATGAGGCCGACCCTGATCGCTTTGCCCATGGTCGGCGTCAGGCCTCCGGAGATCATGATCCCTGTCTCGGCGAGCAGGTATCTCTGGATCGCCGCCGGATCGTCGGTCCACGCCGCCACTATCAGGTTGGCCTCGACGCCTGCCTGCGGCACGGGCTCCAGTCCCAGATCCCGGAGACCCTCGCGGCATCGCTTCGCCAGCTCTGCCCGGCGCGCTACCCACGCCTCGAGGCCGAAGTCCATGATCCGCTGCAGGCTCGCCGCCATGACGAGCACGAGATTCGTCGGCATCGTTACGGGGTGGGGATGCCACGACCCCCACTCCTTCCGGTACCAGTCCCACTTCTTGAGGTTGAGGTACCACGAGCCGGCGATCTCGCCCCGCGCGTCGACCCGTTCGCGCCCTCTCTCCCCTAGCGCCAAGACTCCCAGGCCAGGAGGTGTCTCCAGACCCTTCTGACTACCGGTGACGACAGCATCCAGTCCCATCGCGTCGACGTCGAGGAGCTCACCTCCGGCCGACGCGATGGCGTCGACCACGCACAAAGCTCCCTCATCTCGGGCGACCTCTGCGATCTCTTCGATCGGATGCCTGACTCCGGTGGCGGTTTCGACGTGCACGGTCAGGACCCCGTCGGCGCCCGCGACCACATCCGCGACTCTGTTGGGATCGATCGGAGCTCCCACCTCCACGGGAACCTCGACGATCTCGAGCTGGTGGAAGGTGGCGATCTCGGCCAGCCGCGTTCCGAAGAATCCCGTCGCAGGGACGAGGACTTTCTGGCCGGCTTCGAACAGATTGAAGATGGCCGCGTCCAAACAAGTCGTACCCGTGCCGGGGATCAGGTAAGGAGTGTCGGCGGCTCCCAGTAGCTTGCCGAGTAACTCGAGAACCTGGGTGTGAAGGCTCACCCACACGTCGCCGTAATGAGCCTGAACCTGTGTACCCAGGATCGCGAGGTCTTCCTCGTGCAGTTCTCCCGGTCCCGCGATCATCAGCTCGGGCATCGGCGGTAGGTGCGCGGGGTCGATCGGTGTATCAGCCGTGAGATCGTCGGACAATGCTGTCCTCCTGAGTCAAGTCGCTGCCCCCGAGTCTACGAGAGGAGCCAGCCATGAAGTACGGCCTGTGCCTGCCGAACGGTGGGGTCTGCGACCCGCGTACGTTGGGTGAGCTTGCCAAACGAGCCGAAGACACGGGCTGGGATGCGGTCTTCATCGAGGACTACATCGCCTATCAGAGCATGGGCATCGACACGTACGATCCGTGGGTGTGTCTCGCCTCGATGGCGCTCCACACGAACACGGTTTTGCTCGGCACGTTGGTAACGCCTCCGTCGCGCCGACGCCCGTGGAAGCTCGCGGCCGAGGCGGTGAGCATCGATCATCTCTCGAACGGCCGGCTCATCCTCGGTGTGGGTCTTGGTGACATCAACGAGCCAGGATTCACCGCGGTCGGCGAACAACTCGATGCTCGCGTGAGGGCGGAATTGTTGGACGAGAGCCTCGCGATCCTTGATGGGCTCTGGACCGGCGAACCCTTCTCGTTCCAAGGGAAGCACTTCACGGTCAACGAGTTGACCCTCAAGCCACGACCGCTACAACGCCCCCGTATCCCCATCTGGGTGGGGGGCGGCTGGCCCAATGCTGGTCTCCGACGGCGGTTGCCCCGATGGGACGGAAGCTGCGCCTACAAACATCCGCCCGAATCTGATCAGTACATGACGCCTGACGACGTGCGCGCCCTGGCGAGGCTGGTGGAACGCGAACGAGGTTCCCTCGACGGCTACGAGATCGCGGTCGGCGGCAGCAGGCGTGGGGACGACTGGGATCGCGAGCGGAAGCACATCGCCGCAGTCGAGGAGGCGGGAGCCACCTACTGGATGGAATGGGCGCCTCCGGGCGAGTTGGAAACGATGCGCTCACTCGCGTCCCGGGAGCCGCTCAGACCTTAGCGGCGGCCGTTGGGCCTTTGGGCTGGCCCGAGCGGGACTTAGGTCAGCGGCGCTCCGAGCCGGATCACGGGGAAGCGAGCGGGATGTGGAAGATCCGTCGCGGCCACGTCACGATGGCATCCTTGATCTTCAGCCGCATCTTCCACCGCGATATCTGAAGCCCCGCTGCCGCCGCGCGCCGTTGGCACTGGTCGAGCACTGCCCCCACCTGGTGTCGGCTCGTCCGGCCCGGCCACTTGATCCGGACGCCGCCGAACCATGCATGCAGTCTCTGGCGCCCCGCGTGAAGTAGAGAGCCTTGTCTGCCCACGGCCAGCGCGTTCGACGTCGCTCGGCGCACCTTAGGCGTCCACCCCACGGCCAGGGGCAGGAAGGTGCACGTCACGCCCTGCCTCTCGAAGACGACGGGGGCTTGGGTCATCTCGACCCCCCGTCGGTCGAGCACGTCGACGGCTTCCAATTCGGTGAGGCCCCCGAGATTCAGATGGTCCAGTCGCACGCCGTAGTGGATCCGCCCGGCATTCACGCCAAGGTCAACGATGATCAGAAACACCAGCGTCGCGATCAGGGCCGAGACACTCAAAACGATCTTTGCCGACCGAGACAGCTTCACGCCCCGATGCTACGAGTGTGATTCCACTCGGTGCCGGACCCACACGTTCGGCTCCCAGTAAAGCCCCAGGTCACGGTCCCGGTCGATCTCCATCGGCGCGAGACCGTGGGGGAAGACGTAGGAGCCGGACTCCGGAAAAACCATCCCGGTCCATTCTTCCCACTCCGCGACGGTCCCGGTGATGCGCATCGAATGCGGCACCGGCTTGAGCATCTCACCCCCGGCTCGATGATGGATCCGGAGCCACGGATCGAAGGGCAACCCGTCGGCCCGCGTCCATGCCGCGTACCGCTCCATCGGAGTCAACGGATAGCGCTCTTTCCAATTGGGCCGAACAGGCGCGACGAGATTCTGGAAGCCGTGCCTGGCCGCGACCTGGGCCAGCGCTCGGACCATCACCGCGCTGAGACCTCTGCCCTGGTGCTCCGGAGGTATCTCGATCGCGAGCCCAGTCAGCGCGTTGACCGGCCGGTCAGTGTCCTTCAATGTGAACGCCTGAGTGATGACGTCGTCGATCCCCTCCGGGAGACCTTCGATCGTCCCGTCCCATGCGCAGGGCGCGCTGTGTCCTTTGGCTAGCGCAACGTGCTCCTCGTCGTCATAGAGAAAGAACTGGAACTCGGGAAACACGTCGTAGAGATGGCGCCAATAGAGGGCCAGGACGTCGCCATGCCCGTTGTACTCAGGCCAAGCCTCGCCCCATTCCCTTCCATCGAGAAGCTCGGGGTGCTCGGCGTAGGTGACTATGCGAGTTGTCATGGAACACGACGTTAGCGTTTCCCGTCGCACGAGTCAGGTGACCATAAGCCCACGTTCTGTGCACGGGCTTGGCGCGCGAGGTTCACGAAGAGATCCGCATGACGAACGTTCGGAGGGTACGTAAGGACATAGGCGTACCCGTTCGCCACCAGACGTGCATTTGCCATCTCGTCACCGAAGTACACATAGCGCAACAGGCGTCCGTACTGATCGGTCTCTTCAACGTCCTTCACCAGCCGGACGCTTCGCCCTTGTAACAACGCAGTGGTGGCAGCTGACGCCTGGTGCCCGTAGCACTGGACAGGCGTGTTCGGCTTCACAGTCTCCGGCGTGTCGATCCCGAGCAGACGGACGCGGTAAGTGTGGCCGACTTGCGTAAGGCCGGCTCCAGGTCCCTCAACCCTGCCCGTGATGAGGACGTCGATCGTGTCGCCATCTACCACTCGCCGCACTGTTGCCTCTTCGTAGCCGCCGGGCTCCTGCGAGAACGTGGCGGGGGCCTGGCGCGAGAGGAGGACCCCGTGCGGCGAGCAAGCCGCCAGGGCTATCAATGCGATAGCGAGGACTCGGCGCATCACTGGAAGCTAAGTGAAGACGTGCGCCTCACTGTGGCGCAGCGCACTAGACCCGCAACCCAGGACCTGGTTTTGCAATACCTCCGTTCAGACCCCTGTAGCAAGAAAGCTACCCATGTAGCAAAAAAGCTACCTGCGTCGCACTTTTGTTACCGGGTGCCGAGAAGACGTATATCGGCACGCTTGGTTCTGCAACCCCGGAATTACTTCGGCGCGCCCGGCCTGAAGCCGATCCTCGCCTGCTTTGGGTGGGTCTAGGACTTGACCAGGACCGCCACTGCTTGACGCACCGGGAACGAACGGGTCGAGGAGGTAACAAAGGTTCCCAATGCCCGCCATCTTCCCGGACCGATCCTCCAGTTCGCCCTCCAGATGATCTGAACCGAGACGCCATAGCGACCGCGGGTCTGGTAGTCGTGAGCGATGCTCCCCGGATGGCTTCGGGTCCACGGTCGGCCGGGGCCAAACGTCTCCGCCTGTCCGCCGTCGCCAAACCGCCAGATGTATTGCACGGGGTGTGCCCGCGCCGTCACTCTCAAGCCGGGGACCGCTGCTTGGGCCGCGATCGTTCGGGGTCGAGGCGCTACCCAGAAATAGGTATCGAGCCCGGTTAGGCCTATCCGCGCCGGCGCGAGCTGAAGTCCGGGCTTACCCGCTAGCGCTATGGCTCTGTCGACGGCGAGTTGCGCCAGCACGTGTGGCGACACCGAGGGTTTCTTCGATCGCTTGCTCTTGTTTGCTGGTTTGAAGGGAGCAACCGGGGGCCGCGCCAAGGACAGACATTGAAGTCCGGCGAGCGTGGCTCTCGGTCCCAGACTCGGCGGTCCACCCATAGTTCCCAAGCAATGGAGCGCAAGCGGCGACACGACGATAGTGGGGCCCGACAGTGATGTCGAGTAAAGGACGCTCCTCCCGAAGCCTGAGGCAACGACATCGGCGGACCCGCCTCCGGAGCTCCTCCTGTTGTAGGTGCTCGCCTGCGTCCAGACTCCGACGGAGTGATGAACGTAGTGCAAGCGAGCAATGCCCCCTGCGGTGGCACTGGTTGAGCAAAGGAGCACCCCACCGATCGAAAGAGAGGCGATCGCGATGCGCCTCCGGCCGCCACTTCTTGCCGCCTTCAAGAACAACTCCGATGTTGGCACTTAGCGGGCCGATGGAATTCGGTGGGCGCGGACTACTGCGGAGTCGAAGATCTTCCATTCAGCGCCAT
>DATAPE010000301.1:0-3576 GCA_036265345.1 Actinomycetota bacterium
CCTGATGTCGAGCTCGTCGTGGATGACGATCAGTCGTTCGCTAGGGATCTTGTACCAGGACAGAAGCTGCCTGACTGCACGGCCGGACTCGTTCATGTAAGTCATCGGCCGGGCGAGCACCACTCGGTGATCGGCGATCGATGTCTCAGCCACCAGACAGCCGCTCTTGTGAGTCTTGAACCGAGTATCGGTCAGCGATGACAGCACCATCGCGCCGACGTTGTGGCGGTTGCGCGCGTAGCGATCGCCGGGATTCCCCAGCCCGACTATCGCCCAGCGTTCGTCGTCGAGGCGCGCGGGGTCGCGACGGAAGAGACGCATGGCTTCAGGTTAGTGGGGCTGCTTACTCTTGGGGAGACTCTGCCTGGCCGGCAGAGGGTTCCTCTCCCTCCGCCGCCGGGGCAGCCTCTTCGCCCTCGGCTGCAGGCTCTGCTTCGGCCGCCTCGGGCTCGACGCCGACGCCCGCTGCTGCCTCCATGGCTTCGAGCTCCTCCTCGGAGATCGGGGCCGCTACCAGCGCCACCACCGAATCGGGATCGTTAAGGATCTGGAAGGTGCGTCCTGTAGCCAACTCGGCGATACGCAAGCTGTCGCCGATGTTCAGTCCGGACACGTCCGCATCGATGCTCTGAGGCACCTCGGTCGCCTTGCAGCGAACGTGGACGCTGTTCAGCGGATGCTCGAGGGCGCCGCCCTCTTTCACGCCGACCGCCTCTCCGACGAGGTGCACCGGGACCTCCACTTCGACTTCTTCGTCCCTGTCCACCTTGATGAAATCGGCGTGCAGCAGGGTCCCCCGGACCGGATCCCTGTGGAGGTCTTTCATCAGGGCGAGCGTGGTGTCGCCGTCGACCTGGATGTCCAGGAGGACGTTCAAGCCGGCCTCGGTCTGTAGGGCTGTAACGAACTCCCTGCGGTCGAGAGCGATCGGAAGAGGCTCCATCCCGTGCCCGTAGACGATCGCGGGCACCCGGCCGGAGGCCCGCACGCGGCGCGCTGCCCCCTTGCCGTACTGGTCTCTCCTGCTCGCGTCGATCCTCACTTCAGCCATGGGCTCAGAGGTTAGCAGCCGGGGTGCTGGGGCTAGGGGACCGCGGAGGCTGTGGTCCACGCGGTGCCTGTGATCCATTCAGGGCCGTTCCCCCCAGATTTGGACCACGTGGACCACGTGGACCACGTGGACCACGGCTTTTCCGCGTCGGAGATATGGAGATATATCGAAAGGCTAGGAAAGGCGCGCCTAGAGACCATTACGCGTCTCAGGAGCCCGTGGTGCCCGTGGTGCCCGTGGTGCTTTTCGCCAAAAGCACCGCAGTCACCTCAGTCACCACAGGTTTCTGGGAACCGAAAGGGTTGCGCGGGCCGGTCGGTGATCGGGGCGACGCGGCCGAGGCGGGCTTCGTCGCTGCCCTGGCTTTGCCCTGGACGTTGGCCGGGCGGGCCTCGCCGCTGACTAGGGCTGGTTCTCCCCGTGGAAGAGCTCGGACACCGAGCCTTCTTCGAACACGGCCTTGATCGTGTGCGCGATCGTGGGGGCGATGGAGAGGATGACGAGCTTGTCCAGCTGCTTCTCGCTCGGGATCGGAAGCGTGTTCGTCACTACCAGCTCTTTCAGCGGCGAGTTCTTCAGCCGGTCCACCGCCGGATCCGACAGCACCGCGTGGGTCGCAGCCGCGTGGACCTCCGCCGCTCCCGCTCGGAGCAGGGTCTCGACGGCGTCGCACAGGCTGCCCGCGGTGTCGATCATGTCGTCGACGATCACGCAGACCCGGCCCTCGACCTCACCAACGACCGGCCCGACCGATTCGCTCTGATTCCTCGTTTCCCTGATGCGACGCTTGTGCAAGAACGCGACCTGGCCGTGCAGATTGTGGAATTGGGCCAAGTGCTCGCGCCATTTGTCGGCAAGACGCACGCCGCCCGCGTCCGGGGATACGACCGCGAACGCTTCATCGTCCAACTGGGATGCGAAGTACTCAGCCAGCATCGGAAGGGCGGTGAGATGGTCGACCGGCACGTCGAAGAAACCCTGGATCTGCCCGGTGTGCAGATCAACCGACAGCAACCGGTCGGCGCCCGCCGCTTGATAGAAATCGGCCAGCAGCTTGGCGGTGATCGGCTCCCGCCCCCGCGCCTTGCGATCCTGCCGGGCATAGGGATAGAAGGGCGCCACTGCAGTGATCCGCTTGGCCGAGGCCCGCTTGAGCGCGTCGATCATGATCAGCTGCTGCATGACGTGGTGGTCGATCGGGGCCGCATGGCTCTGGATAACGAAAGCGTCGCATCCTCTGACGGATTCGGAGAAGCGCACGTACGTCTCGGAGTTGGCAAACTCCGAGAGCTCGACGTCGCCCAACTTCATGCCGAGGTGGTCGGCGACTTCCTCGGCGAGCGGGCGATTGGCAGTGCCCGAGAAGATCATCAGCCGCTTGTGGGTCGGTAGCTGCACGAACCTATTGTCGCGGGTCTGGCGGCGAGTCGGAAGCGCGTCGCCGCATTTTGTCTCCTTTGCCGCTGATTATTCTGGCGGGGACTCCCACGGCGAGGGCGTCGGCAGGCACCTCGTCCCGAACTACGGACCCGGCCCCCGTCGCGGCTCGCTCTCGGACCTGAACAGGCGCCACCAGCATCGTGTCGGAACCGATGTAGACATCGTCTTCGATCACCGTTGGATTCTTCTGCTGGCCGTCCCAATTACAGGTGATGGTGCCGGCCCCGATGTTGACGTCGCGGCCGATCTCGGCATCGCCCAGATAGGCGAGATGGCCCGCTTTGCTTCCGTCGCCGATGGTCGCCGCCTTGGTCTCCACGAAGCTGCCGATATGCACGCCGCGCCCCAGCCTGCTTCCCGAACGCAGGGATGCGAACGGCCCTACCGTCGTATCCTGACCCACCGTGGAGCCGGTCACGACGGAGAAAGTGACGGTCGCGTTCGTCCCCACCTCGGAATCGACGATCCGCGTCTGGGGGCCGATCTGGGCTCCGCCGGCGATCTTCGTGGCGCCCTCGAGGAACGTGAATGGGAGGACGACCACATCCCTGCTCAGCTCCACGGTCGCGTCGATGAACGTGCTGTCGGGGTCGACGATGGTGACGCCGGCCTCCATCCATCGCTCGCAGGCGGCCCGTCGCAGGGTGGCCGAGACTTGCGCCAGCTCGCTGCGAGAGTTCACGCCTGCGATCTCCTCGGCGTCGGCAGACAGCGCAACCACCAGGCCCCCTTCGGATCGGATCAAACCGATCACATCCGTCAGGTAGAGCTCGCCCTGAGCGTTGTCGGCGCGGATGCTCTCTACCAACCTCCGCAAGGTGGGCTCTCTGATCACATAGACACCTGCGTTGATCTCGTGGATGGCCAGCTCGACGTCGGTCGCATCCCGCTCCTCGACGATCCGGTCGACATCCCCGTGAGTGTCCCGCACGATCCGCCCCTCACCCATCGGGGGATCGAGCGTGGCTGTCAGTAGCGAGGCCTCGGCTCCGCGGGTCTTATGGACTTCAACCAGCTCCGCCAGCGTCTCAGTTCTCAGTGCGGGAGTGTCACCGTACAGAATCAGGACATCGCCGGACCCGATC
>DATAPE010000302.1:0-8699 GCA_036265345.1 Actinomycetota bacterium
ACTCGGCCGAAGGTGCGGCGGAGTCGACATCGCCGATCCCCGAGAGCGCAGAGTCGACGTTCTTCCACACGAGCCATCGATCAGACACGCGACTGAGTCTGCGTAACAAGGGAAGCCAGGGGGACAAGCGCTCTTCAGCTGATGCTTCCACACACCCTCCTGACGGTCTCTTGATGATCGGCGATCTTCGGCTGCGCGTTCATCCTGCGCCTGCCCCGCCCCGGAAGGAGCGGCAGCACTAGGATACGAGTGAATCAGAGCCCTCTTAGCGCTCGACGGACCCCCGCTAAGAAGAGCGCTGACACGTCGCCAGGGAGGTCTCAGCATCCATGATCGATAGCCAGGTCCTTCGCCGGGCGCGTTTCCGCAGCAAGATCTTGCGACGGCCCACAGTGTGGGCGAGACATCTCGGGATACAACCGCAGGACGTCATCCTGGCGAGCTATCCCCGCTCCGGCACCACGTGGATGCGTTTCCTTCTGTCAGAGGCCCTATCGGGTCGGTCCGCGGAGTTCAAGGCGATCAGGCGGATCGTTCCTTACGTGGGTCAACACCGCAAGGCGGTGCCCATCCTGCCGGGCGGCGGCAAGATGATGTACAGCCACGATCTAGCGAGCAAGGACGCAACCCAACGGGCGATCTATGTAGTCCGGGACGTGCGCGACGTGGCTCTGTCGGAATACAAATGGCAGCAACGCATCGGCGTCTTCGATGGCGCCCTCGACCCTTTCATCAGAGATTTCGTATCGGGCCGGGGAAATCCATTCGGCTCGTGGGGCGCTCATGTCGATTCATGGGTCCAGGAGGACCGGATCGCAGACAACCGCCTCAAGGTGGTCAAGTTCGAAGACCTAAAGCGCGACGCGAACAGCGTCCTGGCTTCGGTTCTTGGATTCTTGAACGTGACCTTGACGGAGGCCGAGATCCAACAAGCAGTGGAGAGCAACTCGGTGGAGATGATGCGCCAGAAGGAGGACCGCGCTCCGGAAGGCTCCTTCAAGAAACGGGTGGTCAAGCGGAACGTTCGGTTCATCAACGCCGGCTCGGTCGGTCAATGGGAGAAGAGTCTGAGCCCGGCGCAGGAACGGCTTATCGAGGCGGCATTCGCGCCCCAATTGCAGCGACTCGGCTATGCCCTTCACTCCTGACGGCAGATGACCGCCGCTCGCGCAGGACGGGTCATCGCGGTGCTGGGTCCCGACGGAAGCGGAAAGTCCACCTTCTCTGACGCTCTCGTGGCGGGACCGCTCGGGGGACAGACAATCATGAGGCTCCACCACCGGCCGGGGGTATTCGCCTCCAGGACGCCGAGCGGAGTCCCGGTCACCGAACCGCATGCAGGCACCCCTTACGCGAGGTCGCTGTCGCTGGCCAAGCTTCTGTTCCTATTCATGGATTTCAGGATCGGTTGGTGGACCCGGATCAAGCCGTTCGTCAGGCGAGGCGGATGGGTCGTGTGGGAGCGCCCCTGGTGGGACATCTCGATCGATCCTGCGCGCTACCGGCTGCAGGGCACCAGGGGTGCGGCGCGGGTGCTGGGGGCCGCACTTCCGGCCCCCGATCTCGTCATCGTCCTCGAGGCCCCCGTCGAGGTGCTTCTGGCGCGCAAACGCGAGGTGTCAGAGGCTGAGCTGACCAGGCAAACCGAGGAGCTACGTCACGTGGTCCCATCCCACGTACGGACCACGTTCCTGGACTCGACTGAACCGATCGCGGTTCTGCTCGAACGGACAACCGGCGCGCTCGACGCGCTGGTGGACCACGCATGAGTGCGAATACCCGGTGGGCCCCGGTTCCTCCGGGGTCATCCCGGTGGCTGCTTCCAACGAACCCGCGGCAAGCTGCCGCGAACAGCGTTCACATCTATCACCCGGTCACCGTCAAGGGTCTCTTGGGCTGGGAAGCCGCCCGCGCTGCCGCGGCCCTTGGTGGCTTCAGACTGCTTCCAGGCGATTCCGCTCCGCCGATGGAAGTAACCGACATGTTGTCGGACAACGCCATCGGCTACCGGTCGCTCGCGGTGGCGAAGGCCAACCATCCGGCGCGTTTCCTCGTCCTTCTTCTTGACGGATCCTGGCATCGCACCGGAGTAGCGAAGATGGCATTCGACGAGCAAGGGCGAGTGGCCTTGCGCAAGGAGGCAACGGCGATCGCGGAAGCGACGACGGTGTTGACCGGGCACATCCGGCCTCCGCGCGTAGAGAGCGTTGCCGACGGTCTGCTGGTCCTCGAGCCGGTCGACTGGCTGCCCCGCGTCGCTCCGTGGAGACTTCCGGGTGAGGTCGCGCGCGAGCTAGGCGCGTATTCCAAGGTGGCGAGCGCGGCCGGGGGCCCGGACGGCTACGCCGCGCACGGAGACTTCGCTCCGTGGAACCTGCTCCGCACGCGCGACGGTTGGGTATTGCTCGATTGGGAACACTCGTCGCGCTCCAGGCCGCCTTTCTTCGATCTGTGGCATTACCTCCTGCAAGCGCACTCGTTGCTGGGACGGCCATCCACTCGAGCATTGGTGGAAGCGTTGAAGGAACGTCGCGGATGGGTGCGAACTGCGATGGTCGAATACGCGCGAGGCTGCGAGAGGCAACCAGAGGAAGTACCGAACTTCTTCGACGACTACATCAGAGCAAGCGCCGACCAACTCGCAGGCAAGAGTGAAAACGAACGGCATGGTCTGAGCGCACGCACGCGGCTACAGCGTCAAATAACCGGTCTGCAGGGGTGAAAACGAGCTTGAGGAGGGACCAAAAGGTTAGCCTGGGGGCACACTCCGTCACGAGGAGACCTCGAACCCCTGATGTGGAGATACCGCTCCGTAACGATGTGCCCAGCCTCGCCTTATCGCACAGCCTCACTCGCGCGCCGTTTGCGACGCTTACCGGAAGCTCGTTGAAGAGTGGATGAATCCCCCGGAGTCGAGGATCTAACCCAAGAATCCGCTGCCGATGTAACCACGCTCGCCAAAGGCGGCGCCCTTCAGATGGTGGGCCGGGTCAGCTCCCGCGTGCTCGGCTTCGCGTTCATCGCCGTCGCGGTACGGATCCTGGGAGCCAGCAAGTACGGCCTCTTCAGAGAGGTTACGCAGGTCCTATTGATCGCCGCCACGCTGGCCCCCGGGGGGTTCCAGTTCGCCGCCGTGCGATTCATCGCGCGTGCGCGAGCATTGCACCGGCCGGGTGCGGTCCGAGGTTCGGCCACGGTTGCAGTGTGGGGCGGGGCCACCGTCTCGACTTTGGTGTTCATAGGCCTGCTCGTCCTCGCCCAACCGATCGCCAACCACTTCGCGACGGGGGCCAGCAAACAGACTGACCTGGCGCACCTGCTTCGGCTCGGAGCATTGTTCGTGCCGCTTTATTCGATGACGCTCGTGCTGCTCTACTGCACCCAGGGCTACAGAACCCTGGTGCCCACGACGGCTGTCAACGATGTTGGTTTGCCGGCGGCGCGCTTCGCCCTCGGGACCGTTGCGATCCTGGCTGGGTTGGAGGTAGCAGGGTTGGTCGGCGCCCTAGTGCTGGCCTCCGCGCTGGCCTTGCTCGGAGCGCTGTGGTTCTACCGAAAGCTTCTGACGGAAGAAGAAAAGGTTGCGGTTCCCGAACGCGAGGTGGGACCGATCGTGAGGTTCGCCCTCCTGCTGGGCGCGTCCAATCTCTTCAGCACCCAGTCACTCGGGCTCGGAATCATCCTGCTCGGTATCTACTCCACCGATCGCAATGTCGGGCTGTTCGCGATCGCGCTGGCCCTCCAAGCTGCCGGTGGCGTCTTCCTGCAGAGCCTCGTCGGTATCTGGGCGCCCGTGGTCACCAAAGTGTATGAAGAAGGCGACATCGCGCGCCTGCAATCGCTCTATCGGGCGATCACGCGATGGATCGTCACGATGGCATTCCCCGTCTACGCGGCCCTCATGGTTCTCCCCGGATTCTTCGGGCGCCTGTTGGCCGGTCACAACGGGGCCGACGCGGCTCCCCTCATCGTCGTGCTCGCCATAGGGAACATTTTTTACGCGGGCACCGGACCTTCAGGACACATCCTCAACATGACCGGGCGACCGCGGGTCACGCTGATCAACTCCATCACGGCCGTCATCGTGTACATCGCCCTGGGAGCCATAGTCGTGCCGCATTTCGGGGCCATAGGCATGGCTTGGGTTGACGCAGCTATTACCGCCTCCCTTAACCTCACCGTCGTGTTGGAGGGGCGCCTCCTCGTCGGCGTCCATCCCTTCGGTCGTTCCTTCCTCAAACCCTTGAGCGCAACCGTCACGTTCGCACTGTTTCTGCTGATATGGAGAACGACCCTCGGAACGGGACTGGCGATCGACGGCCTGGGTCTCATCATCGGGGTGGCCATCTACATCGGAGTTCTGATGAAGCTCGGCATGGATCCGGAGGAACGTTACGTGTGGGGACGGATCAAGCAACGGATCCCGATCTTGAACCGGCGGAGTCGCGCGTGATTTGTCTCTTCCCCCAACATCAGGCAGCGCTGCTGCGACAGGAGGTCTCTCATCCACTGGAGCCAACCCTTGCTTGCCTTGGTACTCTCGCCCCGGCAGCCGCCACGACCGGTAGGTTTCCTGTAAGAGCGGTTGCAGCGCGCAACTACAGGATCTGCTCGTGAACGCGGGTACCGACTACCCCGAGGGTGGCTGAGATGGTGAGTTCATCAGAACGATCCTGGCACCGAAGAGCCGGTCCCTCCAGTATCGCGGGGCGGCTGGCTGGTCAGCTGGCGATCGTCGCGCTGGCGCTAGCGGCCGGTCTTGGGATCGCCGTGGGCTCCAAGTTGGGGCTGCTCATCACCGGAGCTGCTCTTCTGTTCGCCGCCGCCAGCGTGGGCCTCTTTCAATTCGAGATCCCGCGCTACTCGTTCGGTTACATGGCTATCGAGCTTCCCGCCTTGTTCATCCTGATCGCGAGCCTGGGCTTGCGGGCACGCACAGCAGAGGATCTTGCCGCCAACCCTCTTGACTTCGTGGGCCTGCTGCGCTTGGCGAGCACAGGGCTCGCTTGCATGCTCGGAATCATCGCGTGCATCTCCGCGAAACGGATCGAAGGCGAGACGACTACGAACCGGCCGATGCGCATCTACATCATGTACGCGGTCGTTGCTTGCACCGGGGTCCTCGCCTCGGTAAGCCCCGCGCTGACGGGATACCGGGCATTCGAGGTCGTCGCCGCGATCTTCGTCATTTGCGGTGCTTACCGGACGGCCGGCAAAGAAGCTCTGTTGCGGCTCGAGGGATTTCTCTACTGGTGGTGCGTGGTTCTCGTCGGAACGGTTTGGATCGGGGTGGCGGCCTTTCCCGATCTCACCGTCCAACGCCTCAACAGTCCAATCCCCTACCAGATCCAAGGTGTTTATCCCGGAGTCACGTCCAACACGCTGGGCGAGCTGGCTGTTCTGCTGCTGTTCTGGTCGGTCGGTCGGGTGATGGCGCCAGCGGTAGAGAGAGGGCCCCGGCGATCGGTAGCCATCGCGATCGCCGTCTTCGGATTCGTAACCCTTTTGGGCGCCCAGTACAGGACGGGCTACGCCGCGGTGATGTTGGGGATCGCCATTTTGCTCTTCGTGCGCGGCCGTAAAGTGCTGGCCACGTATGGAGTCGTAGCGGCGGTGGTCGGGACCATCCTGGGATCGAAGATCGCGACCCAGGCTGCACCGGTGATACTCCGGGGCCAAAACAGCTCGCAGATCACCAATCTGAACGGCCGCTTGAACTGGTGGGAGCTCGCGATCCCGATCTGGAAGAAATCACCGATCATCGGGGGCGGGCTCCGAACCGCCAGCCGGTTGCTCGTCCTGGGTGCGTCGGGGTTCGGCCAGACGAGCACCGTTCACAGCACGTGGGTGGAAGCTCTCGTGGGGACCGGCATTCTGGGAACCGCCGCTCTGGCCGCCTTCCTTATGGTCTCCATGTGGAGAGCCTTCGTACTTGCGATCCGGCCCCACGCAAGGATCGTTCCGCTCTTGGCCCTCATGACGCTCGCGGTTCGGAGCTTCACGGGCGATACGTTCGAGAGTGGGGGTCTCTACTGTTTGATCACCCTCATTTTCGTCATGGGCCTCCGCGACAACTTATTCACTCGAACGTGGGTGCCCACCCCAGAAGAGATCGACCATGTCCCCGAGCCTGTCGAAGCCGGCTCGCTGGTGGAATGAGGGAAGCTCTAAGCGATACCCCAACCGTCGAAGTCGTCACCTAGCCGCTCGCGGAGTCTCCGGATGTCCGGAGCAAGCTCTTCTTCCAGATCTTTTCGCAACCGATCCGAGATGACCGCCCGATCCGATTCGTAAACACTCTGCGCAGGCTTGCCAAGCAACTGCTTGACTCGGTTGGGCACGAGACGAGGGATCTTGACCGTCCCCAGCGCCCGCTTCTTGAACCAACGGCGGGTGTTTCCCACCCATGTCGGGTAAGCGAGCCGACGCTCGGACGTGAAGAATTCGTGCTCGAGAACGTCCGACTTCCAATCCGCGCTCACTCCCAAGAATGAAAAAACCGTTTCGAGTGTGGCGGCCCGTTGCGATCGAAGCGCCTCGGAAGTGATGACCAGGATCTGCTCCTGGCCGAAATGCACAAAGTACTGATCCAGCTGCATCGCGTACTTGCTGAAGTTGATGTAGTCAGGATTTCGCTTGACCGCGTCCGCGAGTGAGGCTGTCTCTGTTCCAAAGGCAACGTTGTGCACGTAGTGAGAACGAAGACGGTCGATCGGATTCCTGATGACGTATATGAGCCGAGCTTGGGGAAGATGTTGCGCGATGAGCTCAGCCGACCCGGAGTAACGGGGCCACTTCGTGTAGCTCGTGGAAGCTTCACCCACCGCGATGACCCCAGCGCCGGCCTCGGCGAAGAGCCGTTGGTACCAACCGAATCCTCTTTCCCAATTGATGCCGGGCGTGAAGAAGTCCAGTTCCTTGATATCCGGCATGAATACCTGCGGGTGCGAGCGCAGGTACTCGTACAGGCTCGTCGTTCCCGACTTCTGAGCGCCGATAACAAGAAAATCCGGAAGCGGAAGCTTGTCGGTCGGGGCTCGCTCGTCCGCAACCGTCACAGAGACTCACCTCGGGCCGCCGTCGGCGATCGTCGGTCGCTCCCCGTATCCGTCCGCTGAATGACCCTCGAGTAGTGATGCATCAAAGGGACCGTCATCAGGCTCACGATGGTCTTGTCGCGCCCCGGCATCTGGTCCTTCCATCTGTTGTCCTCACGGATAGGCACCGGTCCCCTGCGATATCGATCGGGATTCCCCGACACGGTGTGGTTGCCTCCAAGATTCACTGTGTGGTCATCTGAGAAAGGCAGCTTCGACTCCGCTTCGCCAACGAGTGCCGTGATCTCCTCCACGATGTCCCGAGGTTTCGAACAGAACTCTTGATAGCCGATCACCATCGAGCGGTCATCAGGGTGAGCTCTGCGCACGGCGTCCGCTGAGAGGTTCCTGCGGATCCACTGGAGGGCGCTGGACGAGATCGCGGTGGGTGCCATCACCCCTGGCTGGCCACGATCCGGGTTTGCCTTCACCTTGGATTGAGAGAAAGCCATCGCTCGAGGGTCGCGGATGAAGTGGATGAAGAATGGCGACACGTCGGTCAGCGATCCCAGAAGGGCCGCGTCCCACGGACGCTTGGAAGAGTCCACGATCACCCGCGCCCCGGTGACGGCACGGATCTTCTGGTACAGGGTGGAGGTCAGTTGGCCGTGTGCCTGGATCTCGGGGGATACATCCCCCTTGCGGATCTGATGTAGGAGCTGCCACGTGCGCCATGTCCCCGAGATCGCCTTTTGACGGCTCATCAGCTTCGACGCGCTTAGATCCACGCCGTCGCCTGCAAGACCCTCCAGGACCCGGCTCCACACTTCGCAGTCCCCGAAGGCCTTGCCGCAGCCGCAGAATCGCTCTTGATGCAACCTCTGCCAGAGGAAGCGAAGCTCCCCGGCAGAAAAGAATCCGTCGATCTCGTTAAGGATGTTGTCCAGCACGGTGCTTCCGCATCTTGGGGCACCCATGATGTAGAGGACCTTTACGCGGGTATCTCGCGGCCGGCTGCTAGCGGAGTGTTGGGGAAGAGTCTGTTCCATCTCGCCTTCGTAGGTGTCGCTGGTTTCGGAGGGCATCAGTCTGGCACGGCCGCGCGACCGTGAACTCCATGGGGCCCCAGTTCAAGACCGGGCGATCGCCGCAATCACAGAGCCACCGCGGGCCTATGTGCAGGCGGCAAGAGCGGCGAACTAGGCGTAAGTAGTCCATTCTGCCCATACTAGGACTAAAGAAATCGCGGATTGTTACCGACAACTTGTGTCTAGGGGTCCGGCGGATCGCCCTTAACGCCCAAGCAGGGCGAAGTCGGGATTCACGCCGAACGACTCTTTCATGGCCCACCTAAGCCACAGGTGACCGGCGTTTACCCCCTTATCGCAGGAGGTTACGCCGGTGAATGTCTCCACCAAGGTTCGGATGGCAAGTGCCATCGCGATTGCGATGCTGACTACTGCGATCCCAGTCTTCCTAGCCCAGACCGCGACCGCTGCGTCATGTTCGGGAGTCTCAGTGAGTGCGGGCAGCAGCCTGCAGATCGCCATCGACAGTCATGGCAACAACACTACGTTCTGTCTTGGCACCGGAACCTTTAACGCTTCGTCAACCCTAAAGCCCAAGCCCGACGACTCCTTCATCGGAACCGGGACCACCCGC
>DATAPE010000303.1:0-4926 GCA_036265345.1 Actinomycetota bacterium
GGCCTCGATCTCTGCCGCGATCTGAGAGAGGTGCACACCGCCGGAGCGGCTGATCGCCGCGCGGATGTTGAATTGAAGTACCCGGAGAACGGGCGACCGACGTTCCTGGCACAGAGTGGTCACCACACTCCCCCCTAGCCCGGGAACCAGGAGAGGTGGCGCCGCCGACGGGACTGAACGCGTTGCGGCCGTGGACGTCTGTGCGGTCATGACCGAGACAGAAGGCATGGCTGACGACGAGCCATGCGATGCACTGGGGAGTCGAATCGCGGTTGCAAAGACGCTCGCCACCGCCAAGACCGCGCCAACTACAAGGTAGGTACGCCATCTGAACCTAAGGCGGGATCCTGAATCGACGGGCACGACTCCACTGTGCCCTCCCACCGGTGAGGCTCGAACCCGATCGAACGCACGTTTGAGCCCGCTTCATCCCGCCGCGTGGCACTGTCGGCTGCTCCTTAGACCAACATCGTGCATCTGTGCTGGGACATCATGGTAGGCCTCGGCACTGCGCTGTTCCTGTTGACCGCATGGTCTGCGCTGTCATGGGTCTTCCGGCGCCGGTTGCCGCAGACGAAGTGGTTCTCCGTGCAGCAGTGGTGGCCGGCCCGGCTGCGGTGGTCACCTTGGAGGTCGGCTGGATTGTGACCGAGGTAGGGCGCCAGCCGTGGATCGTCTACAACCTCATGAAGGTCGAGGACGCAGCTACCGCCAACATGTCCGACCTCCCTAAGATTCAGGCCCATCCTTTTGGCACTACAGGCGCTCGACACAGTGCGGCGACCGCTGCCACCGTTGCAGCACACACCGATGAGATCACCGCTCACTTCTATCCGCGCATGTTCGCTGCCCATCCGGAACTGTTGCGCGTCTTCAACCAGGGCAACCAGGCAACTGGTGAGCAGAGCAAGGCTCCAGCAGGCTCGGCCGCCGCGTACGCGGTGCAGCCGATTGACCCTGAGGGCCCTCATTCGACCACGTCAGCGGCGAATCGCCGATAAGTGCGTATCGCTGGGAATCCGTCCGGAGCAGTACACGACTGCCGGTGAAAACCTGCTGGCCCCAGTCGGCGACGGTGCTGGGCGACGCGGTAACGCCCGAGACCACCAGTACCTGCGATGTGCCCTTAAGGACGCGTGAACATCGATGGAAACTCGGGACCGCTGGCAGCTTCCCGGACCATTCACCCCGTAGCCAAACCGGAGGCAACAAATGATCAATGAGCTTGATCGACTGTTGACGATCAACGACTTGTCGATTCTGCCTCCGGGTGGTGGCCGTCCCTTGGGATGACTGGTGCAGCACCGGCGTTGTCAGAGGGGGTTGACGCTCGTTCGCGGCCGTTCTAGCGTCGGCGCCAGTGACAGTCGACGATGATCTCCGTACGCGGCGCGAGGAGACCTGCCTCGGACACATGCGGGCCGAGAACGCCCACCGGTTCGACGAGGCGATCGAGTTCTTCGCGCGCCCGCGCTATGAGCTGGTGGCCACAGGCGAAGTTTTCGACGGCGCCAGTCCCCTCCGCGGGCTCATGCAGGAGAATGTGACGGCCTTCCCCGACTTCCACTACGACGTCATCCACCTCCACCACGCCGACGACGTCATCGTGGTAGAGGGCTCGTTCAAAGGCACCCACGAGGGAAGGTGGCGCGGGCTGCCGGCGACTGGGCGGTGCGTGGACTTCCCGATGCTCATCGTGTTCCCGTTCAAGGGGGACCAAATGATGGGCGAGCGGATCTATTTCGACCTCGCCACGGCGCTTCGTCAGCTTGGGGTGGCGCGGGACCCGAACACCGTCGCGGGGAAGATCAGCACCGCCCTCAATCACCCGATCACGCTGGGCCGAGCCCTTTTTCGCGGGGCTCAGCGTCGACGGCGCCCATAGGCGCTCTTTGCATGGCTTCGAAGTCGTCCACGCCCCGGCGTGCCGAAGTATGGCGACTCCCACCCGGATCGTTGGGTTTTCCGCTGCTTGGCGAGACGCTTGCCTTCGTTAGCAACCCGTACCGGTTCCTCGAGCACCGTAGAGATCGCTACGGCGAGATCTTCAAATCGAACGTGACAGGCCGTCGTGTGGTGTTTCTGTCGGGGATGGAGGGCGCCTCGGCGTTCTACAACCCGGAGAACATCAGCCGGGAGCACGCCCACCCGTTTCTCATGGTTGACATGTTCGGCGGGACGAACTTCGAGATGTATGACGGCCCGCGTCATGTCGCGTTGAAGACGATCGCACTCAAGGCGTTCGATGAGTCAGCCCTCGCTGGTTATCTTCCCGACATGCAACTGGCTATAGAGTCGTGGCTCGAGCGTCACGCCGACGGCACTCCTTTCCCGGCGATGACCGCGCTCCGCGGGCTCGCTCTTGACGCGATCTGCCGCAACGTTATGGGGCTCGAGCGGGGCCCGGAGACCGAGACGATGACCCGGGACTACGGGCTGCTCCTCGCGGGGCTGGCGGCGACCGTGCCAGTGCGGATCCCCGGCACGACGTACGGTCGCGCGATGTCGGCCCGCGACCGCCTGCTCGCCAGAATCCGAAGAATCGTCGAGGAGCGTCGGGCGCATCCCCGAGCCGATGGGTTGTCGCGGATCCTCTCCGTGATGGCTCCCGACGGTCGCACCTACACCGACGACGAGGCGGTGCTTGAGATCCACCACATAGTGGTGGCTGGATTCGTCGTTTACGCGCATCTGGCCGAGGTGGTCCTGCGCCTTGCCACACAACCCGACCTCCGCGCCAGATGCGCCCAGGAGGTTGCGCGATACGCACCCGACGGCCGGCTCTCGCTGCAGAGCCTGTCACAGGCAGCCACTTCCATGGCTGTCGTGATGGAGGCAAAGCGATTAGTGCCCCTCGTGCCGCTCGCATTCGGACGTGCCCGACGGACGTTCGCCTGCGGAGGGTACCAAGTGCCGGAAGGTTGCACCGTCTATCTCGCACTGCACCTGATCAACCGGGACCCGTCGATTTACTTGGAGCCCGGACGATTCGATCCTGACCGGTTCAAGCCCGGACGCGAGGAGCATCACAAGCATCCGCTCGCATTCATCCCACAGGGATCGGACCCGCCTGTCAGCCATCGGTGCCTCGGACTGGAGTACTCGACGCTCCTCACACTCGCATTCCTCACGCTGCTCATCCGAGGGTACGAATGGCGGCTGCCCTCGCAGCGGCTGGACCTCGATTGGAGCGCGCGCCCGCCAGAGCCGCGCGACGGCCTGATCATCCAGCTTCGATCCATCTGACGAAACCGCGAGAAGACGTGATCAAGAGAAGGCGTACCCGCCGATGTCTTGACCGCGCCATGTTGAGACACTGACCCCGATCTCTGAGAGCGGTGGGTGAGATGCCAACGACGCCTGAAGTAGCCAAACCTACGCTGCATGCGGTCTACCCAGGAACCGCGTACGAGGTTGGAATGCTTGGTTGGCACTTCGCCGCAATTGAGGCAGCGTGGCCACACCTCCTCGTTCTCGCGGCCTTACGCAGCCACGAGGAAGAGGATCCCGAGGCTCGGGTGGCGAAGATTCTCCGGTTGCTCGAAGATCCAACTATCTACTTTGCCCGAGATCGAGACTGGCAGCAGTGGTATCGCGCGCTGGACCCAGTAGACGGCAAGCCACCATCCACCGACGAGACGATGGGTGACCTGGCCAAACGTGGGATGACTGTTCTCCGAGCGCCCCAGCTGACGTTCCAGCGCATCAAGCTCGACTCTCCTCTCGAGATCACCGTCGCCGCCGCTGCGAGCACGAGTGTAGTCATCTACGCCCTTCATCTGTTGTGCGCCTTCTTGGTAGATCCGGAGCTAATCGGTGGGTGGCTGCCACGTCTTGTTACTGGCTGGCACAAAGCTCGCCGCGAGGCCGAAATGGTGCGCCAGGGTCAGCGAGTCGAAGTCATTCGAGGACGATTGACCGATCTCCTGGTCAAACAGAACATCTCCGGCCTAATGCGGCTCGCTCAAAACCCTGAGCTTCAAGATCTGCACCCAGCCCAAATAACCCTTGTAGGAGCTCAGGGCGAGACGCCAGAGGACATCAGAAAAGCCTTGGCAGCGCAACCCGACTAAGTACCACGCCTTTGTCGCCGGATTCCCGACGATGGATTTGCCGGTGTGGCACCCCATTTCTGCCCAACGCGGATTTCCGCTCTCGTTTCGCCTACGCTTATCGGTCCTCGCTTATTTTCGCGGTCGGTTACTTAGTGCCACCGTAGGTAGGAACTCATCGATACCGTTCATGGTTCGCCGCTCTCCTAATGGGTTGGCGCAGCCGCTGCCCCGTATCGATCTGGTGTCAGGACATCCCAACGACAACTGGCACATGCCTTCGTACTACCCGCAAGATGGCTGCTCGTGACCGGTGTGGCAACGAGTCTGATCTTGATCGTGATGGGCAGCTTCAAGAAGAAGTTCTAGCTACGACGGATCGCACGATATGGTCCAGCGCCAACGACGGACTTGTCATGATCGAGAAGTACGAGTCGGATCAGGCGCTATCGATCACCACAACGGCGCGGCCCTCGCCGACCTAATGTCTGCTTTGGAGGGCAAGCTCAGCCGAGATCTGCACGTGCAGGTCCTCGTTCGGCGCCCAACCGGAACGCGCAGAAGGGCCAGCTGTGACCGGCGGCCAGTAAGTTATCGCCGTTGCTCGTTGTCGGGTTGGCGTCAAGGGCCACCACGAGGTGGCGCGGTGCCAGAGATCAGGATTGAGCGGCCGAGCTGGAGGCGCCCGGCACGGCGGATTTGCGAGGAGCTCATCGACGACCTTGGGCATCTGCAGGGGTTGGCGGATGCCGATCAGTCGGGCCTGGTCCAATCGGCGATCCCACGATGGGAGGTCATCGGGGTGCAAGACACCCAGACACTCGACACGGTGGACCGGGTAGTAGCACTTCAGCGGGTGCCGATGTTCGCCGGG
>DATAPE010000304.1:0-6781 GCA_036265345.1 Actinomycetota bacterium
AATGTCCGAGTTGCCCACAGGGATCGTCACGGTTCTGTTCTCGGATATCGCAGGCTCCACGAGACTCCTTCAAGCGCTCGGGGATCATTACGGCGAGCTTCTCGAGGATCACCGGCGCCTCTTACGCGCGGCCTTCGTAGCCCATGACGGAGTCGAGGTGAACACCGAGGGTGATTCCTTCTTCGTTGCTTTCGGCAAGGCGGGCGATGCCGTCGAGGCGGCCGTTGACGCGCAGCGGGCGCTGGCTTCCTTCCCCTGGCCAGAAAGGGCCGTGGTCTCGGTGCGGATGGGTCTGCACACCGGCACTCCCAATCTCGTTGAAGGCAACTACTGGGGCCTGGACATCCACAGGGCGGCCCGCATCTCCTCAGCGGCACACGGCGGCCAGATCCTGGTTTCGGAAGAAACGCGGAATCACGCCGGCGACCGAGGAAGGTCCAACTTCGATTATTGGGACCTGGGCCGGCATCATCTGAAGGACCTCGCCGAGCCCGAGCACCTCTTTCAGATCATCGGAGACGGTCTGGAGTCGTCGTTCCCGCCGATCCAGAGCCTCGAAACCCCTTCGAATCTGCCCGCTCTGGTCAGCTCGTTCGTGGGCCGCGTCCAAGAGCTGCAAGAGGTGGGAGCGTTGCTGCGTCGCGACGACGTACGGCTGGTGACTCTGATCGGTCCTGGGGGAACGGGAAAGAGCAGACTCTCGATCCAGGTTGCGGATGGTCTCCTGGGCGAGTTCTCCGACGGCGTGTTCATGGTCAACCTCGCCCCCGTTGATGACGACGCGCTGGTGGCCGCGACGATCGCGCAGACACTCGGGGTCCGGGAGCGGGGCGACGACCCGATCCTGGAAGACATAAAGCGGCACCTCGGGCAGCGCCACATGCTGCTCCTGTTGGATAACTTCGAGCACCTGCTGGGGGCGGCGTCGATCGTGACTGAGCTCCTTGCCGCAGCGCCGCAACTCAAGGTGCTGGCCACGACGAGGTCTGCGTTGCGGTTGAGCGGTGAGCACGAGTATCAGGTGCCACCTCTGCCGGTGCCGAGCGGAGATGTTGATCTTGCGACCGCGAGCTCCTTCGATGCCGTGGCGTTGTTCGTCCAACGAGCTAAGGCGGTGAGACCGGACTTTGAGCTAACCGCCGAGGACGTTTCCACGGTCGTGGAGGTCTGTTCTCGCCTTGACGGACTTCCCCTCGCCCTCGAGCTTGCAGCGGCGAGAACCAAGTTGCTACCACTTCCTGCTTTGTCGGCGCGGTTGGACCGGCACCTTCAACTCCTTACCGGCGGAGGCTCTGACCGTCCGGAGCGCCAGCAAACGCTTAGAGCCACGATCGACTGGAGCTACACCTTGCTCGGCGAGGACGAGCAACGATTGTTCCGCCGGTTTTCCACATTCATGGGTGGCTGCACTTTGGACGCCGCCGAGGTCGTGCTGGATGGAGATGGCAGCGGGTCCATGGATGTCTTTGATGGCCTGACGTCCTTGGTGGACAAGAGCCTCCTCGCTCAAGCGCCAGGAACCGCTGTCGAAACTCGACTTCGCATGTTGCGGACGGTTCGTGACTTCGCTTTCGAGAAGCTTGTGGAAACAGGTGAGGCCGATGCACGCCGGTTGCGCCACGCTCGCTACTTCTGTGACCTCGCGGAGGCCGCGGAGGCGGAGTTGAATGGTGACCACGAGAACGATTGGCTCCTTCGTCTTGATGCGGAGTACGCCAACATGCGTGCGGCCCTCGCGTGGCTGCTCGAAGGTAGCGACCCCGCTGCAGAAGAGCATGCCGTTCTTGCGATGCGTTTGGCGGGTGCACTCGGGAGGTTCTGGTACCGACGTTCCCGTTTGGTCGAGGGGTCCGACTGGCTGGGGGCAGCGGTTGCCAAGGATCCGGGCGGATTTCTTCGAGAACGTGCGAAAGCCCTGAACATGCTCGGAGTGCTGCTAGAGGAGCGATCCCAGCAGCAACGCGCGGTCGAGCTCTTCAACGAAGCCCTATCCATCTACCGGGAGCTGGGCGACGACAGGCGGATCGCCGGGTCGCTGAACAGCATTGGGGTCGCGATCTCGGCCCTGGGCGACTTCGATCAGGGCCGGGCCTATCTGGAGGAGAGCCTGGCCATCAAGGAGCGGCTGGGTGACTCCGAGGGCGTCGCCACGACGCTCGGAAACCTTGCCGTTCTGGCGATGGAGCAGGGCGAGCTGGACCTGTCGGAGGAATTGTTCGGTCGCAGCATCGATCTGAGTCAGAAGATCGACGATCGTTGGGGAGTAGTGATCGGCAAGAGCAATCTTGCGGTCGTTTCCCTCGAGCAGGGAGACGCCGGCCGAGCCCGGGCACTTGCAACGGAGGCGCTGCCTGGATTCCAGGAGCTCGGTGACCTTGACGGGGTGGCCGAGTGTCTGGAGACGTTTGCCGCGATAACCGTGGCCGAAGGCCATCCCGCGCTCGCCGGCCGGTTGGCCGGAGCGGCGACGTCCTTGCGCGACGAGATCGACTCTCGGAAGCGCCCCGTCGATCAGCAATGGTTGGATGGGTATCTGGCGCGTGGCAAAGATCAACTACCCGAAGGCGAGTACGAGAACGCGGTCGCGGCCGGGCGAGCGCTGTCGCCGGAAGCCGCGTCCAAGCTCGCCCTGAGCTCTTAGCGGATCCGTTCGGCTTGGGCTCAGCCTGCACAAGTTGCCACGCATGAGCTCGCCCCCGCCCGAGACCGTCCTCCACGCCTTCGGCGCGGCAGGCCCCCCGGTGATGCTTGCAGGCGGACGCGGCGCTTCGTGGCGAGTAGGAGATCTCGTCCTCAAACCCGTCGACATGGACGAGGACGAGTTCGCGTGGCAGGCCGAGGTCTTGAGCTCGATCCCGTGCCGCGGATTTCGGGTCGCGCCGCCGCATCCCGCAGGTGACGGCCGATGGGTGGTGGAGGGCTGGTCCGCGTCGCCGTGGGTCGTCGGCGAGCACCGCACCGGACGTTGGGAAGAGATCATCTCGGTGGGAGACCGCTTCCATTCGGAGCTGAGCGCTGTTCCCCGCCCGGCCTTGATCGACCGGAGGACCGACCCCTGGTCGATCGGGGACCGCGTCGCGTGGGAGGAGCTGCCGGCCGATCCATTCCGGCGGGTGCCGCATCTTGAAGCGCTCTTGTCGCTACGGAGGCCCCTGAAGGCACGCCGCCAGTTGATCCACGGCGACCTCACCGGAAACGTTCTCTTCGCGCCGGGTGAGCCCCCCGCCATAATCGACTTCGCCCCCTACTGGCGCCCCTTGGCTTTCGCCTCGGCGGTCGTCGTCGCCGACGCACTGTGCTGGGAAGGAGCCGATGCCTCCCTGCTGGGGGCGGTTGAGCATGTCGAGCACTTCGGCCAATATCTGGTGCGCGCTCTCATCTACCGCCTGGTCACCGACGCGGTCTTCCGTGGTGTCCGGCCCATCCCGCCTCAACGAGCCGCTGCTTATCGCCCCGCGGTCGTGATCGCACAGCAGCTGGTGGGCGCCGAAGAGAAGTGACCTTTCCAACGGCGGCGTGATCTGGCGAGAGTCAGAAATCGCTCGTCATGGGCCCGCCAACACAACCATTGGTCTTCGGAGATACCTGTGGTGCCCGAGGTGACTGTGGTGCTTTTCCGCAAAAGCACCGCGGGCACCCCAGTCACCACAGTTTCTGGGCTCGAGATACATGATTGAAGCCGACCGGGCGGAATTTTCCGGCTCGGGGCCGGAATAAAGCGGGTGCTATGGTCTGTTGAAACGGAACGTACCCGTATCGGATCTAAGGATCCAGGAATCTAGGAAGGGAGCGCCGTGACCGACGCTGTTTACGACAAGAGATGGTGGACCCTGGGCGTGCTGTGCTTCTCACTGCTCGTGATCGGTCTCGACAACACGATTTTGAACGTCGCGCTTCCCACGCTGGTTAAGGACCTTCACGCCACTGCCAGCCAGCTCCAGTGGATGGTGGACGCCTACGTGCTGGTCTTTGCCGGGCTTCTGCTGACGTCTGGATCTCTCGGTGACCGGTACGGACGGAAGCTGGCTCTCAACGCGGGGATGTGGCTGTTCGCGGCCGGGTCTATCGCGTCGGCGTTCTCGGGCTCCGCGGGGATGCTGATCCTCGCTCGGGGCACCATGGGGATAGGTGGTGCCCTCATCATGCCCTCGACCCTCTCCATCCTTACCAACGTCTTTCCGCCCAGGGAGAGAGGTCAGGCGATCGGGATCTGGGCTGCGGTGTCGGGGTTGGGGATCATCCTCGGGCCGGTCATCGGCGGTTACCTGCTCGACCATTTCTGGTGGGGCTCGGTCTTCCTCATCAACGTCCCGATCATCGCCATCGCGCTCGTGTCGGGATGGTTCCTGATCCCTGAATCCAAGGACCCCGAAGCGCGCCGGCTCGATCCCGTTGGCGCTCTCTTGTCCATCGCGGGGCTCAGCGCGCTTCTCTACGCGATCATCGAGGCACCCGGAAAGGGCTGGACCAGCGGGACCACCTTGAATTTCTTCGCTCTAGCCGCCGTGCTCATCGCGATCTTCATGTGGTGGGAGATCCGCAACGACGAGCCGATGCTTGACCTTAGGTTCTTTGAGAACCCCCGTTTCTCGGCAGCCAGCATGTCGATCACGTTGGTCTTCTTTGCGATGTTCGGATCTATCTTCCTTCTTACGCAGCACCTTCAGTTCGTGCTTGGGTACACACCTCTCCAGGCAGGGGTCCGGCTCATGCCCGTCGCTACGCTGATAGTTGCGGCCGCGCTTAGCTCCCGCCTCGTCGACCGTTTCGGAACGAAGGTCGTCGTCGTCACCGGCCTTGTGATCGTATCGATAGCCCTGTTCTTGCTTACGACGCTTTCCATCACTTCGGGCTACCTTCCCGTCGCGTTGTCGATCGCGACCCTTGGAATGGGGATGGGTATCACCATGGCGCCGGCAACGGACTCGATCATGGGTTCCCTGCCTCTTGGCAAAGCCGGCGTGGGTTCGGCGATGAACGACACGACGCGCCAGGTGGGTGGCGCGCTGGGCGTCGCCATAGTCGGGTCGATCATGTCTTCCTCCTACAGCTCGCAAATGGCAGGAGTGGTCGCCGGTCTGCCCGCCCACGCAGCAGCCGCGGCCCGCAACTCCGTGGGCGCAGCGACCGCGGTTGCCGCCAAAGCTGGACCAGCTGGAGCTTCCCTGCTGCGCGCCGCGCACGTCGCCTATATCAACGCGATGGGCGATGCAGTGATGGTTGCAGCAGGGGTTGCATTGCTGGGCGCCATCGTGTCGTTGTTGTTCCTTCCCGCTCGCCCGGCCGAAGAGCAGGCCAAGGTCACCGAGCGAGAGAGGGAGCTGGAAGTTGCCTGAAGCAGCGGTTAGTCACGAGTCCCGGGCCCCCGGGCGACCGCGCAGCCTGGAGGCGGATCGCTCGATCCTGAGCGCGGCTCTCGACCTCTTCATCGAGGACGGCTATCAGGGGATGAGCATCGAGCACGTGGCGGCGCAAGCCGGCGTCGGAAAGGCCACGATCTACCGGCGGTGGCCTTCCAAAGAAGCCTTGATCACAGATGCGGTGTGCTCGTTCTCCGAAGAGCTCACTGCCCCGGATACCGGCGCCGTGCGAGACGACATGCTTGGTCTCGTACGGCAGATAGTGGAGCTTGCCTCGTCCAGCCCTTCGGGCCGGTGCTTCGCCAGGATGGCCGGGGAGATGATCTCGAACCCCGAGCTGGCGAAGGTTTACAAGGAAAAGGTCATCGGCCATCGACGGGCGATCGTTCGCCAGATCATCGTCCGGGGGATGGATCGTGGTGAGCTTCGCGACGACCTCGATGTCGGTCTCGTCGTCGACATGTTGGTGGGCCCTCTTCTGTATCGTGCGCTGATCAAGAGGGCGGCCCCTTCGGAAACAGCGGGGATGGCTTCGGCGTTCATCGACACGCTTCTCGTGGGGATCGCCGCACAGAGTTGATCGACTACGCGCGAGTCGACAGAGCGAGCCTCGTTACCGTCACACTCAGGAGTTGTCCATGACACCGAGGTGCACCCATCTGGCAGGACTAGAACCGGTGACCCCGCGCAGCCAGGGTTGCGAGGAATGCCTCGAGATCGGCGACTCTTGGTTTCACCTGCGTCTCTGCCTCAGCTGCGGGCACGTCGGCTGCTGCGACACCTCGAAGAACAAGCATGCGACCGCGCACTTCCACGCCAGCCACCATCCCGTCATCAAGTCATTCCAGCCGGGGGAGGATTGGATGTACTGCTACGAGGATGACATCGTGATGACTCCCGCATGACGACTGGGTCTGCCTCGTCTCTGTCTTCGCCGGCCGAGTCTGGTCTGAGCTACGGCTCGGCAACCGGCTGGTGGGTCATCGCTGCGGCGGTCCTTGGCTCGGGCATCGCCTTTCTCGACGCCACGGTCGTAAACGTGGCGCTGCCTGCGATCCAGCGGGACCTAGGGGGCGGCCTCGTGGGGCTGCAATGGACCGTCGATGCCTACCTCTTGACGTTGGGCTCCCTCATCGTGTTCGGCGGATCGCTGGGCGACCTCTACGGCCGGCGAAAGGGTTTTGTCGTCGGTCTCGCCGCCTTCACTATCTCCTCCGGTCTGTGTGGTATAGCGCCGAACCTCGGCGTTCTTATCCTCGGACGCGCTCTGCAGGGGGCCGGCGGCGCGTTGCTGGTGCCGGCGAGCTTGTCGATGATCTCGGCAAGCTTCCGGCCACAAGACAGGGGCGCGGCCATAGGCGCGTGGTCGGGGCTCTCGGGAGTTAGCACCGCGATCGGGCCTTTCCTCGGCGGCTACCTGA
>DATAPE010000305.1:0-4026 GCA_036265345.1 Actinomycetota bacterium
CGTGCCGGAAAGGGCATCCCCGGCAACGCGTTGAAGCGGGCGGGGGTGAACAGGAGCAATGAATCCCAGCGATGGCGCCAGGCGTCGCCCGTTCGCTCGCTGGCGTCCAGGATCACGAACTGCCGCCCCGCTTTCGCCAGGTAATAGCCCACGGACAGTCCGGATTGACCGCCGCCGATGACCACAGTCTCGATGGATCGTAGGTCTTCGGTCTGCGTCTGCGTGCGATCTGCCAGGTCGGTCACGGATGCCTCCAGTGGTCGGGAAGATGACCGTTCAGACGCTACGCACGTAACTGCGGGTGCGCATCGAGACAAACAACCATTCCGACCAGCTGAGAAGTGTGGGTGATTCTATGTAGGCATCTAGACGAGATCGTGTCTGTACGCGTACGAGGTGGCGGCGGCTCGCGACGAGACGTCGAGCTTGATGAAGATGTTGCTCAGGTGTCGTGCAACGGTCTTCTCACTGATGACGAGGTCTTCAGCGATCTCCCGGTTCGTCTTTCCGGTGGCCACCAAAGCCAATACCTCCATCTCGCGCCCGGTCAGGCCGCCTGCGTGCTTGGGCGGACTAACTGCAGACAGTGCGTCCAGAAGAACCAGGTCGGGAGCACTCTCTAACTGCCGGAAGGCTTGACGGGCGGCGTCGAATTCCATCTCTGCGCTATCTGCGTCCCCCAGCTGGCGGCATGCAAGCCCGATGAGCACCCGAGCTCGCGCAGCCGCGTGCGGAACTTCGAGGTCGCGCCAGGCTTTCCATGCGCTGCGGAGTGTTGTCAGGGCCCCCGGAGCGTCACTTTCGGCAAGGAGGACTGCGCCCTGCGCGTGAGAGGCAAGCGCCAATAACAGAGGAGCTTTCAGATCGATAGCGATCGCCGACAGCTCATCGGCACCGGCGCGTGCCGCCTTTACATCGCCCGCCTGAAGTTCTATCTCGATGTAAGCCGGCAACACCCGAGCACGGATCAGAGGGCCTTCCGCTTCCTGAATGACCCGCCGGATCGAGGCTTCGGCAGCATCGACCTGACCTTGAGCCAGCCGCAATTGCGCGAGCCCTGGCTGAGGAGACTGTCCCGACTGGTTGGCATGCCGGTAGGACTCCTCCGCATCTCTGAAGTCCCCGCGCAGCCGGTGAAGCTCGGCCATCTGGTACCAGGCCATCCCTTCGATCCCTTGCTCCGGGCCACGCGACAGAAGCTCGCGCGCTCTTTGCGCCTCTTGCATCGCATCGGCCCATGCTCCGTGGAGCTGCATGATCTCGGCCCGATGGACCAGGCACTGCCCTCGGTAGGGAACGAGATCCGGCTGTGACGCGCACCAATGACTCAACGCCTCTGTCCATTCCTGCGCTCGGCGAAGATCGAAAACGTCCTGACAGGCATTGATGACGGCGCAGTAGATGAGCCCGCCTACGATCGCGGACACCTCTCCGGAAGTCACTGCCACCATCACCTCGTCGAGGGTGGCCATGCCGGCAGCCGCGTCCCCCATCGTGATCAGGGACTGACCACGACCCATGCTGGTAAGTGCGATCAGATCCGGGTCTTGGAAGCGCGCCCCGATCGCGGCAGCTTGGCCGAAGGTAGTCAACGCGGCCGCGCCATCACCTCCGAAGAGGCTCTGGAGCGCGACCGGCACCAAGGCGTACCCACACTCCACGCAATCAACTTGGCTCTCGTCCAACACCCGGCGGGCACGCTCGAACCAACCGCTTGCTTGGGCCATGTCTCCCTTGTTCACCAGCTGGAACCACAGCCAAAAGGCGCAGCGGGCCGCACCTGGCGGGTCCTGGCGAGCGAGAAGTTCCTGGTGGGCGCGCGCGAACGTGTCCACGCTCTCGTCATCTTTTCCAACCAGATAGGCCGCCATCGCGAGATTCTCGAGATCGGGCGGTTCCAGGGGAGCCGTACGATCCGCAGCCGACAGACGGTTGTATGCGTCGAGCCAGTCGTGCGCGACGAAAGAGCTCCGGCCGCGCTCGAGCTCATTTATGGCCATGTCGCAGCTAGTCGCTGAAGCGGCGGAAGAGCTCGATCTTGTCGATGTGCTGGGCCCGGAGCTCAGCATCGCTGACACCCAGGCCCTCTTCGGGAGCCATCACCAGGATGCCCAGCTTGCCGTGGTGCAGGTTCTGGTGCACCTGGAAGGTCGCCTCGCCGGCCTCGGACAGCGGGAAGGTCTTGGACAGGATGGGATGGATCTTGCCGAGATAGGCGAGCCTGTTCGCTTCCCACGCTTCCCGGTAGTTGGCGAAGTGCGATCCGATGATGCGCTTGAGGTTCATCCACAGGTACCTGTTGTCGTACTCGTGCATGTATCCCGAGGTGGAGGCGCACGTGACGACGACGCCCCCCTTCTTGGCAACGAACACGCTCGCGCCGAACGTCTGCCGCCCCGGGTGTTCGAACACGATGTCGGGATCCTCGCCGGCCAAGGACCGGACCTTCTTGCCGAAGCGCTTCCACTCTTTGGGGTCCTGAGTGTCGCCGTCCCAGAACTGATAACCCTCGGCCTTGCGATCGATCGCATGCTCGACGCCTGCCTGGTTCAGGATCTCGACCTTCTCGGACGACGAAACGACGCCCACGGGAACACCACCGCCGTTGAGCACGTATTGACACGCGAAACCGCCCAGGCCCCCGGTCGCGCCCCAGATCAACACGACGTCGCCCTGCTTCATCTGCGCGCCGTTGCGCGACACGAGCATCCGGTACGAGGTTGACGAGACGAGGCCGAGGCACGCAGCTTCTTCCCACGTCATGTGCCTCGGCTTGGGCATCAGTTGGTTCGCTTTAACCATGGTTATCTCGGACATGCCGCCGAAGTTCGACTCGTAGCCCCAGATGCGCTGACTGGGATCGATCATCGAGTCGTCGTGTCCCTCGGGGGCTTCCATGTCCACGTAGTTGCAATGCACGGTGACTTCGTCGCCGGGCTTCCACCGCGTCACGCCGGGGCCGGTGCGGAGCACCACACCCGACGCATCCGATCCCAGGATGTGGTAATCGACGTCGTGTCTGGCGGCAAGGTCGCTCTCGCGCCCAAATCGTTCCAGGAACGCGAAGGTCGAGATGGGCTCGAAGATGGCGCTCCAGACGGTATTGAAGTTGATCGCCGAGGCCATAACCGCGATCAGGCATTCGTTGGGCCCCAGCGGAGGCAGCGGCACTTCCTCGACGTGCAGGGACTTCCGCGGATCCCTCTCGGGGGCATCTATCCCTTCGAACATGTCCTGTTCGTCCTTACGGGTGAAGGCGGCAAGGACGTTCTCGGGTAGGGCCAGGCCCCCGATATCCGGTCCTCTCACACCGCCGAGGATGGCCTCTCTGATCGCCTGGATCGAGCCCGGCACACGGTCTCCTTGGTTCGTTTGGGCGGAGCGTCAGAGATTACGCTAAGGCCATGACCGAAGGTCTGAGCTTCTCCTTCACCGAGGAACAGGACGCGTTCCGGCGATCGGTGCGCGAGCTCGCCCAGGACAAGATCGCACCCCGTGCCGCGGAGATCGACGCCGAGGACGAATACCCCTGGGATATCGACGAGGTCCTCGTCAAGAACGGATTCGCCGGCGTCTCCTATCCCGAGGAGTACGGAGGCTACGGGGGCGGCTCGGTTGAGATGTGCATCCTGACCGAAGAGATCGCTCGCGTCTCTGCCGGGGTATCTCTGATCCCCGGGGTCAACAAGCTCGCCGCGATATCGATTCTGCTGGCAGGAAGCGACCAGCAAAAGAAGCTCGTCTGCACCGGGATCGCTGAGGGTGAGCACCGGATGTCGTATTGCCTGACCGAGCCCAGCTCGGGCTCGGATTCCGCCGCGATGCGTTCCCGCGCCGAGCGGGACGGAGACGAGTGGGTCCTGACCGGCTCGAAGCGCTTCATCACCGGGGCCGGCGCCAGCGACCTCTACACGTACTTCGCGGTTACAGACCCTGATGGGGAGAAGGGCAAGAACGTCACCGCCTTCCTTCTGTCGAGCGACATGGAGGGTTTCTCTCTCGGCCGCAAGGAAGACAAGATGGGTA
>DATAPE010000306.1:0-6248 GCA_036265345.1 Actinomycetota bacterium
AATCGCTCCGCGCTACCTCAGTACCGCACGAGCACGCGGTAAGCCAAAGGAGCAGAGCCCATGATGAATCGTGCTGCCAGAAACTCTGGAAACCAGAAGCGGCGAATGCGGCCGACTCCCTCGATCTTCATCGCCGGAGCAGCGCTGTTCATCGCCCTCGGCGGATCGGCGGTTGCCGCTGGACTGATCCACGGCAGCGACATCGCCCCGGGCGCCATCACCAGCAAGGCGATCCGGGATGGAGCGGTCAAGCCCGATGACCTCAGCACCACCTCTCGAGATCTCCTTCAGGGAGCGCCGGGTGAGACAGGTAAGACCGGTTCCCCAGGGGCCGCCGGCTCCAACGGGGCCAATGGGCCCAACGGCGCTAACGGTGTCGACGGGAAAAACGGAATCAACGGGACGAACGGCACCGACGGAGTTGACGGAACCATCGCGCCGCTATCGGCGACGAAAGGCGTGACGGCCCTCCTCACCGCGGACCCGTTCACCAGCGTGGTCGACCTGACGGTCCCGGCTGGCAAATACGTCGTCCTGGCAAAGACGCAGCTGTCTCACACCGGAGCTGGCGACACCGTTGAATGTCAGCTCAAATCCGGCGGCACGACGATCGATCAGATCGCGATGAAGACGCTGCCTGCGCTTGCGGCGATTCCCGCCTCGATGCAAGCGGTCACCACCGTCGCCTCGGCGTCACAACTCAGCGTCCAGTGCAAAGTGAAAGTGGCCGATGGCGCCGCCAACTTCAACAGCCTGATCGCAATTCCAACCGGCTGATCTGCGGTCCGAAAAGAAAGGCAGAGAGGAAGCAATGTGATCGGCGGTAGACCTAAGAGTCCAGCGACCGCCGCATCCTCACCTTGATTTTTTAAGGAAAAGCAGAAGGCTGAACCCTGCAGGGCTCCCGAGCCGCTATGGGATTGCCGCTGAGCTGAAAGTAGTGGCTGCTCTCATTTGACCGTCGACCGAACTTACATGCGCGTATGGCCGTGCGGCCGGGATCAGCGCAGCTCGTCGAGTGAGACGACCTCGAGGTCAAATGGTTCCTCGGCCGAGCGCCGGCGTCGGTAGGGAGAGACGATCACTCGGTGGGTCTCACCGCAGGCGCAGGGCACTTCGATCGGGCTGGTGTCGGCGGAGGGATCGGTGTCGACCTTGAGGCGGCGCAGCTCGCCGGCGGTTTTGCAGCCGAACGAGATCACCCAGCCGTAATCGACAGGTTCGGCGTTTTTCTTCGGGCGTCGAGGTTGGGGCATGCGCCCATTCTCCCTGGTTGGCCGACCGAGCGCTGGTAGCAGCATGGCTCCGCCAACCTTGGCCCCTCCGATAGAACTGGGTGGCCGATGCTCGACGGCTACAAAGGGAAGACCGTGTCGGGCGGCGCCGCGGGCGTGGGAAAAGGAGTCAACGACGCGGTGGTAATCACACTGCTGGGCGTCGGCGCCTTCAACTACGTCTTCACTCAGACCCTGCTTGCGACCAACCCCCAGTTGCAGACGATCCGGTGAATTGGTCGTGCGCATGGAACGATGTTCGGCGCCCATCGACTCCGGCCGCCCGCATTAGCTACGGAGCCACTCGCAGCTAGCTCGAGGCAAGTCCGGGGGCCCCGGCACTCCTGAAGAGCAGCGTGAGCTTCGGGCGGCCATGAAGAAGCACAATGAGACCCTGCGCCGCCTAGCGCAGACGGTGGCTGAGGTCTACCACCTCACTGGCCATTGACCGCTTCCCCGTCCAGTTATTCCAGACCTGGACGGGGAAGCTGCATCAATATTCTGGCTGCGGCTCACCTCCTGTTCGATCGCAAACGACGGCTACCACCCAATGGGCGGCCGGCGCTTTCCTCGGCGTTCGCGGTGGATGCGTTGGCAGCGGCCGCGTAGGCCAGCGCTGTACGCACGCTTTTGATGCTGAATAGCCTGGATTCGACGCGGCACCCGGCCGCGATCGCCCGGGCTCCTAGGTTGTTCGAGCATCAGCCTCTCGCCTTCGTGGGCGCCAGGTGGCTCCCCGTGCGTTGGCTTTGCTCATTGAGCGGAACCCCCGCTCGACGTTCTTGGATATGCGCATCCGACGCTGCGCTCATGCAGCCCCCTTTGCTCTTTGCTCCCCTGCTCGTACGTACTGAGCGAGGACGCGTCTTCCAATGGCGCGAACCCCCCGTGAGCAGAGAACCGAGCAGCCGCAGCTAGAGCTGGGCGGAGCGGTAAGTCAGCGCCATAAGAACCGCAGCTGCGTAAGAAGCCCTGGCCTATGAGGCCGGGGTCACAGTTGGCGCTGCCTCGCTGCTAGCGAGGGGTATGACAAACGGAAAAGGGAGAACTCGAGACTATCGCAACGAAACTAAGGATTTCAATAGCCGACCTACCAGCCCCCCTAACTGCCCAGAGCGCGATATCGCACCCCTTTCTCCTATTGAAAAACCGACAACAGGGGGTCGACTGGGTTCCGTCAACCCCCGTCGGCTTGAGCCCGTACGCCGCCCAATACTCGGGTTGGACTCAGCTATTACGGGGCCAATGCACTGCGAGAGGGAAAGGTGTCCCCCCTCCCGGGAGGGGCCAAGTGCTGCAAAGCATCTGTTCTGAAAGGTTTTTTTAAATGCGGGATATGTGGGGGTCAAGCACGCGCGAGCCCGTCGCTGCCGTCGATGGCTACTCCGTGTGCTAGTTCGACCCGAACGCGATTCCAGCCTCAGAGGCATCGATTTCGAACTCTGAGTTAAAGAGCCGCGTGCTGAATTCTTTCCAGATTGAGTGAATGAGTGCTTGGAACATCGTGTAGCCCTCGTTTTTGTACGCGACGAGAGGATCGTCGTCCGCAAACCCGCGTAGATGGATGCCGTCGTTCAGATACTCCATATCCCTGAGATGGTCCTGCCAGCGGGCGCTGATAACGCCCAGCAGGATTCGGCGCTCCAGCTCGCGCATCGCGTCCTCGCCGACCTGGTCTTCCTTCTCGTTGTAAGCGCGCATCGCATCCTCGTCAAGCTCGTCCTTGAGCTTTTCCCGGTCTACTTTCTCCGCCGGCAGCGAGGAGGTCTCGATCTGCAGAGACCAGATCTGGCGCAGCTGCACCTTCAGCTCGCGCAGGTCCCAGTCCCGCGGCTCGTCGCCGGGGGCGTACTCGTCCACGAGGCGCTCGATGACCTCTTCCAGCCCCTCTCTGGCGGCATCTGAGATGTCGCGGCCCTCGAGGATCTGACGCCGGTACTCGTAGATCACGCGGCGCTGCTCGTTGAGGATGTTGTCGTATTTGAGGAGGTCCCTGCGAGCCAAGAAGTTTTCTTCTTCGACTTTCCTCTGCGCACCCTCGACGGTCTCGGCCAGAAGGCCGTCCCCAAACGGTGCCTCCTCATCAAACTCGTCCTCCGGACCCAGGTTCTCGAGAGCTCTCGAGATGCGGTGTCCCGCGTAGAAGCGAATCACTTCATCTTCGGTGGAAACGAAGAAGCGCGTCTCGCCGGGATCGCCCTGGCGCCCAGAGCGCCCGCGCAGCTGGTCATCGATGCGACGCGATTCGTGGCGCTCGGTACCGCAGACGTAAAGGCCGCCAAGGCCGCGTATCTTCTCTGCCTCGGCGGTACAGCGGAGTTCGAGCTCCTTCGTCTTCGCCGCGAGGGCCTCCGCATAGCTCGAGCCCGTCGGCTCGAGCTCTTCTCGCTTCAATTCCTGAGCCGCGAGTTGCCCGGAATCCCCGCCGAGCTTGATGTCCACGCCGCGGCCGGCCATGTTGGTGGCGATCGTCACCGCACCCATGCGCCCGGCCTGAGAGATGATCTCTCCCTCGCGCTGGGCGTGCTCTGGCTTTGCGTTTAGAACCGAGTGCTCGATACCGCGCTTACTCAGCTCGACGGAGATTCTCTCCGAGGTCGCGACGGACGCAGTCCCCACCAGTATCGGCTGGCCCGTTTCGTGGCGAGCGGCAACCTCCTCGAGCACTGCCTGCCACTTGCCCTTCTTGGTCTCAAAGATTCGATCCTCATGGTCGATGCGGGCAATGGGGCGATTGGTCGGAATCTCCACGACCGGAGCCTTGTAGGTCTTCATGAACTCGTGCGCCTCGGTGAGCGCCGTTCCGGTCATGCCGGAGAGCTTTTCGTAGAGGCGAAAGTAGTTCTGCAGAGTGATGGTGGCGACCATTGGATCCTCCTCGGTGACCTCCAATCCCTCCTTGGCCTGCACCGCCTGGTGCAGGCCCTCTGACCAGTGCTGGTCCTCCAGGCGGCGGCCCGTGGACCTGTCGACGATCACCACTTCGCCGTCAACCACGATGTACTCCCTGTCGCGCTTGCAGAGAGACTCCGCCAGCAGCGCCTGCATCAGGTGGTTTACGAGGCCGCCGTGCTCGCTCAGGTAGAGGTTGTCGACTCCGAGAAAATCCTCCGCTCGCCTCACTCCGCGCTCGGTGGGTGCGACGGTCCAGTGCTTTTCGTCGAACTCATAGTCGTAGTCGGCCTTTGAAGTGTCTTTCGATGCCAGCAGATCGAGTTTGCTCGGCACCCCCCTCATCTCTCGCGCAAGCTGGGCGAATTGGGAATAGAGCGGTGCGGTCCCTTCGGGCTCGCCGGCGATGATCAGCGGCGTCCGCGCGATATCGATGAGGATGCTGTCGATCTCATCGACGATCGCGAAGTGATGGCCGCGCTGGACGCATTTTCCGAGATCGTCGGCCAGGTTGTCGTGCAGGTAGTCGAATCCGAACTCGTAGTTAGTGCCGTAGACCACCTCGCAGGCGTACTTCGCCTGACGCGCGCCGTCGTCGTCGCCTTCCTGAATGGCCGCGACCGTTACCCCGAGCGAGTCGTAGATCGGCTTCATCAACTCCGCGTCGCGACGCGCCAGGTAGTCGTTGACCGTGACCACGTGGACGCTGCCTCCAGCCAACGTGTTGAGGAACACCGCCAGGGTCGCCGTCAGGGTCTTTCCCTCACCGGTCTTCATCTCGGCAATGGCGCCGTCGTGCAGGGCCATACCGCCAATAAGCTGGACGTCGTAGTGGCGCTGGCCTAGCGAGCGGCGCGCTGCCTCGCGAGTCAGCGCGAAGGCCTCCGGGAGCAGATCCTCGAGCGGCTCCCCGTTGCGTGCGCGCTCCCGCATGGAGTCTGCCGCGGTGCGCAGCTCGCCATCCGCGATGATTTCCATCTCCGGCTCGAAGCCGCCGATCCGCTTCGCGCGCTTCTCGTAGGACCTGAGCCTCCGACTCTCTCCCACACGCAACGCCCGCGTAATCAGGCCCCCGACATGCGCCATCGCTCAAGCGTAGTCCAATGACAGGGGGAGAACTGTGGGCTCGTGGACCGTCACGGCCTGGATCTGCGGGCTTCAAAATTCGGTGGCGATGTCCTTTGGGATGCCTCGCCGGACCTGCATCGGTTACCGTCAACGCATGGTCTTCGATTTCAGATACAAGAACATCGCCGGCCAGTGGAAATCCAGCGGTCACCGCAAGGGCGATACCAGAGACGCCGCTTTCGCCGCGCTGGATGCCAAGGTCGGTCCACTTCCTCCCGGTCGATACATGTCCCGGCCGCGGGACGGCCGGACCAAGAACTGGGATCTTTTTACGCGTCCTTGAGGGCCGCGGAGATCTCGGCGATGGCCGCGGTCTCGGCCTCGCTGACGGAGTTGTCGCCCTCCTGCTTGGCGCCCGCAACCCGGTTTGCCAGCGAAGTGACGAACAGGCGGTAGTCGTCGAGCTCCTGCGGCGTCGCCTTTTGCTCGAGCAGCGCTATCACGGCGAAGCTCCCAGCTTCCGGTCCGCTATGCGGTTACTGCTGAAAGCCTGATTTTTAAAGATGAGGTGAGTCGCGTCGGGCTGCGGCCCGGGCGATGGGGTCCGCTTTTTCAAAAAAGGAGAGACAGAGAAGAAGCCATGGGATCCGCGGTAGGCCCGAGAGGTCCCGATCACGCATCTAGTGGCCTTCGTTTTTTTTAAATGGAGAAGAAGGGAACTTGGATTTGCCATCAGAGCACACGCGCAGCGGTTGCTCTGAGTCAGAGGGAAACACGACCGGAAAAGGCTGTCTAAAGCCGAAAGGCAAGGAAAGAGAGAAGAAAGACGTTCGTAGCCATGAACGGCGTTTCAAGCGGTGGTTTATTCGCAAGCTTCAACTCCACCTACCCCCACCCCAAGCCAAGCCGCGGTGAGCTTGCGAGCTGGGTGGGAGCTCTGAGGTGGGCTGGGACCGGCTTGTAAGGGGTGCCTTGAAGCAAAGGCAAAAGCAGTGACTGAGAGGACCTGAAAAA
>DATAPE010000307.1:0-8428 GCA_036265345.1 Actinomycetota bacterium
TTTCGTGCGCATCCTGTCGGGGCACCGAGCGCGGAGCGATTCTCAGCGGAGCGCGGGCCACCGACAGGACCGTGACCCAGCACACTCCCTTCCTGCGCATCCTGTCGGGGCAAAACGAAGGGGGGCGCGGAGCGGGGTTCAAGGTCCCGCCCAGGAAGTCGATATGTCAGTAGTGGGCCACTACCAAGACATGGACGAAGGGCAGACGTGACGACTACAGAGGGGGCTTTCGCGCTCCAGCAGGGTTCCGGGGATAGAAGGGTGGATTCCTCCTACAAACGGTTAGCGGAGGTCTTCCATCAGGTGCTCTCGGAGCAAAGCCTTGGCGTCCTGCTCGATACGATTGCGGACACGATCTCGGAACTCGTTCCCTACGACACCCTCACTATCTACGAGGCCAACGAAACACAAGGCACCCTTACGCCGGTCCTGGCCCGCGACCAGTGGGCCGAGGAGATCATGAATTCGATGGCTTCCTTCGGGCGAGGTCTGACAGGCTATGCGGCCGCACACCGAGAGCCGCTCCTGGTCAACCAAGCCCAGCTTGACCCACGGACTCAGGTAATTGCGGGAACGACTAACGACCCCGAGTCCCTGCTGGTGATCCCCTTGATCGCCCGAGATTCCGTAAAGGGCTGTCTGAACATCTATCGCATCGGCGAAGAGGCTGTCTTCACGGAGGATGAGTTCGAGCTCGCGAAACGCTTTGGCGACGCTGCCGCGCTCGCTCTGGACAACGCAGAGACAAAGGCCACCCTCGAACATCAGGCCCAAACCGACTCATTGACGGGCCTCCATAACCACAGGTTCTTCCAAGAGCGCTTGCGCTCCGAGTTGGGACGTACTAACCGGGCCCACGATTCGACCGCGTTGTTGATGTTGGACATCGACAACTTCAAGAAGGTCAACGATGTCTATGGCCATGCGGTGGGAGATCAGGTCCTCCAAGGCGTTGGCACGCTACTGAGATCCACCATCCGCGTCTCCGATGTCGTGTGCCGGATCGGGGGCGAGGAGTTTGCAGTGATCATGCCGTCATGTGATCTGGCAGATGCCACTGGATTTACCACCCGCCTGAGGAAAGGACTCTCGGAACTGGACTTTGATCCCGCGGGCCGGATGACGGTGTCAGTCGGGATCGCGCAAGGCCCCGAGCACGCCATGAATCCGACCGAGCTGGTGGCCTGCGCCGAGGCGGCGATGATGACTGCCAAGGCAAGGGGTAAGGACCTCGTCGTCCTGTTCGATGACACACCGACGCAGCGCCCCGAGGACATAGGGGAAAACCGCGATCTCCGCTCCCTCGCTCACATGAAGATGTTGCAGAGCCTCGGCGGCAAGCTCAATCGACTGAACGACGTCCGAGAGATCGGTTTGACCATCACGAACGAACTGCGGTCACTGATCGACTACCACAGTTGCCGGGTTTACCTCGTCGAAGGTCAACGACTCGTACCCATTGCGGTGCGTGGCGAGTCTCCCTACGAAGATCAGATCCCACAGGTCCCATCTCCAAGCATCGGCGAGGGCATGGCCGGCCGGGTTGCCGAAACCGGGCACAGCCTTCTCATTGCCAACGCTACCGAGTGCGATTTCTCGGTGCTGATCCCTGGCACCGACGAGGTTGACGAATCCGTAATGGGGGTGGCTCTCTCCTACGGCACGAGAATCATCGGTGTGGTGATGCTCTCCAAGCTGGGATTGGCCCAATTCGACCACGATGATCTGCGAGTTCTCGAAGTGCTTGCAGGACAAGCGTCCGTCGCGGTGGAGAATGCACGCCTCTACGAGGCACAGCGACGTGAGGCCGAAAATGCCCACGCACTTCTAGGATTCGCCGACGTCTTGTCGAGGGCGTCCTCCCTCCACGGGATCACAAACGCGGCCGTGCGATTGGTCCCAGATCTGCTTCATGCGACCCAAGTCTCCCTGTGGCTGCAGCAGGAGCCGTTGGGCGAGATATCGTGCGCCGCTCACCACGGTTACGCGGGAAGATCAGACGCCCGAAAGCTCATCACGGCTCGCCTCGCTCCCCAGACCGCCGAAGACCTCATCCGGGAGCATCGGACACCCTTCGTCTTCCATCCGGCCATGGACGACACTTTCCCCCTCGCCACGCTCGCGCACGGCGCCTCCCGGGCGATCGCTCCCCTGGAGCTCCCCGACGGGCTCATCGGGTGGATATCGGTCATCGAGCCACCGCGGATGAACGACTACTTCTCTGAGGAACTACTTGGCTTCCTGGGCAGCTTGGCTTACCAGACCTCGGTCGCAATGCAGAAAGCGCTTCTTTACCAGGCCCAGAAAGAAAGCGCCGACGTGTCCAATGCGTTGCTGGATTTCAGTGGTGGCTTGGTTGCAGCCGTGGGCCTCGATCAGATCCTCGAGCAGACCGTCGAACTCGCCGGTCGCATCCTCGGGTCTCCGCATACGTCATTGTGGATGCGTGATGCCCAGACCGACAACATGGTTCTAAGAGCTGCATCGGGCCACGAGGGTACGGAGCGTGATGACGAGGCACAGATACGGACCCCTCAACGACTCGATCTGGATATCGCCGCGCGCAATGAACCCTTCGTGGTTGGCCACGAGCAGGCGGCGCTCTATAGAGATCTGTTAGAGGGTTCAACGAATCTGTCGTTCGTGGTTGCGCCGCTACATCTCGAAGAGGGCCGGGACGCGGCTCTCGTCGTCGCGGCGCCCGCATACGGCGACTACGAGTTCTCCGAGCGAAAGATGCGATTGCTCGCCGGCATCGCCAATCAGGCCAAGATGGCCATCGACAGCGCGATGAGCTCCGACAACCTGGAGCGTAACTTCGTTTCGACATTGGAGGCCCTGACCAATACGCTGGAAGCCAAAGACCTATCCACCCAAGCCCCCACCGACTCGATCACCGACATGGCGGTTGGCGTCGGCGAGGAGATGGGGCTCGATGATGTGGCTCTAAAGCGCTTGGAGCTGGGAGCGCTGTTCCACGACATCGGCAAGATAGGGATCCGGGCAGAGATCCTGATGAAGGCTGGGCGTCTCACCGACGATGAACGAGAAACTATGGAGACACACCCAGCGCTGGGCGAGCAGATCCTCTCTCCCATCGAACGCCTCCACGATGTCCGATCGATCGTGCGTCATTGCCACGAGCGATGGGACGGTCAGGGTTATCCCGACCAGATAGCAGGCGAGGAGATCCCCCTGGAGGCTCGCATCGTCTTCGTTTGCGACGCCTTCCACGCCATGATCACCGACCGCGTTTACCGGAAGAGACTCCCCCTCGCAGAAGCGCTGCGGCGGCTGAAAGCGGGAGCGGGGAGCCAGTTCGATCCAGCCGTCATCGAGACCTTTCTGCGACTCATGAGAGACCAGCCCCAGGGGGAGCGTCTCTCGGCCGAGGAGCCTGCCTGGCCCCGCGAACACGACCACACGGCACCACCAAGAGATGCCCAGCAACGCCTCCAGCTCCACGCGGCCGGGCGTCAATCAGCCTGAAGCTTTGATTGGGCCTTTCGATCGAGCCCAGTCCCCAAGATTCTCGGGGGCGATTGCTTCCTCCTAGTTCGCGTGTAACCCCGGTGCAGAAGGAATGCTGATATCACTCATCGCGCACCATGACCCATCGTCCACGCAGTTGTCGCACTCCAGTTCCAGCGTTGCGTGCGCGATGTGAAAGGGAGCCGATACCGACCGCTTGACCCTGTCTCCCACTGCCTGCGCCTCCTCCAGAGAAGGATGCCCTTCGAGGACGACGTGCGCCGAAAGGGCGCGCACTTCCGATGACAAGCTCCACACGTGGAGATCATGCACGTTCTCCACGCCCGCCACGCGTTCCATAGAGCGCGTCAGGTCTGTTAACTCCATGTCAGGCGGCGTGGACTCCATCAAGATCTCGGTGGCCGCCTTGAGTAGCCTCCATGCTTGCCATGCGATCAAGGTTCCGATGCCGATGGACACCGCGGGATCGAGCCAGAAGAAGCGACCCGTCACCAGGATGATCCCGCCGGCGGCTGCAACTCCGAGAGATGCGAGCGCGTCCCCACCCATGTGGAGAAGCGCTGAACGCATGTTGAGATCGGTGTTCTTCTCGTGCAGGATCAGCACCGCAGCCCCGTTGAACGCTGCCGCGATCAACGCTATCCACACGACGATGCCGCCTGTGACTGCCTCGGGATGGAGCAGGCGGTGGACGGCCTCGAAATAGATCAGCACCGTGATGGCGAGGATCGAGGCGGCGTTGGCCTGTGCCGCCAGGATCGAAGCGCGGTGGTATCCGAAAGAACGTTCCTCGGTCGGCGAGCGTGCTACCAATCGCACCGCCACGAAGGACAGCGCCACCGCTAGCACATCGGTCAGGTTGTGGCCCGCGTCGGCGAGGAGGCCCAACGAGTTGGCCCTGAGGCCGAAGACCACCTGCCCTCCGACGATGAGGAGGTTGAGCACCAACGTCCACCGGAGTCTGCCCTCGCGGGTCACCCTCAGCCTTCGTGCTGGAGGTGCTCGAGGGCGACGTCCAGAAGCATGCGGACGTGGCCATCCCGCAGCGAGTAATAGGCCATGCGGCCGTCACGCCGCACCTTGACCACCCGATGGCTCCGGAGCAACCGGAGGGCATGAGAAACCGAGGACTCGCTCATCCCGGTCACGGCGGCAAGGTCGCAGACGCACAGCTCGCCACCTTCGAGAAGGCTCGTTAGGAGGCGTAGCCGGTTCGGGTCACTGAGTACATCGAAGGTCTCCGACAGCTCTTCCACGAGAAGGGTCGGGGGGAGCCGGTGCTGGACCGCGGCCACTCGATCGGGATCAACCATTCGAACCTCGCAGCTATCGAGTTGAGAGAGCGGAGCCATGCGCACAGCCTACTCTGAACGTCTGTTCAGATGAGCAGTAAGCAACCTTTCTTCTGCCGGATGGTGCTGGGGGCGGCCTCACGACTGTGGTTGGTAGGCGAGGTAGACCACACCGTTCTCGTACGACTCACAGGCTGCAAGCGACAGTTTGACCGGCGGAGCTTCCTCCGGAAAGAGCCGGGGGCCGGATCCGAGAGTGACCGGGTACATAAAAAGGTGCAGCTCGTCGACCAAAGCGTCCGCGAGCATCGCTCGGACCAGCGTGCCACTGCCGCTCACATAGAGGTCGCCTACGATCTCGTTCTTCAGCTTGCGGATCGCAGCGGGGTCGTAGGGCCCGATTATCCTCGAGTTCCGCCACGTCGGGGTTGTGAGCGTCCCCGAGACGACGTACTTGGTGGTGTCGTTGAAGAATGGCGCCCCTGGATCCTCCTCCACGGTTCGCGTCGACCACGACGGCTCGAACATCTCGTACGTCTTGCGCCCGAGCAGGATACCTGTGCAACCTCCCATGGCCGCGGCGATCGCCTGGCCCATCTTCGGATCGAAGCCGAAGTCGGCCGTCCACGTCGGCGCATCGATCACGCCGTCGAAGCTCATGAACTCATGAACGTGTATCGCTCCCATTTCCCACCTCCGCATCGATGTTGCTGTGCAGACTTCGCCATCGCCGCGAACTCATCGGCCGGCAGGAGCCTAGGGTGTCCCGATGGACATTCCCGAACGTTACGTGGGGCTGTGCTTACGGGTGGCCCGTCACAGCGACGGGTTCATCGATGCCTACATCGGCCCCCCGGAATGGGAGCAGTCGATCGCCGCCGAGGAACCTGTCGATCCCAAGCAGCTGCACGAAGAAGCGCAGCTCCAGTTGGACGGTCTCGACGACGCCGACCTCGAGGAAGACCGCAGCACATGGTTGCGGGGTCAACTCGAAGCGCTGGCATGCGTGACCGCTCGCCTATCGGGCGAGGACATCGCTTGGACCGACGAGGTAGAACATTGCCTCGGAGTGCGTCCAACCCGGACCGACACGAGCGTCTTCGAGGACGCGCACAGACGGTTGGACACCGCGCTTCCAGGGAGCGGCGCGCTGCGCGACCGCTACATCGCGTGGGACGAGAACAACGCAGTACCGCGCGACAAGCTGATCCCTGGGCTCGAACGGCTGAAGGAGGTGCTCGGCCCCCGAGCACACACGCTGGCTCACATGCCGGCCGGCGAGTCCGTCATCTATGAGGTCGTCTCGGACAAGCCGTGGATCGCCTCCGCCTGGTACCAGGGCCAGCACCGCAGTCGCGTGGAGGTCAATGCAGACCTCCCGATCTCGATCGTTCTCCTGGTCGACCTCGCTGCCCACGAGGCATACCCCGGTCACCACACCGAACGGACGGCGAAAGACGCCCATCTCTATAGAGATCTCGGTCGTCTGGAGACGAGCGTCGTGATCACTTTGGCCCCGGAAGCCCTGATCTCCGAAGGCATCGCCAGGAACGCACTCGAAGAAGCGCTTGGGTCGGAACCGTTCGATGTTGTCGAGGACGTTGTGGCCGATCTCGACCTCATGTTCGATCCCGCCGAGGCTCACGAGATCCATCGCGCCGAGATGGAGCTCTATGGCCCTGCAACGAACGCTGCCTTCATGCTGCACGAAGACGGTGCCTCCATCGACGAAACAGAGGATTACGTGCGCAAATGGTGCCTCGAATCCAACGAGAGGGCCGCTCGTACCGTCTCGTTCCTGACCGATCCTTCGTCGCGTGCCTATATCTCGTCCTACACAGACGGCCGGCGGCTCTGTAGGGGTTTCATTGACCGGGGGCCGGGGAACTTCACCCGCCTGCTGACCGAGCAACTGACGACGGCGGACCTCCTGCGCTGACCCATCTAACTCTCTGCTTGCCACCTAGACGCAATCGGTAGATTTTGGAAAGCGCAATGGGGCATGAGGTCCACGACGGGACGGCGATCGAGTGGCTGCTCGCTTCTGATGAGCCGGCCATCCGCATGATGGCGCGGCGCGACCTATTGGATCTTCCGGTGAGTGACGAAGAGCAGACCGCGACGCTCCAGGGCCCGAAGGTCCGGCGTCTCCTCTCCGGACAACGCGCAGACGGGGGGTTCGGTGGCCATCCCTACAAGAAATGGACGGGGGCGCACTGGCGTCTCGTATCCCTGGTCGAACTGGGCATCCCTGCCGGGGAGCCGAATGCGCTTGCCGCCGCGGAGACCGTTCTGACGTGGCTCTGCAGCCCCCAACACATAGCAGCGGTGAAGCAGATCGACGGACTGACTCGCCGCTGCGCGTCGCAGGAAGGCAATGCCCTGGCTGTGGCGTCGCGCCTCGGCCTCGCCGGCGACCGCCGCGTCGAGCTGCTGGCGCGCTCGCTGATGGAGTGGCAATGGCCTGATGGGGGCTGGAACTGCGACCTGCGGGCGAGCGGAAGACGCTCGTCCTTTCATGAATCGCTCGCGCCGGCGTGGGGCCTCCACGAGTTCGCCGAGGCAACTGGTGATGAGGGCGCCGCCGATGCCGCTCGCCGTGCAGCCGAGCTGTTTCTCGACCATCACCTGTTTCGCACCACGCGCACCCGAGAGCCCATCCATAAGTCGTGGTTGGCCCTTCATTACCCCGCCTACTGGCACTACGACATCTTGCAAGGGCTCGTGGTGCTGGCGCGGCTAAGCCTCGCCTCGGACGAGCGCGCTAACGATGCGCTCGACGTGCTCGAAAGCCGCCGTCTGCCAGACGGGCGGTGGCGTCCTGGTGGCTACTGGTGGAGGCCGCCGGGAACAGCGGACGGCAACGTCGAGGTCGTCGACTGGGGCCGCGGGCGGCCCAGCGAGATGATCACGTTGAACTGTCTGCGAGTGCTGAAGGCGGCCGGGCGCTCGAGCAAGCTGCCTCGTGCCATGGTGGAGCCTGGCGGGAGGCGGGCCCTGGGCTAACCGGACCTCGCCGTCGAGGATCGCCATGCTTTCAGCGCGAGTCCGGAGGTGTGGACGGCGGAAGTCGCTTCGGCTGACAGGCGTTGCGGACCTCGAACGGATCCTGGCGGAGACGGATGCAATTCGCCCGTCCGAGGGGCACAATGTGGCGTCGTGAGCATTGCAACCGGGTCGCGCCAGATGGCTTCTGCACCGAAATGGATCGGTCGAGCCCTCCAATTGCTCCGCCGGGACTGGGTCGACGTTGCCTGGGTGATCTTCGTCGGACTAAACCTGATCGCCATGCAACTCCTCCCGGAGTGGCAGACCGTCCCCTTCCTTGTCATCTGGCTGAGCCTGACCGCCATGTATGGCCTGCGCTTGTGGCGACTGGGGTCCACGATCCTGACCGTCGTCGCGGTAACCATCGCTACTGGTGGTCTCATCGGTGTGCAGGTTCTGAGGGGCGAGCAGGATGCCGACTATCTGGCCGAGGTGCCACTGATCGCGATGATGTTCGTACTGATGGTGTGGCACGCCCGCACGCGGGTGGTAGCCCTTGAAGAGACGAAACGTGTCTCAGAGCGCAACCAACGCTTGCTTGCTCAGCAGCGCCGCTTCCTGCAAGACGCCTCCCACGAGTTAGGCACCCCTATCAC
>DATAPE010000308.1:0-8524 GCA_036265345.1 Actinomycetota bacterium
CTGAGGACTGCAATCGTGATCGCGATGGGGATCCCAAGGAGCACCGTGACTCCCGAGGCAAGTCCCGCAGCGATCGCTATCGGTGATTGAGCGCAATCACATACGACTGGAGCTAGTGAGAGGACTGTTTGGAAGAACACAAATGCGAGGGCGGCGTATGCAAACCATTTGATCTGTTGACGAAGATCGGGTCCGCCGGATCGGTAGCGGACTACGAGCGCCGCGAGCGCGGCGAGGAGGAGCAGAGCCGTGAGTATCGAGATGCTCGGGAGAGTCCCGAGCAGCAGTGTGGAGTCCAGGCTGCTGAGCGATCGGATAGCCAGCGGGTTCGAATACGTCAGTGACACACCGCCGGGAGCCGGTAACGCCACAAGCCGCGGGGTCACGAGGAACCCTACGAGCGCGAGGGCAGTGCCTCCGACCGAGATCCACTCAAATAGACGCCATCGCGACGACGGCAGCCTTCCGGTCGGGAAGATGAGGAACAGGTAGGGAAAGGCGAACACTATCGGCACAAAGATCCACTCCGAGAGCACCCCCACCACCTTGGCTGCAGGAACGCTGCCGGGATGAGTGATGACGCCCTCAACCGCATATACGGAGGTCAGGACCAGGATGACCTGGCCAAGTCCCTCGGCGAGCAGTATCCAGCCGATGCGGTTCTGTGCTCGCCGCACGACCAGCACGCCCAGCGTGGCGTAGACCATCGCTGCCACCGGCGTGATCAGCGTTAGGTAGGAGTCTGTCGATGCAAGATCGCTCCAGACGACGAGCGTCAGGACAGCGCTGGCCGCCCCGATCAACGCGGTTGAGCCCCAGACCACCGAAGTAGCTGTCAGAGGCTCCTTCTCAGCTCGCGCCGAACTCGGTTCGATCATCCTTGGAGCTCGCTCGATTTCCACATCTCGGCCTCATCGTGCACTCTGAGCGGTCCCAGATAAAGGGTGCTGTCCTCCGCCCCAGGTGTGATGGAGACACCCACTCCGGACCCGGGCCCAGGCGGCGAACCCCGCCCTGGGGCATGCTGACGCGGGCCGAGAGCAGGGCCCGCGATGATTCCGCTCCCTGGGTCAGGCTCAGCATTGAGCGTGGCATCAAGGATCTGCTCGCAGAGAGGAAGGCGCATGGCGTCACCAAGGAGTGTGGAGGAGTACCTGTCTCGGGTGCCGGAGGAGCAGCGAGCCGCGCTCGACGAACTCCGGAGGACGATCAAGGCGGCGGCACCCGATACCACCGAAACGATCAGCTATCAGATGCCGACCTTCATGTACCGGGGCCGAGCGCTGGTTGGCTTCGCTGCCTTCAAGAATCACTGCAGCCTGTTCCCTTACAGCGCCAAAGTGTCAGACGCGTTTGAGGGCGAACTCGGTTCTTCCCGAACGTCGAAGGGAACGATCCGTTTCTCGCCCAAGGAGCCGCTGGCCGCTTCGATCGTCACGAAGATCGTGCAGGCGCGGATCGACGAGATCGAAACCCGTGAACAGACATGATGTTTTCGCCGCTCCCACCGGAGGTGTGATGGGCACGTTTCGCTTTCAACTTGCGATCTCGCTCGACGGTTTTGTGGCCGGCCCCCACCAGAGCGAGGAGAACCCCCTCGGTGTCGGCGGCCTGGAGCTGCATGCTTGGGCCTTCGAGCTGGCGGCGTGGCGCAAGGATCAGGGCCTGGAGGGCGGTGAGGTCAACGCCAGCACCGAAGTCATGGAGGCGGTCCAGTCGAACATCGGCGCATACGTGATGGGGCGGAACATGTTCGGCGGCGGTCCGGGACCGTGGAGCGAGGCCAACCCTTGGAACGGTTGGTGGGGTGACAATCCTCCCTATCACGCCTCTGTCTTCGTGCTTACTCACCATCCGCGTGAGCCTGTGCACATGGAGGGAGGGACGACCTTCAACTTCGTCACCGATGGGATCGAGTCCGCCTTCCACCAGGCGAAGCGGGCCGCAGGTAGCAAGGATGTGCTGCTCGCGGGCGGCGCCGATGCCGTACACCAGTATCTCGCCGCGGGAATGGTCGATGAATTCGACCTCCATGTGGTGCCGCTCCTGCTGGGGGACGGCGAGCGCCTGTTCGAGAACGTCGGTGACCTCAAGGTTGAGCAGATCCATGCGGTTGAAGCTCCGGCCGTCACCCATATCAAATATCGGGTGATCAAGTGACCTCCGGGCAAGCAGAGTCAAGCCGGAGTAGCAGATGGCGAGATCGGGATGTCGGAATGCCACCCCCGAGGTTCAGTCTGGAAGCAGCGGCACCTCGATGCCTGGACTGCGCCCCAGGAGCACTGCACGGGTGATGGCAGCCGTCCCGAATCGGTCGCGCAGTCCATCGAGCGCGGCGTCTAGTGCCTCGGGATGGTGGCGATCGAACGGCAGCGCTAGTTGGATGGCGGCGTCGTCCCAGAGGTTGGTGAGGGACACACCTACCAACGTGATGCCCTGACTTTCGATCATGGGAGTGGCTTCCTTCATCAGCGCCCGCGCGGCAAAGAGGATCGTCGCAGTCTGTGCGGTCGGCTCCGGGAGAGTGTGCGACCTGGTAGCCCGGGAGAGATCGTCGAATCGCAAACGCAGCACCACAGTTCGGCACACTCGATGCGCGGCCCGCATGCGTCTGGCGAGACGGTCGACCAACGCCACCAGCACGCTGTCGACCGAGGCCGCTGATTTCGGCTGGCGGCCGATGGCGCGTTGGGCCCCCATCGACCGTCTGCGGCGGCCGGCCTGAACGGCGCGGGGATCGCGATTGTGGGCAAGAGCGTGCAACTGCCGCCCGACTGCCCGGCCGAGCGTCCGAACCAACGCCGCTTCGCTCACCTGCGCCACCTGCGCCACGGTCTCGATCCCCTGGGTGTGAAGTTTCTTCGAAGTGACTATCCCTACCCCCCATAGACGTTCGACTGGTAGGGGATGCAGAAAGGCAAGCTCGCGATGCGGCGGCACCACCAGAAGGCCGTCGGGCTTGGCCACGCCGCTCGCCACCTTCGCGAGAAACTTCGTCCTGGCTACGCCGATGGAGACGCGCAACCCGACCCGATCGAGGATGTCCCGCCGCAATCGCAGGGCGATCTCGGTGGGGGAGCCGGAGAGCCGTAGCAGCCCTCCGACATCGAGGAAAGCCTCATCGATCGACAGACCCTCCACCAACGCCGAGGTGTCGTGGAATACGTCGAACAACGCCTTACTGGCTTCGGAATAGGCCGTCATGCGAGGCGAGACGACGACGGCATGAGGACATAGCCGGCGAGCCCTCCCTCCCGGCATCGCAGTTCGGATCCCGTACGCCTTAGCTTCGTAACTTGCCGCCAGCACCACGCCTGCTCCCACAATGACCGGCCGGCCGCGCAGCGAGGGATCGTCACGTTGCTCGACCGACGCGTAAAACGCGTCCACGTCGGCGTGAAGGATCGTGGCTTCGTCGGCCATCGAACATATGTTCGCATAGGCTACGGACATTAAAGAGTGCCTCAGGGCAAGTTGACAGGATGCTGTCATCCAAGTACGGTGCTGCTAGAGTGACAGGATGCTGTCATCTATCGAAAGGAGAAGCGATGGATTGGAAACTCGAGCTGGTCGCTGTTCCCGTGTCCGATGTCGACCGGGCGAAGGCCTTCTATACGGAGAAAGCTGGTTTCAACGCCGATCACGACCACCAGGTGAACGATGGATTGCGGTTCGTGCAGCTCACGCCCCCGGGATCGATGTGCTCGATAGCCATCGGAATGGGCTTGGTCGATAGCGAGCCTGGATCGGTAAAGGGCCTTCAGCTCGTTGTTCCCGACGCGCAGGCAGCGAGGGCCGAGCTGCTCGGGCGAGGCGCCGAAGTCAGCGAGGTGCAGGAATTCCCCTGGGGCAAGTTCGTGTTCTTCGAAGATCCCGATGGCAACGCCTGGTCAGTGCAGCAGATCGGCTAGAGCCGATCGAAAAGGGAAGCTGTCGGGCTCGGAGGTCGTTGAACGCGGTGTGGACACTCCCTCGCAAAGGATCACGAAAGAGGTCGGATCGTGGCAGGGCGTCACGTCGTATCCACATCGCTTTGGAGGCGTCGAGTTTCGATGCGGTCGGGTCGAGCTGGGTCATATCCATGGGGATTCATTCGCCGATCTACCCTTCCCGAAGACGACGCATGATGCACTCCTCTCCGACGGACGAGCCGAACCACATCACGTACTTCCCGCCTCCGGCTGGGTGACCAAGAAGATCAGGAGCGAGGCCGATGTAGACGAGGTCATCGAGCTATTCCGCCTGAACTTCGGGCGAGTCTCCACACGCAAGAGCCGGCCCTCGGCCTCCTCAGAGTGAGTCATCCGTATATGGGGGCCCGGGGAACGTTGGAATCGCTCGATGGGCCGGCGAGGCCTAAGAAGGAGGTATAAGGAAAGCAAGCACACAGGCTCTTTAAGGGCATCTCCAACTGCAAACAAGGAGGACCAGTGCCAGACCCGGTAGTCCACTTCGAGATCGTCAGCCCCGACGCCGAAAAGCTGCACCCGTTCTATTCGGAGGTGTTCGGATGGAAGATCGACGCCAACAACCCGGTTAACTACGGCATCGTCGATAACGGGGGCGAAGGTATCAACGGCGGGATCGGCGGAGTCATGGACCACGACTATGCGGGTCACGTGACCTTTTACATCCAGGTGACCGACCCTGAGGAGACATTGAAGAAGATCGAGTCCCTGGGGGGCAAGACCGTGATGCCCCCGTCTCAGATCCCCGGGACGCCGACCACGATCGCCCAGTTCACCGATCCGGCTGGAAACATGATCGGTCTCACGAAGTCGTAAGCAGCCGCAACCTCGAGTAATCGACCGTCTGCCTGGTTCCTCAGCGGATCAGCGCAGACGGGCGGTGACCCGGGTAGGTGCCTGGGGCCATACGCTGGCGCCCAACAGCGAAAGGAGGAGTGGACATGGCCGAACTCGCAACAGATGAGGTAGGCCAGGGCACTCCGCTCTCCTCCGAGCATCCCGAGCTCCAGATGGAGCAGCATCGCGTCGAGCTGACGGCGTACGCCTACCGCATGCTGGGATCTGCGTTCGAGGCAGAGGATGCTGTGCAAGACACTCTGCTGCGGGCCTGGCGGAGCTTCGATCGATTCGAGGGCCGGGCCGCGCTCCGTACGTGGCTCTACCAGATCGCCACGAATGTGTGCCTCGACATGCTCAAGAGCCGGGAGCGCCGTGCCAGGCCGATGGATCTCGGCCCCCCCAGACCGGCCGACTCCCCGCTGGGAGACCAGTTACCCGAGGTCACGTGGCTCGAGCCGATCCCGGATGCGCGAGTTGTTCCAAGTGCCGCCGACCCCGCCGAGCTGGCTATGTCGCGCGAATCCATCAAGCTGGCTTTCGTAGCCGCGCTTCAGCACCTTCCCCCGCGACAGCGAGCCGTGCTCATCCTGCGCGAAGTGCTGCGCTGGAAGGCCTCCGAGGTCGCCGAGCTTCTCGAAACCACCGTGCCGTCGGTGAACAGCGCGCTGCAACGGGCGCGTGCGACCCTGGCTGCGAGCGAGGTTACCGAGGACGTTTCCTTGGAGGCGATGGACGAACAACAACGGACGCTCTTGGCGCGTTACGTCGATGCCTTTCAGCGCTACGACATGGACTCACTCACGGCCCTGCTCCACGAAGATGCGACGTGGTCGATGCCTCCTTATGCGTTGTGGCTCCAGGGGCACCCCGATATCCGTAAGTTCTGCATGGGGACGGGCATCGGCTGTCAGGGCTCGCGACTCGTTCCCACTACCGCCAACGGTTTGCCGGCCTTCGGGCAGTACAAGCCGGCTGCGTCAGGGGATGGTTTCGAACCATGGGCCCTACAGGTCGTGGAGATGGCCGGGGATGAGATCGTCGGTATCTGCTTCTTCCTCGACACCGCCAGGCTGTTTCCCCTTTTCGGTCTCCCGCTGACCTACGAAGGCTAGGTACAGCGCTCCACGACGTCGTCCAGTCCGACGAACTGGAGCAGTTCGCGTAACTCGGGCGAGGCGTGGCGGACCGCCACCCGTGCTCCGGTGCGGCGGGCGATCAGCTGAAGCCGACATAGGGCGTCCACGGTCTCGCTCTCGAGATGGATGAGGCGGCCAACATCACAGATGACGGCATTGGTTTCGCCTGCCGACAGCGCTCGCTGGAAGCGCTCCGCTAAACCCGGAAGGTCGGCCCGGGTGATCGGGCCGCGCACGACGAATACCAGCGTGCGCGACTTCCGAAGAAGCGGCCCCGCATACCTGCGGTATTCGGGCGTTTGTTCGAAAGCGGTCACCCCCGGACTCCCTTCGCTCCCCTTAGGTGAGACGGCGCGGGGGTGAGAAACTCATCGGGCCGGACCGATGAGTTCGGTATCGTCGCAGCGTCTACATGTTCGCGAGGGGGACGTTGCCAAGGAAGAACCCTCCAGAGGAGTGAGTAATGGATTACATGATTCGAACCGAGGGGCTGGTCAAGCGTTACGGCAAGGTCGTCGCGCTCGATGGTCTCGACCTGGCCGTTGAGCAGGGCACCGTCCTTGGCTTGCTGGGCCCGAATGGTGCCGGGAAGACGACAGCCGTCCGGATCCTCTGCACCCTTCTGGATGCAGATGAAGGTACTGCCGAAGTGGCCGGCCTCGACGTGCGGACCCAACCCGACAAAGTGAGGGAGCGGATCGGCCTGTCGGGCCAGAACGCGGCCGTCGACGAATATCTCACGGGGTACGAGAACCTCGAGATGGTGGGCCGGCTCTATCACCTGGGTCGCAGCAAGTCTCGCCTCCGCGCCCGCGAGCTGTTGGATCAGTTCGACCTTTCGGAAGCCGCCGACCGACCTGCCAAGACCTATTCGGGCGGCATGCGCCGCCGCCTGGACCTCGCCGCGGCGCTCGTCGCTAAGCCCGACGTCATGTTCCTGGATGAGCCCACAACAGGGCTGGATCCGAGGAGCCGGATACAGATGTGGGAGACGATCCAGGGATTGGTGGCGGCAGGCTCGACCGCGCTCCTGACGACCCAGTACATGGAGGAGGCAGACCGGCTCGCGGAGGACATCCTCGTCGTGGATCACGGGAGGATGATCGCCCACGGAACCTCCGACCAACTGAAGTTGCAGATCGGCGGGGAGCGTGTGGAGGCGGTTCTCGCCGATGCCTCAGATCTACCACCGGCCCGGACGATCTTGGCCGGACTCTCCATCGATGAGGTGCGTGTGGACGAGCAGACGCGCAAGCTTACGGCGGCGGTAACCGATGGAGCGAACGTCTTGAAGCAGGTTTTGCAGCGGTTCGCTGATGCCAATGTTGCGATCGTCGATATCGGGCTGCGACGACCTACTCTGGACGACGTCTTTCTGAAATTGACCGGCCATGTGGCCGAAGAGGCTCCTGAATCCGACGAGCCGAAAACTGAAACCGAGAATGTCAGAGAGAAGGAGGCCGTTCGATGAGCCAAGTCGCTCTCGCGTTCGCCGACGGCGCCATCGTCGCAAAGCGCAATCTGATCAAGATCAAGCGTGTGCCGGACATCCTTATCTGGACGACGATGTCGCCCATCATGTTCGTGCTTCTCTTCGGCTACGTGTTTGGAAGCTCGATCCACCTTCCCGGCGTCAACTACCGTGAATTCCTGATCGGCGGGATCTTCGCCCAGACCGTGGTCTTTGGCGCTGGTTTCACGGGATCCGGCCTCGCCGAGGACATGACCAAAGGCATCATCGATCGCTTCCGGTCGCTGCCCATGGCACGCTCGGCGGTCCTCATTGGCCGAACCGGCAGCGACGTGCTGTACAACTCGATATCGATCGCAGTCATGTCAATAACGGGCTTGCTGGTCGGCTGGCGCATCCGGACTGGGGTTATCCAGGCGATCGGCGGCTTTCTGCTGTTACTGCTGTTCTCGTATGCGGTCTCCTGGATCATGGCCTACGTCGGCCTGAAGGTGGCTAGCGTGCAAGTGTTCCAGAACGCTTCTTTCATGGTCATCTTCCCTGCGACGTTCGTCGCCAACACATTCGTGCGAAGTGATTTCCTGCCCGGCCCCCTGCGGACCTTTGCGGATTGGAACCCGGTATCTGCCGTCGCGCAAGCCGCACGCGAGGCGTTCGGAAACACGGGGTCGTTACCCGAACCACAAGTGTGGTCGCTGCGAAATCCCGTTCTCTATACGCTGATGTGGGTGGCCATCATCCTGATGGTGTTCGTCCCGCTGTCCGTGCGGCAATACAAGAACGCAGCTCTTAAAGACTAAAGTCGCTCTACTTCCAGACTGGCCGCGGGCAGGGAAAACAAGGCTAAGGAAAACAAGGGCTGGGGAGCTATGAAGCCCTCTTCATTGTGGTGAGAACCTGAGCCCGAAGATCCTCCGCAGTCGTATCGAGCGAACGCAACAGTTCCACCGCGACACTCTTCTCTTGCGAGAGAACGCCCAGTAGCAGATGTTCGGCGCTGATGTAGCCGTCCCGCCGCTGTTTGGCTTCGGTCACACCGGCCACGATCGCGCGCTTTGCATCAGGTGAAAAGGGAAGGTGTTTCGCAAGGAAGCCACGGCGCCGGCCCG
>DATAPE010000309.1:0-22988 GCA_036265345.1 Actinomycetota bacterium
TCAGACCGCGGTGTGCTGCATGGTCGACACCTTCCGCGCCCGGATGGCGATAAGAGAGGTGGGCAAGGCGCTCGCTCTGCCTGCGGAAGAGATCGATCTGGTCGCCAAGGCGTTCCCGAGGATCGCCGCGCGCAACATCCCTGATGCCATCGAGCGCCTGCCGGAACTGGCCGGCAGCAACCTGCGGGCCGGCCAATTGGAGCAGCTGTTCGAGCTGTGCCTCGGGATCGATGGCTTCCCCAGGCATCTGGCGTTGCATCCTTCGGGAGTGATCCTGTCGTCATCGGATCTCGCCGAGCGTGTTCCGATGCAGGAGTCTTTCCAGGGATTCAGGATGCTCCAGGCAGACAAGCACGACGTCGAACACCTGGGGCTGACCAAGCTCGATGTCCTGGGTGTGCGGATGTTTTCTGCGATCGCTCACGCTCACGACGAGATCGTGCGCATCTCCGGCAAGGACATCCACTTCGAAGACCTGCCGCGCGATGACGAGGCAACGTTCGAGCTGATCCGCACCTCACGGACCTTGGGTTGCTTCCAGATCGAGTCTCCGGGTCAGCGCGAGCTGCTGGCTCGTTTCCAACCCAACCGCTTCGAGGACCTCATCATCGACATCTCGCTGTTCCGTCCCGGCCCGGTCAAGTCCGACATGGTGTCGCCGTTCCTCGACCGCCGCCACGGGTTCCAGGAGGTGCGGTATCCGCACGAGAAGCTGGCGCCGATCCTCCGTGAGACCGGGGGCGTGGTCGTCTATCACGAGCAACTGATCCGGTGCATCGCAGCGGTCACCGGATGTTCGCTCGACGACGCCGATTACGTGCGCCGGCACCTCGAGCCGGAGGCGGTTACGGAAGGTGTCTCCGCGCCCATCGGGATCACACCGCCCGACGAGGGGATCGGCACGTGGTTCAAAGCCCGGGCGGTGGTCAACGGGTTCACCCAGCCGCAAGCCGATGCGATCTGGACGGAGGTCTTTGCCTTCGCATCGTTCGGGTTCTGCAAATCACACGCCGCGGCCTTCGCTCTGCCCACCTATATATCGGCGTGGCTGAAGACCCACTATCCCGCCGAGTTCGTAGCCGGGGTCCTGACCCACGACCCGGGCATGTATCCGAGGCGATTCATAGTCGCCGACGCCCGCCAGATGGGCATCCCGATCCTCCCCATAGACATCAACAAGTCCGACGCGGTCTACCGAGTCGAATCCTTTGCAAGCTCTGTTATCTCTGGGGTCGATTCTCGACCACCGAATCCGGATAAGGGCGTGCGGCTCGCACTGTCGGAGGTGCGCGATATCTCCGAGGCCGAGATCGCCTCGATCGTGACGGCCAGGGGGGCCGGACCGTTCAGCTCGCTCGAGGATCTCTGGCGCAGGACCGAGCTATCCCAACCGGTCCTCGAGAACCTCGTGCACGTCGGCGCTCTCGATGCGATCGAGGGCCGGTCGCGCCACGAGCTGTTGTGGCGCGTGATCGAGCTCGGCTCGGAGCCGAAGCTGATCCCGGGCGAGCAGCTCCAGCTCGGGCTCGACGACCCGATCCGGCAGAGCTTGCCGGAGCTGCCTCGTTACAGCGACTTCGAAGAGACCGAGGCCGAGCTCGAGATCTCCGGGATCGACGCCCGTCGCCACGTCATGGCTCTCTACGCGCCGCTGCTCGCCGAGATCGGCTGCGTCGACTCCGACGGACTGAAGGGATGCCGCAATCGGGCCGAGGTGTGGGTGGCGGGAGTGAAGGTGGCATCCCAGACGCCTGCGATCCGCTCCGGCCAGCGGATCATCTTCGTCACGCTTGATGAGCTCGCCGGGCCTATCGACATCACCGTGTTCGAGCGGGTGCAACCTCGCTGCGCTCGCACCGTCTTCCACTCATGGCTGCAGCTGGTCCGGGGCGAGGTTCGCAAGCGCGGCGGTGCCTCTTTCATACACACCACCGACCGCCGCAACGTAGGGATCACGGTAGTGGCCGAGGAGGTGTTCGATCTCGCCGAGCTGGCTCAAGACCGTAACGCCGGTATCAGCCTGATCGAAGCCTTGGAGCGGCAGCGGCGCAAACAGCAACTCCTCGATCCGGGGGCCGCGGTCGCCAGTGGAGGCGGTGGCGACCTGCAACCCGCGGCCCGGCTGTGGCACGCGAGCGGCGGCTCGGCCGGCCGCTAACTACCCGATTTCGTGGTCGTGCACCACACCTATGCGTGGCAGAGCTCGCAAAACCGGTTAGCGGCGGCGGGACTCCGGGGTCATCCAAGGTTCCTGCCAGCCCCGGTCGGCACTCTCGACTACCGCGCCTGGCTCCACGACTCCGTCGATCGCATCGAGCGTGTCCCCATCCAGTCGGACGTCGGCGGCCCCCATCAGATCCTGGAGCTGGTCCATCGTGCGGGGGCCGATGATCGCCGAGGTAACGGCGGGGTGGGCCAGCGTGAACGCGACCGCCATGTGCGCGAGCTTGACGCCTGCCTTGTCGGCGATGACGTCGAGGTCTTCGACAAGATCGAGCTTTCGTTGGTTGCCGGGGCGGGACTGATCGAAGCGGGCCGCGACCCCGGTGCCCCAGCGCGTAGCCCGCGTGGCGCGGGAATCCTCGGGCACGTCCTGGTCCCGCCGGTACTTGCCGGCCAGCCATCCCCCGGCCAGTGGACTCCACACGATCACGCCCATGCCGAGCCGCTCGGTCACCGGGAAGACGTCGCGCTCGACATGGCGCACAAAGATCGAATAGGGAGGCTGCTCGCAAGCAAACCGGACCAGGCCCCGGCGCTGGCTCACCGCATGGGCGGCCACCATCATCCAGCCGGGGAAGGTCGAGGTTCCGACGTAGCGAACCTTTCCCTGCCGCACGAGGTCGTCCAGCGCTTCCAGGGTCTCCTGGATATCGGTATCGGTGTCGTCCCGGTGCAGCTGGTAGAGGTCGATGTAGTCGGTTCCCAGCCGGCGGAGGCTGTTCTCGACCTCCTGCATGATCCAGCGGCGCGAGTTCCCACTGCGGTTCGGGCCCTCGCCCATCTGTCCGTGCACCTTGGTGGCAAGCACCACGTCATCCCTGCGCCCGGCGAGGGCCTTGCCCACGATCTCCTCCGACTCGCCCTGCGCGTAGACATCGGCCGTGTCTACGAAGTTGATCCCTCCATCGAGAGCGGCGTGGATGATGCGGATGCAGTCGTCGTGATCGGGGTTCCCCCACGCGCCGAACATCATGGCCCCCAGGCAATGTGTGCTGACCTTGACGCCGGTCCGACCAAGGTTGCGGTACTCCACTGCAGCTCCCTTCCAGGCGTAACGTAGAAGCGATGGTCCCAGAGCCCATTCTGCACGTCGACATGGATGCTTTCTACGCGTCGGTCGAGACGATCAAGGATCCGTCACTCAAAGGCCGGCCCGTGATCGTCGGGGGCCGGGGGAGCCGGGGCGTCGTGACCTCGGCGTCCTATGAGGCCCGCGCCTTCGGGGTGTCGTCGGCCATGCCCGTGGTACGCGCGCGCCGGCTCTGCCCCCACGGTGTGTTCGTGCCGAACGATTTCTCGAGCTACCAGGATTTCTCTGATCGGATCCGCGAGGTGTTCACCTCTTTCACTCCGCTGGTAGAGCCGCTGAGTTTGGATGAGGCGTTCCTCGACATCTCCGGATCGGTGCGATTGTTCGGCACCTCCTTGCAGATCGCCCAGCAGATCAAGCGGGCTATCTCGGAACTCGGGCTGGGTTGCACGGTCGGTGTTGCACCCAACAAATTCCTGGCGAAGCTTGCGTCGGCGTGGGCCAAGCCCGACGGGTTGCTCGTGGTTCCCGCCGACGACGTATTGAGCTTCCTGCACCCGCTTCCTGTATCGGCGCTATGGGGAGTGGGGCCGCAGACCGGTGAAACCCTGCAGCGCCTCGGGATGAAGACGGTAGGAGACCTGGCACATCTGTCCCGGCGCACCCTCGAACGAGCGCTCGGCGAATCCCTGGGCGCGCACCTCCACGCCCTCGCCAACGGAGTCGATCAACGCCCTGTCATCGTGGACGAGCCGTCGAAGTCGGTGGGCTCGGAAGAGACTTACGAGCACGACCTCGACTCCACGGGGCAGGTGCTGCGAGAGCTGCTGCGCCTGGCCGACCGCACCGCGGGGCGCCTCCGCACCAAAGGCCTGTGCGGCAGGACGGTCACGATCAAGATCAGGTTCTCGAACTTCAAGACCATCACCCGGTCCCGGACCCTGGCCTGCGAGGTGGATACCGCCGCCGAGATCTACGAGGTCGCAAAGGACCTGTACGAGCGGCTGCATCCCGACCGGCCCCGCATCCGGCTGGTCGGGGTCAGCATCTCGGCCCTCGCCGCCGGGCCCCCGAGGCACCAGCTGGATCTGCTCAGCGATGTTGCCGGGGGCCGGGCCGCGGATGTCCGGCGACGCGACGTCGCCCACGCGGTCGACTCCATCCGGAGCCGGTTCGGGGACAGCTCGGTCGCTCCCGCAACCCTGATGCGGGGCCAGGAGTGAAGCCATCCGGAGCCGGTTCGGGGGCAGCTCGGTCGCTCGGACAAACCCCGGACACGGGCCCAGGAGTGAAGCTGGGGGACCCTTCGCGGTGTAGGAATGCATCGGGACACTCAGTGGTTCCGCTAACTGCACTACCTCTATAGAATCGAGTGACAGTGCCTCTATCCGACAGCGAACAGCGGATACTCGAGGAGATCGAGAAGAATCTCTACGCGGATGATCCCGCGTTCGCTCGGGGCGTAAAGCGCAAGGCGCCTCGGTTCGCGGAGTTCCACCGGCTCCGGCTCGGCGTCCTCACGCTGATAGCCGGATGTGGCCTGCTTCTGTGGTTCTTCTTCTCACCCAACCTGATCCTCGGCGTCCTCGCGTTCGCTGCGATGGTCGCCGGCATCGTTTTTGCGATGCGCTCGTTGTGGGGCCTTGCGATCACCGGACGACGCCGGGGCCCCGGCCTCAAAGAGCGCACGAGCTCCACGGTTCGCCAATGGGAAGAGCGTTTCCGCAACCGTTACAAAAAGCTCTAGACCACGCGCCAACGACTGCAGTCGTTGCATCCGGCTGCAGAAAATCTCTGTGATCAATCTCGTTTATTGCTGAATCTCACTTGCCGGGCCGTTGCCGCGCGCGCTAGATTCATCCCTTGCTTTCGTGACCGAAAATCCCGCTTCGCCTGAACTCCCCGAACCGCACACATTCAATCGCCACTTTGACTTGGAGGTCATCGCTCCTACATGGAGGGATTTACTGCCGACCAGGCATGCCGTTTTACCGGCTGCACTCCGCATCAACTCCGCTACTGGGATCGCATCCGGCTGGTTAAGCCGACGGTTCAAGGAACGCGCGGCCGCCCCGGTGTGCGGCGTCTCTACTCCTTCCGGGATCTCGTCGCGCTGAAGGTCGTGCGGTCGCTGCTGGACGGCGGCATGAGCCTGCAGCGTGTGCGGAAGGCGTACGAATATCTGCGCAAGAAGGGCGATCTCGAAGAGCATCTGTCCGAGGTGAAGCTGGTGACCGACGGCCAGAGCATCTTCAAGGTGGCAGCATCCGAGGGCGAGTTGATCGACGCTCTGAAAGAGGGCCAGATGGCGTTCTTCATGTGCATCGAGGGTCTTGCCCAGGGCCTGCAGACGCGAGGGGCCGACTATCTCTACGACCGGGCGGAGTTCATCTCCGCGCTGCGTGAAGCGGAGTCGGGCCTCGAGCCCGAGCTGAACCCCGATTCGAGAGAGAGGCTACGGGCGACGCGCTAGCGTCTTCGGGGAGAACAGTCGTTCTGCCCTATCCCACCAGGACGCGTTCGACCACAGATCTACCCTCAACTGGCGCACCAGTCGCCGGGCCTCCTCGGCGTCGGGATCGGCGATCCCAGCTGGCGAATACTCCGCCCTCTCGTAGATGTGGGCGAGGCCGAGGGCGGCTTTGGCGGTCAGCTTCTTGCTGGTGACGAGCCGATCGACGTAGGCACCGGCCGATTCCGAGGGCGCCCTGGCGTCGGCAAGCTCCGTCGCCTCGTCCTCGAAGTGAGCGAACGCAGCCTCTGCCACATCCTGGGCCCCCCCGGCGCGTGAATACCGAAGAGCGGTCCGCACCGCCTTGAGCACGGGGATGGCGAGGAGCACGAGCAGCGCAACGATGATCAGCGTCCGCCCGAAACGGGCAAACTCCCGTTCCCATTCCGGGCGGCCAGTTCGCACCCGTGAGCGCCGGGGGACGAAGGGACCACCGGACGCCCCCGTGCGTGCGTCGAGGTTCGCCTTGTCGAGCTGGCCGCGTGGGTTGACCCTCGGAGCTCCCCGCCCGCGCGAGCCCCCGGGGCCCCCACCAGGTCCGCTCGTTGACGGGACCCTGCTGTAGGAAGGAACTGCAGCGGCGAGCCGCGGTGTCGGCTCGAACCTCAACCATCCGTAGTCCCTGAAATAGACCTCGGGCCAGGCGTGCGCATCCAGCCCGCGCACCACGAACGTGTGGGTCGCCGGATTCTCAGTACCGGGCAAGAACCCGACAGCGATGCGGGTCGGGAACCCCTCGATCCGGGCGAGCACGGTGAACGCGGTGGCGAATTGCTGGCAGTAGCCCGCCTTGGTCTGGGTGAGGAACTCCGTCAGATAGTCGGAGCTCGCCTTCGGCTGGACGTGGACGCTGTAGCGGAAGCGCCGGAGGTGCCGCTGGATCGCCAGGAGCTTGTCCAGGGGGGTGTTGGCGCCTGCGGTCCATTCGTGAGCGAGGTCGCGGACGGTTTGAGAAAGCTTGTCCGGCAGCTGGAGATAAACCGCGCCCGGATCTCCTACGTGGTCGGCCTGCACGTCGTTGTAGCTGGCCTTCGTGACCGAAGAGTTCACCTGATAGGTGAAGCCTGGATGGGCGGCGTTCTGCAACTCGAGGTCGCCGTTGGCTGGATCGGACAGAAGCGTCACGGGACCCGGCAGCCTGATGGCCGTGGGATTGACCGCGGCAGGAAGAAACCGCGTCTCCAGGTTGGTCAAGGTGATCGATTGCGTGACGGTGTGGGTGCCCAGGAGAGGGGCGTGGGTCAGGTGGATGATCCCCGGCGGATCGTTGACCGGGCGACTCGGGGTTGAGGCCGCGCTCCAGCTGGTGCCGTCGAACGCCGCCAGAGTCTGCAGCCGCCAGTAAGACGCGGTCTTCGACTTGACCTTCAACAGCTCTTGGTTCGTCTGGTTGAGCAGCGTGGGTGCTATCGACACCAAGGGGTCGATGGTCGAGACGCCGCCGGTTCCCCCCACCCCGTTTCCATGACCGGTGCCGTTCCTCCAGTCGATCAAGCCGTGACCCAAGGGGAGCAGGAGCGGCGTTATGAACACGCCCGCCACGCACCAAGTCGCCATCCGACGAGCGAGCGAGCCCGTGATCTCGGGAGGCGGCTCCTCGGGGTGACCGGGCCAGGTTGGCACCCACCGGCCCCACGAGCGGAGGCGGTTGGAGGACTCGAGGCCCCAGAAGGTCAGCAGGAGCGCGAGGAAAGCCGCGACCAGAACGGGAGCGGCGGTTCCTGTGCCCACCACGAGCACGAGGGAGAACAGGGCGATGCAGGGGAGTGCGGCGAGGAGCGGGCGTTGCCACCGGAAGGCCGCGGTTTCACCGATCGCCGCAGCGATCCACATGCCGACCACCACCATCAAGACATAGCCCGGGCGAACGGGGGCCGGCGCCACGTCAGAGCTGCTGCGCTGAGCGGCTACCGCCACGAAGTGCCCCAATCGCCTGAGCGTGTCCAGCGTGGGGAGGCCGTAGAGGGTGGCGGATGCCGCGAACACGAGGCAGACGTACCAGAACAGCGCGACCCCCGACAGCACCAAGCTGAGCGCTGCTCCGCGGCCCAAACGGCGCGTCGCGACCGCGATGCCCCCGGCGAGGAACATTCCCAGCAGCGTCGGGCCGGGGTATTCGCCGCCACGGAACACCTCGGCAAAGGTCCACAAGGTGAAGGCAAGAAGGGCGGCGAGTCCTAGGCGAGCTCTGGCTTCCGTTCCCATTTGCGGTCACCTCCTCTCCGACCCGATGCAGAAAGTGCGGCCCATGCCGGACCGAGCGCCTCTTCCGGACCCAGCACGAGTGTGCGGATCCCCGACCGGGTGAGGCCCCGAAGGGTCTCTATGGTCTGGCTCTCGCCGTTCCACCGGCTTCGAGTGGTGCCCGAGCCGAACCTGTGCGCCGGGAACGACACACAGATCACTTCCTTATAGCGCCGGCGGCACTGTGCCATCCCCGCCACCATCGCGGTGGTGAGCGAACCGCCGATGAACACCAGCGTTCCCTCGGCATTGGGTCCGGATTGCAACTCAGCAAGACGGGTCAGCACGGGATCCGGTTGTCCCGGCTCGGCCTTCGCCGGTTCGATCGTGGCGAGCAGGTCCAGACACCGGTGCATGTGATCGGCGCCCCGCGCGCTGTCCACACTGACCCCGCTGGATGCGACCAATCGTGATGAGTAGCTCGAGCGGTGGTAGAGATCGACGATCGAAGCGGCAGCCTCGACGGCCCGCTCGAACGAAGCGAAGTCTGACGAGCCATCGGGCAACATCGCGTCGTCGAGAAGGATCGTGGCGCGGGTATGCCACGGGGTCTCTTCCTGGCGGATCATGTAGGCGCGCCGTTTGGCCGTCGACGCCCAATGGATCTTGCGGAGGTCGTCTCCCTGGACGTACTCCCGCAGGGTGTAGAACTCCTCGCCTTGGGCCGAGGTGGGCCTTCGGAGAGCGGAGACGATCATGCTCTGCTGGCGGCCGAGATCTCGCGGGAGGGCCAGAGGCTCGACCGCGGGATACACGAGGAAACTCGTGATCTCCTCGGCCCGGCTCCGGATGTGGGCGAGCCCGAAGGGATCGACGAACGCGATCTCCAGGGGTCCAACGTGGAAGCGTCCCCGACGGGTGGGCCGGAGGCCGAAGCTGACCTCACGCGAGCCTCCCGCCTCGATCCCGTGCAGCGCGAACCGTGCCCGCCCCGAGATCTGCCTGGGAAGCTGGTCCTCCAGCAGCATCAAGGGGGCCGGCCCCCGTCCCTGGTTGGTCAATACGAGCGAGACCGTGACGGGCTGGTGGCTCGAGGTCCGTTCCGGCTGAACCGTTCTTTCCATCCCCACGTCGTGCTTACCGACGCGGACGACGATGACGGCGGCGAGGACGAGGATGACGAGGCCAACGCCGAGTTGCTGGAGCGCCCGTACCCCGAGGGCGGTACCGAGGACCATCAGGGCGAAGCCGGACAGAGCAACGATCCAGCCCCGCGTGGTTGGCACTACTCCTCCTGTGTCCGGCCCGCGGGGCTAGGCGCGTTCACGAGCGGGGATCGGCACTTGGCTGAGCAAAGACTCGAGTACCTCTTCGGCGCTCGCCCCGCGCATCTGGGCCTCGGGGGAGAGGAGCACCCGATGAGCCAGAACCGGCACCGCAAGGTTCTTGATGTCATCCGGGATCACGTACTCGCGAGCATGACTGGCTGCCGAAGCTCGAGCGGCCCGCAGAAGGAACAACGACGCTCTCGGACTGGCTCCCAGAAAGACATCGGTGTGGGCCCGGGACGCCTCCGTGATGTCGACGATGTAGCTCTTCAGGCTGGGGGCCACGTAGACCTCATGGGCCATGCCGACAAGCGCCCCGACCTCAGCCGCGTCGGTGACCGCCTGGAGCTCGTCGAGAAGGGCGCGGCTCCCGTGCGTATCCAGGATCTCGAGCTCGGACGTCCGGTTCGGATAGCCCATGGACAGGCGCATCATGAACCGGTCGAGCTGGGATTCGGGCAGCGGGTAGGTGCCCTCGTGCTCGATCGGGTTCTGGGTGGCGATGACCATGAACGGCTCTTCCAGCTGCCGCGTCGTGCCGTCGAGAGTGACCTGACGCTCTTCCATGCATTCCAGCAGCGCCGACTGCGTCTTGGGAGAGGCCCGGTTGATCTCGTCTCCCAGCACGATGTTGGCGAAGATGGCGCCCGGCCGGAACTCGAACGCGCTCTGGGCGTCATTCCAGATGTTGACCCCGGTGATGTCGCTGGGGAGGAGGTCGGGGGTGAACTGGATCCGCTGCCAGCTACAGCCCAGTGATTTGGCCAACGACTTCGCAAGCATGGTCTTTCCCACCCCGGGGACGTCCTCGAGGAGGAGGTGGCCCTCGGCCAGCAGAGCTATCAACGCCAGCCGTACCACGTCGCTCTTTCCCTGAATGGTCTGATCTATGTTCGACGCGATCCGCTCGAAGGACTGCTTGAAGCGGGTGAAGTCAAGGCTTCTGCTGTCGCTCATCTCTCGCGATCCGTCCCGGGGTTAGAAAGGGCAACTAGGTTAGCAGCGTCACGCAGGCACAAAACTAAGCTGCCCCCGGATCTATCGGGGACACATTGAATACGGATAAGGAGGTCGAGAGGATGGCGGGTTGGGGAGATGATCCCGAGCTGGAACGGTTGCGAACCCTGATCGACGAGGGGTGGTCGGTCGTCGAGATCGCCGAGGATCCTTCGGCCCCCGGCGGACCGATGGACACGGTTCGTTTGGAAAAGAACGGCGAGACTACCGAATGCACTTCCGACCACCTCGCGTTCCATCGCTACGTCGAGGGTTTGCAGGAAGAGCGCCGCTAGAACCAACCCTCTCTATATACTCGGGCCACCTTGGGCAGAGCACTTGTCCTCAACGCGTCGTATCAGCCGCTGTGCGTGGTTCCCGTCCGGCGGGCGCTGGTGCTTGCTCTGAAGGGCAAGGCGGAAGTGCTCCATAGCAACGGTGTGGTGTTCCGAAGCGAGAGGCTCTCCTTGTCGGCTCCCACCGTCGTGCGCCTGAATTACTTCGTGAAGGTCCCCTTCCGGGCGCGTGCCTCGTTGTCGCGTCGCGCGGTCTTCGTCCGGGACAACTTCGAATGCCAGTACTGCGGGCGTCCGGCCGAGAACGTCGACCACGTCGTGCCCCGAAGCCGGGGAGGTCTGCACACCTGGGACAACGTGGTGGCGGCTTGCCGGCCGTGCAACTCACGCAAGGAGAACCGGCCCCCGGCTGACGTCGGATTGCGGCTGCGGAGGGCCCCCGCTCCTCCTCATCAGAGCGTCTGGATCATGGTTGCCGTCGACCGCGTCGACCCGGATTGGGAGCGGTACCTCGAACTGCCCAAGCGCAAGCGCCTGACCGCCTGAATCCCCCCCTGGCCGGTGCGTAGTTCGCGCCGGTTCGGAGGCAAGTTCTTGGCGCAACCAGTCCACCGGGGGATCCGAAGAACGCCCCTCGCGTTCCTCCGAAAACGCCCCTCGCGTTCCTTACTACTTGTCTAGTACCTGCGGCCCACGTGCGACGGGCTCTTTTGTGCTTCGGAGACGAAGTGTCATTCCTGCGGGGCATCGTGCTTTTCTTGTTTGCTTCGTTCTGCGATTCTTGTCGGCGTTTGAAGTTGGTCTTCTCACAGGGGGTGGTGTGGTTTTGAAGAGACTCGTGGCTCTGCTAGCCGTGGGGACCCTGATGGCAAGTCTGGTCGTCGCCCAGACGGCACAGGCGCATCGGAAGTTCGGAAGCGAAGTGACGCCGCATCTCAGCGCGACCCAGCATCCGGAGGGCCTCGCGCATTTCTGCAACACGAACGGAGTGAACTGTACCGAGCCGTTTCAGACCTGGGGAGAATTCCCCTGGTTTAAGCACGCCGAGAAGCATTCGCCCATAACCGAATACATCGGCCACGATGAGCCTGCGGTGCTGTTCTATTCGGACAAGGCGGGCTCGGGCAACGAGAACAAGTACGTCTTCAAGCTCCCCAAGGATCCCCCCAAGAGGCCGCGGACGGACGGCAGTGGCGGGACCGACAGCTTCCAGCTGCACCCGGCCTTCTGGTTCGGCATGGCCATGTGCGACAACCAAGGTGGGCCCAACCCCGGCGTGAAGCCAGGAGACCCCACCCCCCAAACCGTTAAGTGCAAGCCGGACAGCAACTCGAACATCTTCCTGAGCCAGAATCCCAACTCGCCGAAGTACATCGGCCTGCACCCGGGAGTCGCGTTCATGGAGATGCAGTTCTACCCGCCGGGCTGGGTCCCCTGGCCTCCGGGGATCGGCTGCACCGCCCGCCAGTGGTGTGCCGCGCTCAACATCGACACGTTCCAGTTCAACGACAACCTGGGCACCGTTAACAACACCGATTGCATCAACCAGGCCGGAGTCGAGCCCGTCAACTTCGCCTTCATCACGAAGAACGGCAAGTCGACGGCGGACGCGAACCCGCTCTCGCCGAACAGGTTCACCCCCGTTAAGGGCAAGGACTACCTGATGGGCTCGGGCGACAGGGTCAAGCTCCATATGTTCGACACGACAAAGGGCTTCACCGTCAAGCTTCACGACCTCAGCCGCGGCACGACCGGGTCGATGAAGGCGAGTGTCAAGAACGGGTTCGGGAAGCTCAAGTACGACCCGAACGCGAGCTCTTGCCAGCTGCTCCCATCGGCGTACCACCCGGCGTACAGCACCTCGACCCCGCACACGATCGTTCCCGACGCGGCACACAGCTACAACGTCGCCTACTCGGACGAGATCGGGCACTTCGAGTACTGCAAGCGGGTCAAGCTGAGTGACCTGACCTGCGCCAAGGGATCCGACACCGACAACAACCTCGTCGATCAGGACGATGACTACTGTCTGCCGGGATTTATCTCGCTGCTGGTCAAGATCAATGGTTGCTTCGGAAGCCCGCTTGTGGACGGCGACTTCGATGGCGCTTCGTACGGCCACAACTGGCCCGGCTCGGTCTCATCTCGGGCTGCGGACAGGAAGCTGCACACCACGCCCATCAAGTTCTCGAGCCCGACCTTCCGAGGGGGCAAGAACTACGGGCGAGTGGCTTTCGAAGCCGACCTGCCGAGGATCGAGGGATCGGACATCGTGTTCAACGCCCCGCCTTGCCAGCGTCACGTTGACACGGACCCCAACCCCGGAGCGCACTGCGTCAACCCGCCCCCGGGAGCGGCTTTCTATCCCTTCTACACGACCACCAAGATGCATGGGCACTGCATCTTCCAGGAAGGTGGCAAGTACCTGAAGGCGACCCACAAGTTCGGTGGGAGCTCGAAGACGGAGTTCGGGAAGATGTTCGTCTCGACGTACCCGGACACGGGCTTCACGACCATCAATCTGCTGGAGAACTTCAGGAGGATCCTGCCGAACAACCCGTGTAAGAACCGCTTCTAGCGTTACCGCAGGGTCAGCTAGTCGAGAGCGCCCCCGAAAGGGGGCGCTCTTCTTTTCGTCGCGCTTCGTGCGATCACCTCAAGCTCCGATCACTCTGATCGCTTCGCCCACGCCGTCACTGCTTTGGGACCGTGCCCTCGTGGCGAGCCTCGAATCACAAGCGCGTAATTAGGCGCGATTCGTTGACTTGGGGCTCTATTAGGGGCTTACTTGCCACGTAGTGGAGCGAAGTGGAGGGAAAGGGAGTAGAGCAACCTGCTCCTGGCGGCAGCCCTCCTCGCGCAGGGGACGTCTGATCATGAGCGGGGAACGCAGTTGGCCCTCACCGGGGAGTTTCGCCACAACATCGACGCGAAGGGCCGCCTCATCGTCCCCGCGCGCCTGCGTGACGAGCTCGGCGACAGGGTCGTGCTGACCACATGGTTCGAGAACTGCATAGCTATGTGGTCCGAGGAGCGGTTCGAGAGCCGGGTGGCAGAGCGCTTGCTGTCGGAGCGCAACAGCAATCCCCGCTTGAGGAGCTCGGCCCGGCGCATCGCCTCTAGCGCGCACACGGACGGGATCGATGGGCAGGGGCGCATCAGCGTGCCGGCAGGGCTTCGCGACGGGGCGGGCATCGAACGGGAAGTCGTGGTGGTGGGCGCCCTGGACCACGCCGAGATCTGGGATCCGGCCAAGTGGGCGGAGGAGCTGGGAAGAACCGCGGCGGGCGGTTTCGAGGAGCTCGCCAAGGAACTGGACTTCTAGTGAGCGAAAGGACCGACGACATGAGGAAGAGGATCGCTGCTCTTCGGGATGACCGGCGGGTGCGAGAGCTGAGCCATGGGTTCGCCCTTCTCGCGGTGACCGGATCGTCGGTGGGGGGCGTGATGGGAATGGTCGTCATGGCGACGAAGGCGCTCGGGCATTAGAGCATGGAGGCAACGTGGACCTGGGACACCGCCCCGTACTTGCCGACAGAGTCGTCGAGCTCCTCCTGCCTGCGTTGGAACACGGCGGGGTCTGTGTCGACGCCACCCTGGGCAGGGGAGGGCACGCGGCCCTCATCCTCGCGGCGGCGCCTCGTTGTGAGCTCGTCGGCATCGATCGCGACCCTGTCGCCCTGGCTGCGACGAAGCCCCGCCTGGCGCCTTTCGGGGGCCGTGTCCGGCTCGCCCGTGACGACTTCTCGAACCTCGCGTCCGTACTGGAACGACTCGGGATTGCGTCGATTCGCGGAGTCCTACTCGACCTTGGAGTTTCGTCGCCCCAACTGGACGATCCAGACAGAGGCTTTAGCTTCCGCCATCCCGGACCGCTCGACATGCGCATGGACCCCTCTCAGTCCCTCTCGGCGGACACGGTAGTGAACGCCTACGCCCAGAAGGATCTCGAACGCGTGATCAGGCGCAATGGAGAGGAGCGGTTCGCGACGAGGATCGCCAAAGCCATCGTCGCTCACCGGCCGATAGGCGACACCGCGACTCTTGCCGACACGGTCAAAGACGCGATCCCGGCCCCCGCGCGGCGCACCGGTCCCCATCCGGCTCGCCGAACATTCCAGGGCATCCGCATGGAGGTCAACCAGGAGCTCGAGGCGCTGACGCGAGTCCTTCCCCAGTGCGTGGATGCGCTGGAGCCGGGAGGGCGGATGGTCGTGCTCTCGTATCACTCGCTGGAGGACCGGATCGTCAAGCGCTACTTCACTCAGGAAGCCAACGGCTGCACGTGCCCGCCCGACCTGCCGGTGTGCGTTTGTGGAGCCGAGGCGCGCGTGCGCGTTCTTACCCGCCGCCCACTTCGGGCATCCGAGGACGAGATCGAGGCCAACCCCCGGGCCTCGGCGGGCAAGCTGCGAGCCGCCGAGCGCATCGCGGCTGACGACAAGGTGAGGGCATGAGCTCGGCCCCCAGGACCCTGCCCGGTGCAGCACCTCGCGACGATTCCCTACGCGTCGTCCGGCGGCGTTCTCGCAAGCTGATCAAGCGCAGGAGCTCCCGGCGGGTGGCTCCCATTGCGATCATCGCCGTCATCCTCTCGGGCGCCATCGTGTCGGGCGTTCTCCTGGAGCAGGTCATGTCGGCCCAGACGGCCTTCAAGTTGTCTCGGCTTACCAAGGCAACCCAAACGGCGCAGGCCAAGAACGAAGAGCTTCTGTTGGAGGCCTCACGACTCGGGAGCCCGGCCCGGATCGAGCGCTACGCCCGCACCAGACTCGGGATGGTCGATCCCACGAACCTTCAATACATCATCGCCAACGTCCGCTCACACGACCGAGCGATGATCGCGCGCTCGGCCCCTGCCGGCGATTCCGCTCCCCCCGGGCCTGCGGTAGCGGCTCCGATCTCGGGAGGAACCCCTTAGGTGGGGCGGCACGTCCGCCGATCGCCTCCGCGCGCGTGGGATAACAAACGTGTGACTTCCAGGGGGACGACCCGGCGCCGGGCCCCCGCTGGGGATCGCCGCCACAAGTCGCTCTCGACCGGCCGTCTGATCGGGCTCTTTTTCTTCTTCGTCCTGGCGTTCGCCGCCATGGGGGCGAGACTCTTTGTTCTACAGGTGCTCGAGGCGCCCGCTTACGCCAAGATCGCGGCCAAACAGCGGGTGCGAACCGTCGACTTCCCGGGCCGCAGGGGGGCGATCTTCGACCGGTCCGGCCAGGCGCTCGCGCTGTCGGTGGACCAGCAAACTATCTACGCCGACCCGGTCAATGTGGCCAACCCCAAGCGGGAGGCGGCTCGGCTAGCCCCGGTCCTGGGCATGACCCGCGCCGCTCTGAGGATCAAGCTAAGCGCGCCGGATCAGTTCGAGTATCTGGCCCGCATGGTGGCGCCCAAGGTGTCCCGGCAGGTCAAGAAGATGAACCTGGCCGGCATCTATCTGAGGCCGGAGGCGCACCGGGACTATCCGGGAGGGCGGCTCGCATCCCAGGTCCTGGGGTTCGCCGGTATCGACGGGAACGGTCTCGCCGGCATCGAGCGGCAGTACGACCACATCCTCCACGGGACGCCGGGGCACCTGACGCTCGAGCAGGACCCCGCCGGCAGGCCTCTGCCGCAGGCCAAGTTCCATTACACCCCGCCGCGGCCCGGCACCGCGCTGTTCCTGACCTTGGACAAGACTCTTCAGTACTTCACGGAGCTGACCTTGAAGAGGGCGCTGACCCAATATCACGCGGCACGCGGCTCGGCCATCGTCATCCGTCCGTCCACCGGTCAGATCCTTGCCATGGCGAACGCTCCCGACTTCAACCCGAACCGGGTCGCGGACTCTCCGACCGCACTGCAACGGAACCTCGCGGTGACAGACGTTTACGAACCCGGCTCGGCGTACAAGTTGGTCACCGCGTCCGGCGCGCTCGAAGAGAAAGTCGTAACTCCGCGTACCAGGTTCACCGTTCCGGACTCGATCGCGGTATCCGATCGCGTCTTCCATGACGCCGAGTTCCATGCCACCGAGAACCTTTCCGTCAAGGAGATCATCGAGCAGTCGTCCAACGTCGGCACCATCGAGATCGGACTGAAGCTCGGCGCTCGAAAGCTCTACGAGTACGAGAGAAAATTCGGCTTCGGGTCGCCGACGGGTCTGGACTTTCCGGGAGAGTCCGGCGGGATCGTCACGCCGGTGAAAGATTGGACCGGACCCACGATCGCCACGGTCCCGATCGGTCAGGGCGTAGCGGTGACCCCGATGCAGCTCCTGACCGCGTATGCATCGCTGGCGAACGGCGGAGTTTGGGTTCAGCCCAAGCTGCTGTACGCAACTATGGGTGACAACGGGAAAGTGGAGAGGACTCCCGCGCCGGAGCGGCGGCGGATCCTGTCCCGGCGCACCGCAGCCGAGATGACCAACATCCTCAAAGGCGTGGTGAAGAGAGGTACCGGAGTCGAAGCGCAGATCCCCGGCTACCAGGTCGCCGGCAAGACCGGCACTGCCCAGGAGCCACTGCCAGGCGGGGGCTACGGCGGCAAGTACCGCGCCACCTTCGTGGGATTCGCCCCGGCGAACCGGCCCGCTCTTGCGGTCCTGGTAACGCTGGACAACCCCACGCCGATCTGGGGCGGGCTGTCGGCGGCGCCGACCTTCAAGACGATCATGCAGTTCGCGCTGCGCAGGGAGGGCGTGGCCCCCACCGGCAACGCGGCGAAAGCAGCACGCGCCATCGAGGCGTCTCAATCCGGGAACGCTCCCGGGCACGGCTACTAGGCTGAGGACCCCGTGTCCGAATCTCGCTCCACCACGCTGACGGCGCTTGCGCGGGCCGCTGGAGATCTCGTCGTCGATCGCCGTGGGGATCAACAGACAAAAGTGACCGGTCTCGCCTACGACTCGCGCCGGGTGCGATCCGGCGACCTGTTCTTCTCGGTCCCCGGCTTGGTCACCGATGGCCTTACCTTCGCTCCCGCGGCCGTGCGGCAGGGGGCCGCGGCGGTAATGAGCGAGCGATCCACCGGGCTCGACATCCCCGAGGTCGTGGTAAGCGACGCGCGCCGGGCTATGGCACTCGCTGCGGCGGAGTTCTACGGGCGGCCCGGCGACCGGCTGACGCTGCTGGGCGTCACGGGTACGAACGGGAAGACGACCACCGTGTTTCTGCTCGAGTCGATACTTCGTGCTGCTGGATCCGTCACTGGTCTGATAGGGACCATCGAGACGCGCGTCGCGGGTGAGGTCCGGGCCGGCATTCGAACGACTCCGGAATCGGTGGATCTTCAGGCTCTGCTGGCAGACATGTGCGCTCACGATGTCGAGACGGTTGCGATGGAGGTCACCTCTCACGGCCTTGCGCTGCATCGCGTCGAGGGCCTCAGGTTCGCCGCGGCAGCCTTCACCAATCTCACACAGGACCACCTCGACTTTCACGCCGGCATGGAGGACTACTTCGAGGCCAAACGTTCGCTGTTCCAGCCGGGCCGGACCGAGCGGGGGGCCGTGAACATCGATGATCCCTACGGCAGGAAACTGAAAGCGTCGGTCGACGTTCCCTGCATTAGCTTCGGCAGCAGCGAGGACGCAGACCTCCGGCCGACCGCGGTCGAGCTGTCACCGACGCGGACGGAGTTCGTCGCCGTTTCCGAGTCCCACGAGCTGAAGATCTCGACCTCGCTGATAGGTGCGTTCAATGTCTCGAACTGCCTTGCCGCTGCGGCAACCGCGCTACAGGCAGGCATCGATCCCGCGGCCATCGAACAAGGCATCGCGGAGCTGCAGGCGGTGCCGGGCAGGTTCGAATCCGTGGATGCTGGGCAGCCTTACTCCGTGGTCGTCGACTACGCGCACACGCCGGACTCCCTCGACAACGTCCTTCGTGCGTCGCGGCGGCTGGCACAGAACCGCGGGGGCCGCGTCCTGTGTGTGTTCGGGTGCGGCGGTGACAGAGATCGCGGCAAACGCCCGCTTATGGGGGCGGTTGCGGCCACGCAAGCCGACGTGGTCGTGGTCACCTCGGACAACCCTCGCAGCGAGGACCCGGAGGCCATAATCGGCGCCATCATCCAAGGCGTTGCCTCGGTGCGGCCGGACGGCGCCGATGCGGTGCTGCCCGACAGGAGAGAGGCGATAGGGAGGGCCCTTGGGATGGCTCGCCCCGGAGACGTGGTGGTCATCGCCGGCAAGGGCCACGAGACCGGACAGCAGTTCAAGGACGTCACGATTCCCTTCGACGACCGCGAGGTCGCACGCGATCTGCTGGCGGACCAGGGGTGGGGGAGTTAATCGGTGACGAATATCTTGATCGCAGGGACGGTGGGGCTGGTGCTCTCCTTGTTCGGCACGCCGCTGGCTATCAAGAGTTTCCGCAAGCGCGGCTGGGGCGCGGTGATACGCGAGGAAGGGCCCAAGGCCCACTTCGAGAAACGCGGGACGCCGACGATGGGCGGCCTCGTCATCCTGGCAGCAACCGTCTGTGGCTACGCCCTCGGCCACTTCGGCTCGGGTGGATTCACGCCCCCGAGGAGCAGCGGCGTGCTGGCGATCGGAACGATAGTTGCGCTCGCGGGGCTGGGATTCGCGGACGACATGATCAAGATCCGGAGATCGCGCTCGCTTGGTCTACGGGCGCGCGCCAAGTTCCTGGGCCAGGTCATCATCGCGGCGGCGTTCGCCATCGTGGCGGTACACGTCGTCCACATCCCCACCAGCATCTCGTTCTTCAGACCGACCGCGCTGCATATCGGGATCTTGTTCTACGTGTGGGTGTTCCTGATGATTGCGGCGTCCTCGAACGGAGTGAACCTTGCTGACGGGCTTGACGGGCTCGCGGTGGGATCGGCGGCTCAGGTGCTGGCCGCGTTCGTCGTCATCGCCTTCTGGCAGTTCCGGCACGTCGCGTTCTATGACGTGAGCGCCAAGACGTCCGATCCGTTCGAGCTTGCCCTGGTCGCGTCCGCGTTGTTCGGTTCGTGCTCCGGATTCCTGTGGTGGAACACGGCGCCCGCCAGGATCTTCATGGGAGATACGGGATCGCTGATGCTCGGCGGGGCGATGGCGGTACTGGCGGTGCTGCTCAACACGCAGCTCCTGCTGCTGATCCTGGGTGGCCTCTACGTGGTGGAAACCATCTCGGTGATCGCACAGGTCGCGATCTTCAAGCGATCGGGCAAGCGCATCTTTCTCATGGCGCCGATCCATCACCATTTTGCGCTCGCGGGGTGGGCCGAGATAACCGTGATCGTCCGCTTCTGGGTGCTGTCCGGACTGTCGGTAGCGTTTGGACTTGGTCTCTTCTACGCGGACTTTCTCTCGAAGGGCGGGGTCAAGTGACTACGTTCGCGGGAAGCCGTGTCCTCGTGGTTGGTCTCGGAAGCAGTGGTTTTGCGGCGGCAAAAGCGCTGCTGTCGCGCGACGCGAAGGTTCGTGTCACCGAATCCGCTAAGACCTCCGCGATCGAAGCTCGCGCTGCCACGCTGCGTCAGTTGGGTGCCGAGGTAGAAGTCGGGGAACACGACTACTCGCGGCTCGACGCTGATCTTGCGATCGTCAGCCCGGGGATCGCTCCGAGCACTCCCGTCGTTCAGGCGTTGGTGTCGAGCGGTGTCGAGATCTGGAGCGAGGTGGAGCTGGCCTTTCGTGTGGCGAAGTGCGACTTCCTGGCCGTAACCGGAACCAACGGCAAGACGACCACGACGAGCCTTCTCGCCGCGATGCTGCGCGCCGGTGGCATCGAGTCCATCGCGGCGGGAAATATCGGTCTGCCGCTGGTGGACGCGGTGACTTCCGTACCCGAAGGCGGCGCGGTCGCGGTCGAGGTATCGAGCTTCCAGCTGGCGACAACCGTTCGCTTCCATCCCAAGGTTGCGGTCTTGTTGAACATCGCCGAAGATCACACCGACTGGCACGGTTCGTTAGAGGCTTATGCCGCCGCAAAGGCGCGCATCGTCGAGAACCAAGATGCGAGTGATGCGTTCGTGGTCAACGCGGATGAAAGTCTCGTCATGGAGATCGCAGACCGCGCTCCGTCACGCGTCGTGCAGTTCTCGGCGACCTCACTTCCTGACGCGCCGGATTCGATCGGGGTCACCGACGGAGCGGTGACGTGGAAAGGCCGGAGGGTGTTCGGACTCGACAGCGTGCCGCTGCCCGGACGCGGGGGGGCCGAGGACGCCATCGCGGCCGCAGGCGCGGCGCTGGAATACGGCGTGGCGATCCACGCCGTTGCGGACGCGTTGCAGAGCTTCCAGCCGCTGCCGCACCGGTTGCAGCTGGTCGCCCAGGTCGGCGGCGTGTCGTACATCGACGACTCGAAGGCCACGAACCCGCACGCGACCCTGGCTGCAGTCACCGGATTGGATCGGGTGGTCCTGATCGCGGGGGGCCGGAGCAAGAACATCGACCTGGCGCCGCTCGCCGGCGCGGTTCCCCCCGTCGAAGCGGTGGTGGCTCTCGGCGAGGCGGCGGGGGAGGTCGAGAAGGTCTTTGAGGGCCTGGTGCCGGTACAGCGAGCGGCCTCGATGAGCGAGGCGATGCAGCTCGCATCGGCAGCAGCTTCTCCCGGAGGATCCGTCTTGCTGTCCCCTGGCTGTGCGAGCCTGGACATGTACGAGAGCTATGCGGCTCGCGGCGATGCCTTCGCGCGGGCCGTGCACGAGCTATCGGCCGGCGAGTAGGCGAGCGGAGGCCCTGTGAGCACTAGCGGACAAGCGGTTGGATCGCGATCTAGATCCCGGCCCAAGGCGGTGCAGATCGCGTCCACCGGGTGGGGCGACCCCGCGGTGTTGGTGACCCTGATCACCGCCGCGCTGCTGATCCTCGGCCTCGTCATGATCCTGTCTGCAAGCTCGGTCACTTCGTTCGCGACGTACGGTTCGTCGTTCCGTTACTTCCAAAAGCAGCTCATCTGGGCGGCGTTCGGGGTCGTTGCGTTCGTGGCGTTCGCTCGTTTCGACTACAAGCGGTTGCGAGGCGTCGGCTACATCGCGGTGGTTGTGACGGCTCTGCTGCTGCTCGCGGTTCTGATCCCGGGGGTGGGGATCACAGCGGGCGGCAGCTCCCGGTGGCTGGGCTTCGGGGCGCTGTCCTTCCAGCCTTCCGAGGTCGCGAAGCTGGCCCTCATCCTCTTCGCCGCAGATGTGTTCTCGCGCAAGGACGAACGTACGTTGAAAGAGTTCCTGCACTCGATGATTCCGGTGGTGCCGATGATCGGCCTCTTGGCGATGCTCATCATGTTGCAACCGGATCTCGGCACCACGGTGCTGGTCGGGTTTATCGGTATCGGCGTCATGTTCGTGGCGGGCATGCCGCTCATCTACCTGATCCCGGTCGTCGGCACGGGAACGGCTCTTGCCACCGGTGTCGCGATGTTGAAGCCGTACATGCGCGCCCGTCTGCTGGTGTTCATGCACCCGTGGGCCGATCCCCTCGGGAAGGGTTACCAGACGATCCAGTCGTTGATAGCCATGGGGTCGGGAGGATTCCTGGGCGTTGGTCTCGGCGCCAGCCGGCAGAAGTGGGCGTATGTGCCCAACGCACATACCGACTTCATCTACGCGATCCTCGGTGAGGAGATGGGGTTGTTGGGGACACTCGTGGTCCTGGGCATGTTCGCCTTCCTCGCCTATCTCGGGATCAAGGTGGCGCGCCGGGCCCCCGATCGCTTCGGCATGCTCGTGGCCTCGGGGATCACAGTCTGGGTGACTCTGCAGGCCCTGATCAACATGGGTGCGGTCTCGGGAGCTCTTCCCGTGACCGGCGTTCCATTGCCTCTGGTTTCGTTCGGCGGCTCGTCCCTGGTCATCACGCTTGTGGGCATGGGCATCCTTACGAACATCGCCACGCAGAGCAGGCGGCGCCTCCCCAAGAGCAACGACGCCAAGAGCTGATGCGGGTGGTTATCGCCGGTGGAGGCACTGCCGGCCACGTTCAACCCGCAGTCGCGTTAGCTCGGGCCCTCGAGGACGAAGAAGTCTTCTTCATCGGGACGGTCCACGGAGCCGAGGCGCAGCTGATCCCCAAGGCCCAGCTCCCGTTCAGCACGATAGATATCGAGGGCTTCGATAGAGCGCGGCCCTTGAGCTTGGTAGCGCTCGGCCCCCGCGCCGTGAGGGCCACGATGCAAGCTCGTGCTGTCCTAGGTGAACGCCGCCCCGACGTCGTCGTAGGGATGGGCGGTTACGTGAGCCTGCCCGTGTGTGTCGCGGCGCGTCTGCGCGGCACGTCCATCGTTCTGCACGAACAGAACATCGTTCTGGGACTTGCGAACCGCGTCTGCAGAGGTTCCGCGGCACGCGTGGCGGTGTCGTGGGGCGAGACCCTGGCGACCGCCGGGCGTCATGGGGGGGTGTTCACCGGCAATCCTGTGCTTCCGGAGATCGCGCATCTCGATCGGTTGCAGCGGCGCCCCGAAGCACTCGCGCGATTCGGCCTC
>DATAPE010000310.1:0-3521 GCA_036265345.1 Actinomycetota bacterium
GTCAGAGCCCTTGCCAACTCCCAGGATCCCCCCGAAGCCTCTTGCCGCGAGCTCATTCTCATCGACGACCGTGCACTCGAGGCCACTGTCTGCGGCGAGCTCTTGCACTCGGACAGCGAGGGATGTGGGGTTGAGGGTAGATGCAGGTTCGTTGATCAGATCTCGTGCCCTCGTGATCGCTGCCGCTCGCACGCGGCCACGATCAATGCCTTCCTGCGACGCGCCTAACAAGGCGATCTGCTCGGTGTGCCGCACCGGTCCTTTCGACTTGTACTGGTCGAAGCGGTACGAGCCGAGAAGCATCCCTTCTACCACCGCGCTTTCACCGTCTCCGCCCGGGACCAGCCGGTGCAGGGTGGAGGCAACCGATGGGGGCCCATCGAGGGAGCGGATCGAGGACCCGGCGGCGCGGCGGAGCTCGGTGACTCCCGCTTTGAGCTTGTCTCCGAGGCCCACAACTCCGACGCTGTCGGCTGTTATCTCCGGGGTGGGCATCGCCAATACGTCGCCGACGTCGGCGCGGAACCCTCGGACCCGCATGAAGTCGGCCACGCGGCCGTCGAGCGCGGCGTCGACCTCAGCGGCATCGGGGGAAAGTGTGGGGCCGGCATCACCTTTGAAAGCCGCCACCAGGAGAACGCTGCAAGGAGCTTGGGTGGCAGCGTCTGGCACCGAGATCACCTTCGGCATTTCGTCACTCCTGCCTCCTTGCGGTTACGTGGGGTCCTTTGTATACCGCCCCGCCGAGGCGGCGTCGTAACGAAACGCGAAATCGCCGCCAGGAGTGGCGGCGAGCGCGAAATCCGCGTCCCTCCAAGCTCCGGCATGTAGCGTTGAGCCGAACAACGGCCGAGCTAGAGGAACTGCTTTTTGACGACCTTGTTCTTGGTGGTACTGGTGTTGGCGTGGATAGCACTCATCATTCCCGCCGCATGGCGGGCTCGACAAACGGCTCCGTTTTCCGCCACCGAGCGATTCCGTAAGCGGCTCGATCTAATGGCGCCGCGAGCCACCTCGCAGGGCCGCTGGATCGTCGTACCTCAGTCACGCGATCGTCTCGAGAGGGCATCGTTCCGCAGAGGGCAGCGGCGGCGCAGACGGATCCTCATCGCGTTGATCGCCGGGGTGATTGCGAGTGCGATCGCGGCTCCGATCGTTGGGGGGGCCGTGTGGGAGGTGCAGATATGCCTCGATGTCTCGCTCGCCCTGTATGCGGTGCTGTTGGTCGTGGCGAAGCAGCGCCGCGCCGAAGTGGTGAAGAAACTTCGCACCATGGAAACCCGCCGCCAGGGCGCGGAGGACTCCCGTTCCACCGAGATTCATCGGCACAGTTCGGAAGAACCGCGTTTCTTGGAACCGCTGCACGCCGGGGGCCGCGGCAACTGACGCGCTCGACCCAGCTGCACTCGTAGTCTTTGGGGATGGAACTCGAACAGGTCCTGAAGTCGATCCGGGCCGCGCTCGATCAGAAGACCTCGGCGCGTGAGCGAGGCCTCGCCAGTAGCCGCAGCGCGATCCGATCCTGTGGCAACGCTATCCGGGCGTTACACCGCTACGAGATCGATGCGGCGGCGAAACTTCTGGAGGAGGCGCAGGCTCACCTTGACGACGCCCGGCAAGCCCTCGGCCCTCACAACGACATCCTGTACGCGGGCTTCGTCCAAGATGCCGAGAAGGAGGTGGCTGAAGGCCGCATCACCTTCGCCCTGGTGACCGAGGCCCCCTTCCCCACGCCTGAAGCCCTAGGTCTCGAGCCGGCCCCTTATCTCAAAGGGATGGCCGAAGCGATAGGCGAGCTCCGTCGTCACATCCTGGATCTGATGCGTCAGGGAGAGCTGCAGCGTTGCGAAGAACTGCTGGGGGCGATGGACGACATGTACTACGCCCTTGTTTCGATGGACTATCCGGACGGGATCACGCAAGGGCTACGGAGGCTCACCGATATCGCTCGATCCATCATCGAGCGCACCCGGGGCGACTTCACCACTTCCGCTATACAGAGCTCGCTACGTGATGCGCTGCGGGAGCATGCGGGCACCCTGCAGCCCCCCAAGGGCTGACTCTTCAGCGCGCAGCATTCCCCTTATCCTTGGCGCGTAAGGGCCAGTAGCTCAGCTGGTAGAGCACACCCCTCGCACGGGTGGGGTCAGGGGTTCGACTCCCCTCTGGTCCACGAGAGAAGTCCCTGGTCAGACGTTGAGAACCCTTAGCTAGCGGATCCGGTCTCCGGAAGAGTCAACAAAGAGTCAACCTCTCGGATCTGGGTGTCCCTGTGGCGACGATCCAGCGCGGCCACCAGCTCCTCTTCGCGATCGGGGAACAAAAATGCCCGTAGGTATCGAAAGTGGTCCGGATGTCCTCGTGGCCCATCCGTCTCTTTATCTGTAGGGGATCCGCCCCGTCGTTGATCATGAAGCTAGCCGCGGTGTGGCGAAGCTGGTGGAAGGTCAGAGGTGCAAGGCCGGCGGCAACCACGGCAGGGGTCCACACACGGCGTCTCAAGTCCGGCCCTTGCGCGCTGATGGATCGGCGGCGTTTCTATCTGCGGGGGGCACTTCAAAAACCGACGGACTGACGGGGCTGTCCAGTTAGGGGGTGATGTTGAATGTGATGTGGTCGCGACGAAGACCGACGCGAACAGTGGCACTCCCGCTGGCACCGCTGTAGTCTCGGGTGCCCCCCGTGATGGAGAACGCTGCCGTCCCCTTTTCAAGCTCCGATAGCTTGCCGGAACCTGCCACCTCCAGTGTGCTTCCGTTGACTCGGAACGTCGAGGCAATACGGAAGCGCGCGTCTCGCTGATTCTTGCCTAGAGTTCGAATGATGGTTAGCTGCACGATCTCTCGGCCCACCCTGTCGCTGGTTCCCGCGCGATATAAGGGATGGCTGCCGACGAAGTAGTCGCCGGGTCCGTTCCCCTTGCCATCGGTATTTATTATTGTCTGAAACCCTTCCCTCTCCTTTTCATAAAGCTTCAGCGAAGTTGCAGATGAGGCTGGGAGTAGCGTTGCGAGCATGAACCCAGCCACGAGAACAACCGTCAAAGCCCCGAATGCACCAATCTTGACTCGCACGTCCCCTCCCCTACCATCGCGCCTCTTCGGTGGATAGCCGAGATTCTTCTCTGCACCACCGACCCGGAGTGCGCACTGTATCGACAATCGGTGTTGTCAGCGACCGCACAGGATGTTTTTCTCCAGAAGTGAAGATATTCAAGTAACGACTGCCATCGAGGGGCTCTGGAGTCATTGGGTTCTGCGATCGCTTTGACGCTACGAGGGCGGCTCGCACCGTTCGTTCAGCGTCGTCCTTATGGGCTACACAGGATCACCGAACACCCGCCATCACGGCGTCGCCGATGAACTTCTCGGCCGTGCCCCCGGAAGCGGTCCAACTCACGCTTGAGCAGCGCCTGGTACGGCTTCAGAGCTGCTCTTAAGAACCATTCCTATCCTGGGCCTACCAGATGCCTCCTTCGAGGTTGTCGCAATGCCGTGCAACGAAAAGAGGCGGTGGTACCA
>DATAPE010000311.1:0-5458 GCA_036265345.1 Actinomycetota bacterium
AGAAGCCACGATGCTCCTCGATGAATTCTTCTTTCCCCGCGTCCTGATCGTTTCGGGCAAAGGAGGGGTTGGCAAGACCACGGTTGCCGCGTCCCTCGCGCTGAGCGCGGCACGCACTGGAAAGAAGGTGTGTGTCGTCGAGATCGACCAAAAGGGAAGTCTCACGGCGATATTCGGCCGTGGCAATGTGGGTTACGAGCCTTCGGAGATCTTCCCTGACGTGTGGGCCATCAGCGTCGCCGCAGAGGAAGCGCTTATCGAGTATCTCGACGTTCAGTACCACATGAAACGGATCTCTAGGGCGTTCACAGGCGTTCATTTCATCGACTACATCACCACCGCGGCTCCAGGGCTCAAAGACATCCTGGTGCTGGGAAAGATCTGGTACCTGGAGAGAGGACGGGCGGGAGGGGTTTCGAGACAGGACTTCGACCTCATCATCGTGGACGCGCCCGCGGCCGGTCACATGCTGACCTTTCTGTCGGCGCCGGCCGGACTATCTGACGCTGTGAGGGTGGGTCCCATTCGACGCCAGGCAGAGTGGTTGCTCGAGATGCTGCAGGACCCTGCAAGGACACGGGCCCACCTCGTCACGCTGGCGGAAGAGATGCCCGTTTCGGAAACCTTGGAGACAGCAGTCGCGCTGCGCGAACGCGTAGGCATCAAGGTAGGGACCATCTTCGCCAACGGCATCTATCCAGAGACCTTCTCTCCCAAAGAGGAAGAGCTCCTGAAAGACATCCGCTCCGACGGTAGCTTGGATGAGCTGCTTGCAGAAGCACAGCGCACGAACATCAACTTGGACTCTGACGATCTTGAAGCGTTCGTGGGTTACGCGGACTTCCTGTCCGCCAGACGGCAGATACAGACGGCGCATCTCGAGCAGCTGAGAGCTGAAGCCGCCGAACCCGTGATCGAGCTTCCCTTCGTGTTTGCCGCCAAGATCGGCCTGCCCGAACTGGAAGAGCTCGCCGATGCCATCGAAGAGCTGGTGGCAAAGCTATGACGATGATCGATCAGATCGTTGCCAAGAAAGAGGTCGTCGTTTGCGCCGGATCCGGTGGGGTGGGGAAAACGACGACCGCGGCGGCGATCGCACTTCATGCCGCGATGACGGGAAGGAAGGCCGCAGTCGTAACTATCGACCCCGCGCGTCGTCTGGCCTCCTCTCTGGGCTTGAAAGAGCTCAGCAACGATCCGAAGAAGGTGAGCGATAAGAAATTCGCCAGCGCCAACCTGTCCCCCCAGGGTGAGCTTCACGCCATGATGCTGGACACCAAGTCAACCTTCGATCACGTCGTGATGACCTACGCCCCCACTCCTCAACAGGCACAGCAGATCCTCGACAACCGCTTCTATCGCAACATCTCCGGAACACTCTCCGGCACCCACGAATACATGGCCATGGAGAAGCTGTACGAGCTCCACTCCGAAGGGGATTACGACCTGATCGTGATCGACACGCCCCCGACTCGAAACGCTCTGGATTTTCTCGATGCCCCTCGCCGGATGACCGACTTCCTCGACAGCAAGGTCTTGCGGTGGTTCCTTCTCCCCTATATGAAAGCAGGCGGTGGGCTGTTCCGCTTGGCGAACGTCGCGGCAACGACCTTCCTGAAGGTGGTGAAGCGCATCGTGGGGGCCGAAGTGCTCGAGGACACCGCCGAGTTCTTCGGAAATCTGGAAGGGATGTACGACGGCTTCAAGGAGCGAGCTCGCGAGGTCACCGCGCTGCTGCATTCCGACGTCACCTCTTTCATCGTCGTCACCTCCCCGGCCATGGAATCCGTAACGGAAGCTTGCTTCTTCGCCTCCAAACTGGACGAATCGGGTTTGCCCTTCGGGGCCGTCATCGTCAACCGCGTGCATCCTCGCTACAGCGACGGCGTAGAGGCGCGCCCGAGGCAGATCGCGAAGCTCGAGGCGGGCAACGGCAACTCCAGGCTGCTGGCCAAGCTCATCTACAACGAGCAGGAGTTCAGGAAGATCGTTCGTTCGGAGGAAAAGAACCTCGTCCACCTGGCGCAGCGGATCCCCCGGCACCGCTGGGTTCGGGTCCCCTACCTCGACAAGGAGGCGGTGGACCTGGAGGGCCTCGCAGCGATCGCCGCTCAACTATTCTCTAGCTGATGATCGGCCCGAAACTGATCGAGACGCTGGTGGCCGTACTCACTATCGGGAGCGGCTCATTCGCGTTGTTTCTGCTCGTCGACCTGTTCCGGCTGCGGCGACAAAAGAAGGGACCTGCCTACAAGGGAGGGATCGGACAGTGGTCGTGGGCGGCACACCGGATCACGGGTGTCGGTGTCGTCGCATTCCTGTTCGGACACATCGTCGACACTTTCGGGGTCGGCCTCGGGGGCCACTTCTACAACGAGACGGTGACGCTATATAAGCAGTGGTGGTTCAACCCCTTCGAAGTGCTCCTGATCGGGGCCGTTCTCTACCATGCTTTGAACGGTCTCAGGATCATCCTTTTCGATTTCTGGCCGGGCCTGGCCTTGAGACAAAAGACCTTCGCCTACGTGGAGTTCGCGCTGTTCGCGGCCGCCTTCTTCCCGGCCGCCGTGATCATGCTTCACCGGGCTTACCAACTGTCTCCTCTCGCGCGGTGAACCTGTGGCCGTAGCCGAACAAGCCGTCGAACCGGGATTCGCACCGATCCTCGCCGAGATCGCGCGCAACATCAGCCGGTTGGAGCTAAAACGTGGGAGCCCGGAAGGGGCTCCGGCAACCTTGCGGATCGGGATCGAGAACAACGTCAAGCGGACCGTCCAGGTGTACTGGACGGGATTCGAAGCCAACATCCCCGACGACTGCATCGCGATGCATCTCGAGGTTGCAGAACCCAGGGTTCACTGGGCAGAGGCTTATCTCTCCCCCCGGGCTCGCAACTGGGTGTTCTGCTTCCGGGAGCGCGCCGACGGTGAGATCGAGCTGGCTCAGTACGGCGACTACGCCACCCCCGAGGAGGCGATCCGCTATTTCTTCCACTTCGCAGAATGGAACGTCTTGATGCCCACCGACCAGAGCTGGGCGACCGTCACCTACGACATCTCCGAGAACCTTCCATGGGGGCCCGAGTACTCAGCGGTCGCCGAGGCATCTCTAGACGCAGCCGTCCAGGAGTCGCTGAAGAAGTCCACGATCATCTGGCTCCGGTGGCGCGATGACGGAGAGGTCCACCAGATGCCGGTCTGGTTCGTCTCCGATCAGGGGAAGATCTACGTCCTGTCCGGAGAGAGACAACAACTGATACCCAATGCGAGAAATCTTCGCGAGTGCGAAGTCATCGTCCGGTGGAAAGGCCGTAACGCTCGCGTAGCCGAGCTGCCGGCGGCGGTCCATGTCGTCGAACCCGGGCCGGAATGGGATCGCATCGCAGAGAAGATCGCAGAGAAACGACTGAACATCCCGGGAGTCCCCGAAGACACCGCCCGCCGCTGGCGCGACGAGTGCGACATCCTGGAGCTAACCCTCCCGACCTAGCTCTTGAAGCCCTGAGCTGCTTCTTCGACGGTAGGCGCGATGGTGACGCCCTCGCCGAATCCCGTGATGGAGAAGAGCTTGAGATGCTGCTCGCGGGTGCACGCGATCGCGAGATCTCCATCCGCTTCACGCAGCCGGCGAACCCCACCCATCAAGGCACCCAGGCCCGATGAATCCATGAAGGGCACGGAGTCCAGATCGACCACGACCTTGGGACGATCCTGGCTGACGATCTGACCGATCGCGTCACGAAGTGACCCGACCGTGTACACGTCGAGGTCTCCCGTGGGGCGGAGCAGCTTGTAGTCGCCCTCGTCCGTGATCGTTATGTCTACCTTCTGCTGTGCCACAGCGGCTCCCCAGTCTCGACCTCGTCACCCCTCGTACCTTGTGCGTTCACAGGCGCCTGTATCCCTTGCCACTCGACCACCAGCATCGTGAGGTCATCATCGAGCTTACCGGCAGTGAACCTCTCCACCTCGCCTACGACCAGATCGCCCATGGAGTCCAGCGGAAGCCGGCCCACCTTCAAGATCGCCTCGGCGAAGCGACGCTCCCCAAACACCTCTCCGTCGGCCGATTTCGCCTCGAGGAAACCGTCCGTGAAGAACACCAGGCGGTCACCCGGCTCGATTCTGGCCACGGTTTGCGACAGACCGGGATCCTGGAACCATCCCAACGCCTTGTTGCGAGGACCCTCGATGTAATAGCCGGCCAGCTGGACGCTGGGCATCCTCTTGGAGGACCGAAGCAGGAAGGGTGAGGGATGACCCATATTCAACCATCTGACTTCTCCCGTCTCGGCTTCGATCGTGGCGTAGATGAGAGTGGTGAACCCATCAACCTCGATAGCTTCACGAAGTGCCTCATTGGTTCGCTGGATCACTCGCTCGGCATCTGCGCCGAGACGGCGCTCGGCTCGCAAAACCGACAGCAATACGGTTGCCATCAGCGCGGCCCCGATGCCCTTTCCGGACGCGTCGCCGACCGCCAACGTGAGCGATCTGCCCTCGTAGTCGATGTCGTACCAATCGCCTCCGACGAGGTTCGCTTGACGGTGCAGCGGCAGAAGGATGAAGCCAGGCGTCTCCGGGACCAAACGTTGAAGAAGGTTCCGCTGGATGCCCGAAGCGATCTCAAGCTCGCGGTCCTGCATCGCAAGCTGTTGTAGCCGTTTCAAGCCCGATTGCATCTCACCGAAGCGCGTTGCAAGTTCCTCGACCTCATCGCCGGATTCGATCCGGATCTGCTGATCAAAGTCGCCGCGTCCGATGGCGCGGGTTGCGTCCACGAGCCGTTGAAGATCGACCACCAGCCTCCTGGGTAGCACGACTGCCAGCACAATCCCAAGCAGAAGGGCTCCTCCGGTCACCGCAAGCAGGATCCCGATAGTTCTGCTGGAATGTGCGCTTAGGTCCTGCTCGCTTGCAGCCACTGTCTCGTTCTGCAGGCTTCGGAGGACAGATCCGTCGGCGTCGATCTGCGAGATCAAGGGTGTACCAACTCGCCCCAGAACGTGAAAGGCAGCTCTTCGCCTGCCCTCCCCAGCCAGGGGGATCACACGATGATCGATCAGGTGTTGGAATGATTGTCCCGCCGTGACGAGCTCGTTGAGTAAGCGATGATCCTGTCCCGAGTTCCCGAAAAGCCTCTGTGCCTGATGTTGGAAGCTCCTCGAGGTCTGCACTTCCTTCCGGTACTGATCCAACAAGGAGCTTTGACCTTCGATCAGGAAGCCTCTAACCGCAGCTGATTGGGCGGTGTAGGAACGGACGATCTCGTCGACCGTAACCAGTTCGGGAACTGCTTGATCTAGAACGCGATGTTGCACCGTTCGCAGAGATCCGAACAACGACAGGGTCACCCAGCCCAAAACAACAATGAGAATGAGCAAGACGCCGAAGCCGCCGACGATCTTCCAACGCAGAGACAGCCTCACTCCGCCAGTATGCTCGAAAACGATGAGATT
>DATAPE010000312.1:0-4046 GCA_036265345.1 Actinomycetota bacterium
CTGGGTGATCGGCCGTTGCGTCACCGCCATCAGGGTGGCCGTCTCATCGGGCACGTCCGCGCAGAACTGCGCGCGAAACTTGTCCTGGGCGATGTACTGGTCGACTCCGCCGTCGGGGAGAGGGACCGTCTCGATGGTCTCGGCCAGTGTCGCTCCCGGTACGAGCGACGAGGCGTCTCCGGGGCTCTCGCCCGCATCGGTCGCGAATGCTGCGACGAAGACGAGGCCGACGATGTCACCGGCCTCAGCCGGAACGTTGGTCATCACCGCGCCCCCGTAGGAGTGACCGGCGAGCACGATGGGACCATCGATCGTCTTGATGAGCTCGGTCAGGTGAGCCGCGTCGCCGGCGAGGGAGCGCAGTGGGTTGGCGAACGCGATCACCCGGTGCTCGTCGCCGGTAACCTTCCTGACGACGTCGCTCCAGCTCGAGGACTCGGCAAAGGCCCCGTGCACTAGGATTACGGTTGGATTCGTCTCGACTCCTTCTGCCGGATGCTCCGGCGGTGTGGTTGGTCGGGTCGGCGTGGGTTGAGCGCGAAGGGCTGAGGGCCAGGCTCAGTAGCCACGTTCCTAGAGCGCGCCGCTGGTCGCGCCCGTGAATCCACCTGGTCCATCCCCTGGTCAGCCACGCGCCCAACTAGCGGCCCGACTCGACTCCTAGCTTCCGCGCTGAGCAGGAGTTTCAGATAAGCGAAGGCGAGCTCGTGCAAGCAGCATCGTTAGCACTAGCCTCGAGGGCCGACTCAACATGGCGTGCATATGACAACCGACCTGCGCCATTTCCAGGCCTGGTGTTCAGAGCACCACTCAGCGCGCTGCCTGCAGAGCTTTTGACCATTGCCACGTATCTGGCTGCACTGGAGTCGTCGCACAGTCCTTCTACGATCCGTAGGCGACTTGCAGCGATCGGTGTCAGCCACCAGCTAACTGGCATGGAGACATCAACAGCAGACATCTCGCTTTCGGAGAGCTATCAACTCACCCCGGCGCAGGCCGGTGGAAGCGGCGAAGATCACCTGCGCCCGAAACCGACGTGGCATCAGGAAGCTAGCCGCCAAACAGTCCAAAACCGGGGATACAGCGAGCAGGTGCAGGCGCTTGTCTTCATCGCTGGGTGGATGACCGACGAAGGTGAGAGCATCCAGCAGCTCCTGGAGGCCGAGGCCTTCGCCGACAGTCTTGTGCCGGCGGCGCTGCGATCCCGTGCCGTTCAAAACCCGGACGGAAGCGAGATGGTGGACCTGTACCTGGATCGCGAACTGTTCCCCGAGACCTTCGCCGCCGACGTCAACCCCGAGACGGCCGCGGTGATGGCGGCGATCCAGCGGTCCTCGAGCGGCGCCGCGGCGGCCACGCCCTCGGCTTGCGGGGGTGGCGGTCCATCCCGTCGTGGTACCTGCTGAGCGCCGAGGACCGAGCCATCCCGCCGGCGGGACAACAGGCCCGAGCTTGCCGGGTGGTCGGCTCGCGGACCCGTGCACCGACCGGGGTGTTTCACGGGCGCGAGGGTGGCCTCGAACCGCAAGTGTGGAGGCGGTCGGGCCCCGGCCAGGCTCCGACAACGACCACCCGGCTCCACTGAACATGAGCGGGTCGTGGCCATCACCAGCGCGTACGAATCGAAGAGGACAAGAGGAGAACTTAGCCATGTCCGCCACATCGAACACCGCGACCGGTTTTCCCAGCTTGGCGAAAAAGACCTGGATCTTCGCCATTATCCGTGGGGTTCTCGCGATCATTTTCGGTCTCATCGCCCTATTCGCTCCGATCGCCACCGCAGTCGTCCTGGCCATTTTCATCGGCGCCTGGGCCATCGTCGACGGCGTCTTCGACATCATCGAGGCAATCCGGCATCGAGGGTCATCCTCCATGGCGCTGCGGATCGTGTGGGGTGCCGTCAGCATCCTCTTCGGGATCCTCGTCCTGGTCTGGCCAGGCATGAGCCTCGGGGTCCTCGTGATCTTCGTCGGCATCTGGGCCATCATCATCGGCGTCCTAGAAATCATGGCATCGATCCGGCATCGTGCCGTCCCCAACAGCGGATGGGTCTGGGGCATTATCGGCGGGGCACTGGCAATCCTGTTCGGCATCCTGGTGCTCATCCGACCCGGCGCCGGCCTGGTCAGCATCATCTGGATCATCGGCATCTGGGCCATCGTCTGGGGCATCACACTCATCATTCTCGGCGTCCAACTCCGCAAGGCCGCCAACACCACCGAGGCCAGTACAAGTCCACCCGCTTGAACCGCCGGGCACCACTTCCGGAGCCGGAGCCGGAAGCTTAGGGCATGCGAAGAGCCCGGGACCTTCCCCAAGATCCCGGGCTCTCCTTCCTGGCGTGCTAAGGCGATTCGGGATGTCTCCGCTCGTATATGTGACCAGAGCAGGAGTCGTCATTGCCGCTCTTCGGCGGTCCCCACCATGGGTGACGGTCGAGGCAGATCTCCTCGCCATTGATCATGTACGCGACGCCGATGATGCCGACGAGCGGCACCGCGAGAGCGACGAAGATGGAGATTAGCCAGCTCCGCAGCTTCTTGGTCACGGAGGCACCATACGTCGCAGTCATCGGCGTGTCAGGGAGTCTGTGAACTATCGCCATGATCATTGCCGAGACATAGAATGGACGGACAGGCGCGAGTAGCCGAATGGGTCAGAGCACGTGACTACGGACGACAAGATCAGGGTTCGACTCGTTTCTGGCGCGCTATGTCGCTCCGAGTACCACGAGCTGACAGAAGACCCAGACGAAGTAACCCAACGCGAAGACGGCGATGACGACCCCGAGCACGATTAGCCCGGCGAGACCTGGCCAAAGGTCATCCATGATTCGACTCCTTGCTGGCGTGTTAACGCTTCGGGAACGGGGCGTGATGTCTCGACTCGTAGAAGTGACCTGCGCAAGTCGAGGTGGGGTCCTCCGGCGGTCCCCACCACGGGCGACGGTCGAAGCAGATGTCCTCCCCTAGACCGAGATATATGATCCAGAGGAATCCAATGAAGATCAATACGGCGAGCATGGCCGCGATCGAAATCAGCGCTCGCGGGAGCGTTGTGAGCATGGAGGCACCATAGGTCGCGGTCGCTGGTGTGTCGGCGAGTCTGTAAAACTCTCGCCATGATCATTGCTCGTCGAGTGTTGCCAGACAGCGTTAAGAAGGAAGAGGAGCCTTCGACTCCTGCCCGGCGCGCTATCTCGGCAGAGTCCACGGGTACTCGCCGGGATGCTTCTCCACCCACGCGAACCCGCTACACGACGAGTTCGGATCGGTCGGCGGTCCCCACCAAGGGACACGATCGGAGCACCAATACTCATAATTGAACTTGTCTAAGACCGAGAAGAAGCCGACGAGCATCAAGACGGCGGATGTGATTGCTAGCGCGATTACCAAGCGGCTGCTCGTCGTGGTCACGGAGGCACCTTACGTCGCGGTCACTGGTGTGTCAGGGAGTCTGTGAACCCTCGCCATGATCATCGAGCGTTGCTTTAGCCGATCCGCCTCAGGGGCACAGGAGAACTCGCCGCTGCGGTAAATATCGCGCGATAAATCATGTCTCTTTGGCCGGACGAAGATCAGCAGCTTTGACCCACTTCTGTCGTCCGTCTTGACCTCGTACGCGTCCCCACCACTCCCGGCGCGCCCGTACCTACCAGTCGATCGTGCCTCCGGCTGACCACGTCGCTGACTCCACCGCGATCGGTGGGTTGACTTCGTGGCGATCTTCCTCGGCACGTCGACCGTACTGATTCAACATCGCATTGAGATCTGCCGCTTGCTCATGAGCCTCGTTCTCACTTAGGTCGGTCGACCGCCAACCCATCACGCCAGCGTCGAAGACTCCCCACTTGCCGGAGTCGACCTGTCGAGCATCGAACCGCATTCGCATTCCTAATTAGTCGAAGCGGTTAGGCCGCCCTGCGCCGTGGGCCAGCCCGGGTCGCGATCGCCGACCCGGCCGTTCGCCTGTACCAGATCACGCCCGCTTCACTATGCAGGCCCTCTGTTGCGCAATGGCCCGATCGAGTGCCACCCAGCACCTGA
>DATAPE010000313.1:0-3847 GCA_036265345.1 Actinomycetota bacterium
GGAAGGAAAGTGGACAACCACTCGTCACCCGTTCCGACCGGGCAGTCGTGCATGTCGTGACATAGGTTCGGGGTTACGAAGGTGAAGCGCCGGGATAGGTTCGGCGGGGCTCCCAGAGGGACGTCTTGCGATCCGCACGCGCTTCGAACCTCGGTGAAGTAAGCCGCGGGATCGTGCTTCACCGCGTATCCGCCGGAGCTATCGAGGTCGCAGTTGGTAGGCATGGACTCCTCGAGCGCCTGCCATCCGGATCCAAGCTGCGAGAAGATGCTGGGTCCGGTGAGAACGTGAGCCGAGGGCGGATCGTCGTCGGCTATCCGCTGAGTCGAGCCGGACGTCATCGCGATGTAGTTCGGAAGACTCGGGTGAGCGACGGCGTCGTAAGCAACCGCCAATCCACACTGCGCGGCCAGACCGTTCTCATAAGGAGCATCCGGGCTGCCGACGATTCCGCCGTAAGACTTGTTCTCCATGACTATCCACACCACGTGCCGCCACTTTGGGATCCCTCCAGTCACCCCACAAGGAGATGCCCTGCTGGGTCGAGACCCGCCTCCGCCGGTCGGGGGTGGCGTGCTGATGGAGGTGGGCCGGGACGCATGGACGGTTGGAGTGGTGGACGAGGAGCATCCGCTCGCAATCAGCAGCCACGCAGTAAGCGCGACGCCTAGCCTTCGTCGCCTCAACCGGTCGCGCATGCCGCCGACGATTCTTGTCGCGTTCTCCGATACGAGTGCACCCTCGGAAAGCCTAGGCTCGCGCTCATGACTATTACGGATGCGGTGGTGGCGAACTCCGGGACAGCCACGCAGGATGGCTCCGCAGGCCCAACCTCGAGTGAGGCGCGTTGACGCAATCTCGGGGACCGGACCTGGACAGTCGCCACCTTCTTTGGGATGGATGTCTGAACGTGCGCGACCTCGGCGGTTTGCCGACCCAGGATGCGGGTCTGACAAGGCGCGCCAGCATCCTTAGGGCCGACAGCATCCGCAAGCTCACAGATGCCGGATGGGAGGAGTTACTCGAGTTCGGGATCAGTCGCATCGTTGATCTGCGGGTTCACAGTGAGCTGGCCGAGGATCCGCCGCGCGAGGTGGCCATCGATGTGGTCCACGTGTCGGTGCTTCCTGAATTCCATACCGAAGACTGGGTGGAGATCGATGCGGTCGGGGACGCCCAGCCCGATGCCGTCGCCGAAACCCGCGCCGTGTACCTGGAATTCCTGGAACGCTTCCCAAGAAACTTCGCCGCCGCGGTGGAGGCCGTCGCGACCGCCCCCAAGGGTGGTGTCGTCATCCACTGCGTCGGCGGCAAGGACCGTACCGGGCTGGTTTCGGCCCTCGTCCTCAGGTTGGTTGGGGTTTCGATCGCTGACGTTGCCGCCGACTATGCCCTCAGCGAAGAAAACCTGCGCCCGGAGCGCTCGCAGTGGATCGACGACGCCCCCACCGAGGAGGAACGAAGGCGTCGAGAGCGCCGCAGCGAAACACCCGCAGCCGCGATGGTCGGGGTCCTCGAAGAGCTTGACCGACGATTCGGCAGCGTGGACGGCTATCTGCTCGCCGCAGGTGCCACCCGGGAAACGTTGCAACGGATCCGAGATCGCCTAACGCCAGACAGCTGATCGCAGTCACAGAGAGCACGTGCAGTACAGGGAGCGCGTGCAGTACAGGGGGCGCGTGCAGTACAGGGAGCGCGTGCAGCGATCGAGCCCTCCTGGTTGTGGGTTGGACTCAAGGCAAGAGGTGGCCAAAGATCGCTAAGAAGTGTCAACCAGCTCGACGTCAGTTGTCGTGCCGGTAGCGACCGTCGTTCGGGCGGGCGCCGGCTGGTAGCGGCGTCCGTCCGGGCGGAACCATTCCGCCGCTACACCGCCGTCCAGTGTCACCCTCCAGCCCCCTTCGTGGACCAGCTTGTGGTGGAAGCTGCACACCAGCACCAGGTTGTCGAGGTCGGTAGCTCCACCCCGGCCCCAATGCACGATGTGGTGGGCCGCGGTAAAGCGTCGGGTCCCGCATCCGGGAAAGCAACAGCCGTGATCGCGGGCGGTTAGTTCCCGCAGGAGCCACTCGGGTACGTTGCGCGAACGCCGCCCGATCCCCACCGCCCGCCCCGAAGGGTCCCGAAGGACGGCCTGCAAGCGGCAATCGCAGGCGATCCGCCGGGCGACCTCGGGATGGACCACCGGTCCGGCCTCGAACTCGCAGCCACCGCGATCGCCACCCAACGCGGCGAGATCGGCGCTGAGCACGACCTCCGCCCGGTCCTGGGAGCCCCCGGACGATCCCATCGCCAGCACCACCAGGGCGTCGGCGCAGCGCTGCTCGAAGCTGGCGTTGTCGGCGGGCTCCCGGGGAAGCTGGGCGGCGATGGCTTCCAGCGCGGTGACCACCGCGTGGCCCCCGTCGGCCGGGAGCATCCCTTCGATCTCGAGGCCGGTGCCGTCGTCGTACCACCACCAGGTAAGGAAGCGCTGCCTGTCCGCCGCTGTGGTGTCTTTGAGCGCAGGCCGGTTGGCGACGTCGGCGCGGTGGTGGATCGCGTTGACGCTGGCGCGCCTGGCCCACTTGATGAGGTCCTTCTCGGTGTCGGCGGTGGCGAAGCGGGCCAGCTGCAGCACCTTGTCGAAAGACAGCACACCGTGCTCGAACGCCTCCGAGATCAGGGGAAGGTGCTCGAGGGCGTGGGCCGCGGTGGTCCAGCGCAGACCCTCTGACACCGTGACCCCGAGGTGACCGGCGAGCCACTGGCCCATGTGCCGGCAGCCGTCCCGCTCCCACAGCCGGCGACGGTCGTACTCACGGATGAACGCCAGCAGACTGCGCTGCAGCGCCGACGTCTCGGCGTGGAGACGACCGATGCTCTCGACCAGTTCCTGATCGCAGCAGTCATTCGGTTGTTGCTTCAGTTGCAAGACCCTCACGACCTTCAAGGGCCCTTGGGTGCGCGTTCAGTCATTCTATCGAACATACGTTCGATTAGTCAAGAAAGCTGTGACGGGCGACACATCAGAGGAGGTGCAAAGGAGGGGCCGGCCTACGGGCAACCTGTCGAGTGGATCGACGAGCGGGGGGAGGCCGATAGCTCATGAGCGGTCCGAGATCGGTGCACCCAGAAGAAGGTGCACCAACGACCCCACCGCGACGCCCAGCGCGGCCCCCCCGATCACATCCAGTGGCAGGTGGGCGCCGACGTAAACCCTGGCGATGGCGACGATCGTCGCCAGGGCCACCATCACCCAACGCGTCCGCCGGCCCAGGTAAGGGAAGGCCGCGGTCGCCAGAGCGAACGCCGTGGCCGCATGTCCCGCCACGAAACCGTGCCCTGCCGCAGGAGCGTGATGAAGGATGACATCGCTCAGCAGCTGGCCCGGCCTCCCTCGGGAAACGACCTGCTTGACCACTTTTGCAAGCACCCACGCCCCCACTCCGGATAGAACCAGGTCCACTGCCAGGCGACTTCTTCTGGTCAGCAAGGCCAGCACGCCGACCACTACCACAGCGAAGAAATTTCCCAGCTGCATGACGATCCAGATCGGCCAGTAGAAGCTCGCCGGCCACTGGTTGACGAAATGAAATACCTGGGCCTCGAACCCGCCCACGTGTCTGGGGTCGATCGGGATCGCGCTCACTGCCAGGACCGCGACCGCGGCTACGAAGATGAGGGCGTCCGATCGACGGCGCGCGAACCGCATGTGGCGAAACCGCGCCGTGGTTGCCGTCAGGGGGCAGTTCCCATGGGCGCGGCCACCACCTCGGTCGCGGCCTGTGGCTTGCGCCATTTCTTCATGCGCTGCCACACCACATACGTGATGGCTCCGAGAGGGATCTGGATGCCGTAGGTAAGC
>DATAPE010000314.1:0-6328 GCA_036265345.1 Actinomycetota bacterium
GGTGACCCGGATGTCTACGCCACCCAGGAGAGGTGCTCTCCTCAAGATCGCCTGCGCCGCGGTCGTGTCAGGTTCGCTGGCTCTTTTCAATCTCTCGGTCTCGGCCCCCTCGCTTGCGGCTCCCAGCCAATCGCAGCTCGCCAACGCCAAAGCCCGCCTCACCCAGCTCGAAGCCGACTTCGAGCTGGCGGTCGAGCACTACGACGCGGTGCACCAGAGGCTCACGCAGATCCGTTCCCAGATGGCCAAGACGGAAGTCGTCGTGGCGCACATCCGCAAGCGGATCCATTCCCGGGTCGGCACCGCGGTCGCTCTCGCCAGAGAGCTCTACATGAGCGGCCAGGGCGACGCTCTCGAAGCCGTGTTGTCATCGACGAACCTGTCCGAGATCGAATCCCGCTTGCACTACTTGCAGTCGTCCGAGCAACGTCAGGCTCAGGTGTTCGAACGACTGGCAGTCGACCGGCAGACGCTGAACCAGAAGCTGAGCGACCTGGCTGACGCCCGCACCAAAGCGGCTGCCGACCAGAAACAGCTCGCGCAGCTCAAGGCATCGATCCAGACCAAGGTTGCAAGTCAGAAAGGCACGATCGAGCGCCTCAATCGAGAGATCGCAGCTGCCGCGGCCAGGCGGGCTCGCGCCGAAAAGCTCGCGCAGGCGAGAGCAGCCCGAGCTGCCGCGCTTGCGGCACAGCAAGCCGCCCCCGCGCCGGCCCCCTCTCCCTCGTCGGGAGACACGGGCCCGGTCCCTCCGCCAAGTTCTCGGGCACAAGTGGCGGTGCGGGCGGCGTTGTCACAGGTGGGAAAGCCCTACCAGTGGGGCGGCGCAGGTCCCAACTCGTACGACTGCTCCGGCCTGACGATGTGGGCTTGGGCCCATGCCGGCGTCTATCTGCCTCACAGCGCGGCGATGCAATACAGCGTGACCAGGCATGTGTCGTCTTCCGCATTGCAGCCTGGTGACTTGCTGTTCTTTGGAAGCCCCATCCACCACGTTGCGATGTACGTAGGCGGGGGCCGGATGGTGGAAGCGCCTTACACCGGTGCCTTCGTACGGGTGGTTCCCGCCTCTCGATCGGACTTCGTGGGAGCCGGCCGCCCCGGGGTCTAGTCCGGATGCTCGGTGCCGGGTCCCGTTAGACGCACCGAGCCCTTGCTGGTGGTAACGAACACCTGATATCCGTAGTAAGCCCAGAAGCTCCATCTATTCCTGCGCATCTGGCGTGCGTAGCGGAGGATCGCGTCGACGTAGGCATCAGCACGGTTATAAGCGAAGAGCGCGGCGCGAAGACGCTGAGGGGCTCCGTCTGCATGAAGGTATCTCGCGGCCGCAAGGATCGCGTCGTGTGGGTCCCTGATATCGCCTCTTCCATAGGCTGCGAATGTCGCCGGCAGGAACTGCATAGGTCCCAGCGCGCCTGACGAGCTCGGCCCAAGGATGCGGCCGAACTTCGATTCGACGAAGTTGATGGCCGCCAGCACGTTCCATGGAATCCGGTAGCGCCGTTCTGCTTCTCCGTACAGCTTCTTTAGCTCGCGGGGACTCTTCGGGTGCGCGAACTGGTACCTGGGAACCTTGGGGACGGGAGAGACGATAGACCTCAGGTCCCCAGCCGCGCCGAGATTTGCGTGCATCTCATGCAAGACCTCGACATCCACTGCCGCCTCGACGCGCCTGGCGATGCTCGGACGCACCGCCAAGAAGCGGTAGATCCTTTGTTGCCTCAGCCCCTCGCTCAGAACCCGGCGGGCGATCGGGGAGCCCAGGCGACTCTCGCGCGCTTTCCAGATATAGATGTCTCGCCGAAGTTGGCGATCGGTACGAGTTAGGTAGCGAGCGAGAGGCAGGGCGGCCGTCGTGTGGAGGCCGAAAGGCGCTCGCCGGGCTCGGGTCGGGCTCGTCGGTGGGCCACCCCTCCGGAAGGAGGTATCGGGCGTTTTCGCGCCCGCTCCTGACTGGAGATCCGCGGTCTGGCACGCGGTTAGAGCGACCAGAAGCACCACTATCAAGCTCGTACGAGCGCTCATGCTTCGAAGGCTAGAGCTTGGCGCCGTCCGCCGAGACGGGCTCCGGACGCGTTTCCACAGCCTCCCGATGGCTGCGCGCCACCTGTGCATCCTTTCGGATGATGAACGCCACCGAGGCAACGATGACTGCCGCGCCGATGGCCACGCTCGCGGTCACCCGCTCATTGAGGATCCACCATCCCAACAGGATCGCGACCAGCGGATTCACGTAGGCGTAGGTGGAAACCTTGGAGATCGGCGCATTGCGGAGCAGCCAGCTGTATGCAGTGAACGCGAGCAGCGACCCCGCCACGACCAGGTAGATGAAGGCCAAGAGCGACGAGCGACTCAGCTCCGAAGCATGGAAGTCGGTAGCTTCTCCCGACGCCAGCGCCACCAACGTCATCACGATCCCGCCGGCCAGCATCTGGAAGCCGGTCGACACCAAGGGTTCTGAGGGGAATCTCAACTTGGTCGAGAGGAATGATCCCGTCGCCCAACACACCGATGCGACCAACAGGACGATCGAGCCGACGATGGGGGCTCCAGCAGAGTGCCCGCCCGGAACGACGAGGATGCCCACGCCGATGAAACCGATCGCCACCCCGAACAAGGTGGCTCGGGGCACCCTGCCATCGAACACCGAGCGCAAGACCACCACCCACAGGGGAACCGACGCGATGACCAGGGCCGCGACGCCGGACGGGACTTTCTGCTCGGCGACCGAGACCAAGCCATTCCCGCCGAGTAGAAGAGCGGTGCCGACGATCGCACACGAGAGAAACTCGCGGGGCCCGATCGAGATTGCCGCCTGTCCTTGTCTAACCCACAGGATGCCGAGAAGGATGACTCCCGCAAGCACGAACCGTAGGCCGCCCGAGAGAAGAGGCGGAAGCGTACGCACCATGACCCTGATGGCGAGGTAGGTCGAGCCCCACACCAGATAGACGGTCCACAGGGCCACCCAGATCAGCCACTTCGGAGCAGTTCTCTGCTCCATCAGCGCCACCAGTCCCATGCCGGCGGCAACCTGACGCCGGAAGGGGCTATTCCGCTGCCCCGGTAACTCCGAAGTATCCGAGGCGGGAATCCTGTAACCATCGCTGCGAGGGGAGCGCCGCCTTCATTTCTTTGTCGGGGCGGAGTGTTTGGATGCCAGCACCGAGCTGACCGCATCCCACAGTTTCGGTCCGTCGCCTGCGAACACGTCCCCTGCGGGCAGGCCCGTGTCGGCTTCGATCTGGGCGATCTCCCGTTGCGCTTGCGCTCGCGACAGGCCCTTGCAGTTGACGGCCACACAGGCGACCGGTGCCTCTCTCAGCGTGGCGGCCGACTTCTCGTAGGCATCGATCATGTCCCTAAGCGGCGGAAGCGTGGTGTACGGAGGTTCATCGATCGCCGTATGTCCCGCCCGGTGGCACATAACGAGGACTTCGGGGGCGCAGCCGTACATCAAGCCGAGAGTCACTGCTCCGTAGGCGGGGTGCCACAGCCCCCCTTGACCCTCGACGATCAGGACCTCGGAGCTCGGCGCCGATTCGAGCACGAGCTTCTCGGCCGCCCCCGCAAGAAAATCGGAGATCACGCGATCCACTGCGATCCCGCGCCCGGCGATCAAGATCCCGGTCTGGCCGGTGGCGACGAACTCCATTCGCACGCCCGCGGCCTCTCCGCTAGCAGCCAGCTCCAGAGACACGCTCATCTTGCCTACCGCGCAATCACTTCCGACGGTCAGAACGATCCGCTGTGGAACGTCAAGGGCCTTGCCGGCGCACAGCGGGATGTCCGAAGGCGGCTCGCGCACGTCCCATAGCCGGGTGCCGTTCTCTTTGGCCAGGCGAACCAACTCGGGATCGTCCTTCAAGAAGCCGTGAAGACCGTTCACGATCTCCAGACGGTGACGGATCCCCTCGAGAACGATGGCTCTCCAATGCTCAGGTATCCATCCCCCCGGAGTCGCCACCCCAAGCAACAAGGAGGTCGGCCCGGACTCCATGGCCTCTTCCAACGAACCAACGATCGGAGCCGAGCGCTCGAGCTCGGGCATCACATCGGCCAGGTCCTTGCCGGCATAGTCGCGGTCTACGACGCATGCGATCGGATCGCGTGCATAGCGAATCACTCCGTGCGCCGTCTTCGACTCTCTTGTGGTGAGGTACCCGTCCGTCAAGACGGCCCACGATCGCTGGGTATTCATTCGGGGCGCTGCTGCAGCCCCAGGCCAGCTCCTCCCGGAAGGATGAGCTGCCCGTTGTCGTAGGTCACTCCGGGAAATGGATCTTCTGCCATGGCGATTGGCCCATCGACGTCGACGTGATCGAAGAGCGAGGCGATGCTTGCCTGCGCGGTCGTCCCCACGCCCGTTTCGAGATCGCAACCAAGCATCGGTTTGAGGCCAACCGCGCGGGCGACATGAACCGCTCGGAGAGCCTCCCTGATCCCACCCGTCTTGCGCAGCTTCAGGTTCACTCCGTCCACAACGTCCGCAAGGTGCCAGACGTCGGCGGCGGTGTTGACGTCCTCATCGGCAAATACGGGGATCGGCGACGCGGCGGCGACCTCGCGAAGGTCGTTGTGGTGCCCTGCAGGCACAGGCTGCTCGCAGAGCTCGATATCGAAGCGAGCCAGTTCGTTCAGCTTCTCGATCGCGGTGTGCTTGTCCCATCCTTCGTTCGCATCGATCCGAATAGCGCCGGGAAAGACTTCCCGCACCGCTCTGACCGCATCGACATCACCGTCGAATCCCACCTTCATCTTGATGATCGGGTGATCTTTCCATTCCACTGCGCGCTCCTGCATGTGCTGGACGCTCGAGATGGGAATAGTCACCGACGTGGCTGGCAGCCTGCGTCCCCCAAGACCGAGCAACTCGGCAACCGAGATTCCCGCCTCCTGCGCGGCCAGATCGTGAAGGGCGATGTCGAGCGCACAACGAGCAGTTCCAACCGGTAGAAGATCGTCGATCCCCTCGAGATCGAACGGTCCTCCCAGTCGATCGAGGCTCACGTTCTCGAGGGTGGTCGTGATGTTGGCGGCGGAGTCCTGCGTATAGCGCGGGTCGGTGCAGACCTCACCGACGCCCGCGAGCTCGCCTCGGCGCACGATGGCAAAGACGCTCTCGGCAACGTTCCACGTGGCGCTGGATATCGAGAAAGGCTCTCGAAGGCGGCTCTCGATAACTCGGGTCTCGAGCTCCAGGTCCATGGTTCCCTCCCTAACTGCTTCGTTCCCGATTCTTAGACGTCGTGGTCGGGGAACCACGCTATACGTGGCTGAGCTCGCAAAGGATCTAGAGGAGGGTGAGTTGCTCTCGCGGGGGGCGGGGTTCGGCGGGGGGCCGGGATCGGGGGCGGTTCCTGCCGGTCGGGCGAGCGGGGGCCGAGTCGAGGACCACTCGAACCTTCTCCGACAGCTCGTTGCGGTCCGCCACCGAAGCGTAGGCGCCCCTGCGGTACATGGCCTCGTAGCGCACGACGAGATCGGGGTAATTGGCGCGCAGCCACTCCATGTACACGTCTTTCACGTAAGGTCGCAGGTGGAGCAGGATCGGAGACACATGGGTTGCGCCCGCGTCGATGGCTGCCTCGATCACCGCCCGAAGCTGTTCCGGCGAATCGCTGATCCCGGGCAGGACCGGCGCGATCATCACTCCGCATGGGATACCGGCGCCATTCAGCTTGCGCACAGCCTCCAAGCGCTTCCGCGGATGCGGGGTCCCCGGCTCGCTCGAGTTCCACACCTTCTCGTCGACGGTGCCGACCGAGAACGCGGTCGAGACGTCGGTTACCTCCGCGGCCGCAGTCAGAAGGTCTAGATCGCGCAGGATCAACGTTCCCTTCGTCAGGATCGAGAAAGGGTTGCGGTATTCGGTCAGCGTGGTGATGATCCGAGACATCAGCCGGTAGCGACCTTCAGCGCGTTGGTAGGGATCCGTAGCGGTACCCATCGCGATGTGCTCGCCCTTCCAGCGTTTGGCTCGCAACTCTTTCCGCAACAGTTCGGGAGCGTTGACCTTAACCACGATCTTGCTTTCGAAATCAGATCCGGCGTTCATATCCATATAGGTGTGGGTCGAGCGCGCAAAGCAATAGGTACACGCGTGCGTGCACCCTCGATAGGGATTGATCGTCCAGTTGAAGGGCAGATAGCTGCCCGGGACATGGTTGATGATCGACTTGGCCTCGACCTCGATGAACTCGATCCCCCGGAAGTGAGGAGTGTCAAAGGTCCGCCGGCGAAGCTCGAATAAGCGGTCGCTGTCCATTCCGACGTAATCTTACTCGAACATATGTTCGGTTAGCGAGCCGAGCGAAGCGGCACC
>DATAPE010000315.1:0-2999 GCA_036265345.1 Actinomycetota bacterium
CAAAAGAGGTCATCGAGTGACCTCACGAGCTCATCAGGCTGGGTTTTCGCCGCCTGCTCCGTGAACCCCACCGCATCTACGAATAGCACTGTTACGTCGTTGAGCGCATCCGCCAGTCGCTCGGAGCGGCCAAGCGCCCGCCTCGTCTTGAGCCGATCGATGATGACCTGGGGAAGGATGTTCAACAACAATGTGTCTGATCGCGCTCGCTCCACATCTAACTGTCGCTCCCGCAGGAAGAGTTTTCGGATCTTCCACTCGAGCACATAGGACGCGATCAGACCCAACAAACTGAAGGAACCGAGGTTGAAGATCGCAAGCAAGGTCCGCAAACCACCAAGGTCCCCGGATTTGAGGGCGACGGCGAAGTAGAACGGCATCGTAATCACGTCGAAGAGCGCTACCAACCTGAAGGGCAAGCGGAGAATGCTGAACGTAAAGGTCTGGATCAGGATGACGCCGACGTAGCCATAGTCAGGTGGCACATTCTTGATCTCTGACACGTAGCCGCTCCAGGTCAGGCCCGTGAGTAGCAGCACCGTCATCACAGGTAACTTCCAGAATCGAGGATAGTGAGGCAAGAACGTGAGCGCGAGACCAATGAGCGCCAAGGGAATCAGCACCCCATATCGGACCGCCAGATCAAAGCTGCGATCGCTCCCCAGGTAATTGCGCACCATGAATCCCCATGTGATCCACATGACAACTCCGAGAGCGTGACCGATCCGGAGATTGGTGATGTTGTGGTTGGCAAAGTGGGTCCGGAACCGATCCTCGAGGTCCGGATTTCGAAACCTCAGGCGAAGCCGATCCAGATCGCCGTGCCGCGCCTGCTCATCGTCAACCGTCTGAGGCGGTGGCTGCGCAGTGTTGCGCTCAACCGGCGCATCGCGCTCGATGTCGTTGCCCACGACTCTCATGATCGCCTAAGACTTCTGTGCCGCTCTTCGGGAAGGCTCCGGAAGGTCACTTCGCCACGCCCTCAGGTCCTAGCGGGACAGAGTCGAGATTGCGGGTTGCCGGGCCCTGTATGACCTCCCCGTCGAACTTATACCGAGAGCCATGACAGGGGCAATCCCAGGTCTTATCCGCATCGTTCCATTGAACGCTGCATCCCATGTGCTGACAACGAGGCGACAGGCCGTAGGCGTGACCCTCTGGATCGATGTACACGGCCAGTTTCTTACCCTCTACGTCCACAACTCCGCCACGATCCCGGCCCAGATCGGCAATCGTTCGCTCTGTCGTTTTAGCTATGAGAAGGTCTTGGCGGCTGGCGTGGGCGAGCCTTGTTGGAACCGAAGTCATCATGAAACGGCGAGTTCCAACCACTCCCTTGTTGCCCACGATGATCAGGTCGCGATGCTCCTCCTGCGCGACCTCGTAAAGGATCTCCGCGGGCTCTCCTTCCACGACGCGGGTTTCGATCGGGACCCAGTCTGGTTTCGCGGTCTCTGCTCGTTCCAGCACGATCGCCCCGATGATTGGGTCGCCGGCGACGTAGATAACCAATACGCCGATCTCCAGGATCATGCCGAGGTCGAACGCCTTTAGAACGGCAGCGGTGGCCGAGGGTGAACCGTCGGTTCCCACCAAGATGCCGCGATACGGCCGCTCGGATCGCTCGCGCCTCACTTTTTCACGCGTGCGCACGATCAATACGTCAGTAGGTGCGTTGTGAGCGGTTCGTTCCGCCACCCCGCCCAATCGAAAGTGCCGGAGATGACCCATCCCCACGTCGCCGACAACGATGAGGTCTGCCGATGACTCGGAGGCGGACTCAACGAGTGCATCAGCGGGCTCTCCAGTACGCACCGATCCCGTGGCTTCAACGCCGTGGAGCTCGGCGGAAGCGCAAGCCTTGGCGACGATGTCCTTGGCTTCCTGACGCCCGTTCGGAGAAGAGACCCCACAGACGATCACCATGCGCGCGCCCATCCTCTTGGCTATCCGCGTCGCCTTGTGCTGCGCACGATAGGCAGTAACCGAACCATCCGTGCCGACGACGATAGTTCTGTACGACATAGCGCTACCTCGCCACTAGAGTTCCGGTCATCTGCTGAGGGTGCACAGAACATATGAACCGGTAGGTACCCGCGTTCAAGGCGGGCACCTGATATTTGACTTGCTGGGGGCCGGGGACGAGATTGCCCCGAAAGAGAACCTCTCCGCCGGAGCTAAGGATCTCGACGTTGTGGGACACGCCGGCCGCGCGATTGTCGAAGGCCAAGAGGAACTTCTCACCTGCAGGGACCGAGAGGCGATCGGTGCTGAAAGCGAGCTCGGCTGCCGCTAAGGAGACCGTTGGTCCTCCAGTCCGGGAGGTGATCGTCGATGCCGCCCCGGGCGCCGATGCTGCCGCCTGGTTGGGAGTCAGCCCGAGCGTGGGTTTGAACAACATCAGATAGAGGATCGCGACGAGTCCCACAAGACCTATGCCGGCTATCGTCATCGGCCGGCCCGACCCCAAGATCGAGTCGTACTGCTGTGCGCTCACCGCTTCCGAGCCCTCCACGATTGCGGCAGTCACGAACCTGACGCGCCGGTAGTAAGGGCGCGCCATGCCATACATCGCGAGCGACACCACCAGCAAGATGATGAGCGCTGCCCAGATCCACCCGTAGCTCCAGAGATTCCCGAGGAACGCCGCGACGATCCCCCCGACGAGCAGCACCCCCAACGAGGCATAGAAGACCGAAATCGTCGAGCTCGAGAGCTGCAGCAGGGAAGCAACCTGCCGGGGGTCCCGTTCCCCTTGCAACCGGAAGGTGATCATCATCGACACGCCGTGCGAGACCAGGAACGCGAACACCCCAACGAGATGAATGAGCACCCACCACTGGTACACGCCAACCTCCGATGTCTGATCCCTACGGCGCGATTCTGCCGGAGGTTGGGCTGCCGGGAAACCAGATAGCTCTCTCAGCGATGGCGGGTCGCGAAGGCTCCAGGACGAGGGCCCCGAAGGGTCCGTCCAGCTTCGCAATTGCTTCCGATTG
>DATAPE010000316.1:0-2083 GCA_036265345.1 Actinomycetota bacterium
CAACCGAGCGCGCAGCTCGGGGAGATGATCGCGGATGGGGATCAGGTCGTGGCCTCGGTGACCTTCCGGGGTCGTGGCAAACACAGCGGTATCCCGACCAGCTGGGACCTCTGGCAGCTTTGGATGCTGCGGGACGGAAAGGCCGTCCGTGGGCAAGCGTTCAGGACCAAGACGGAAGCCCTCGAAGCCGCCGGCCTTTCGGAGTAGGCGATGTCGCAGGAGAACGTGGAAGTAGCGCGGCGAGCCTGTGAGGCGGCGTGGCGTAGGCCGACACCGGACTACGAGACCCTGAACGAGCTTGCTCGCCCTGACCATGAGATGTTCACGGTCCAATCGTTGGTCGAGGGCGGTGGTTACCGAGGAGCACCGGGCTTTCGGGAGTGGCTGACGAGTTGGGGAGAGATGTTCGGGGAGGACTGGGACTCCAGCGTCGAGGAGACAAAGGCCGTGGATAGCGAGCGGGTGCTGGTAACTGGCTGGATGAAGGCGCGTGGGTCGCGCGGGGGCGTCCCAATCGAGCAGCGCTTCTGGGTGGTCATGGTCGTGCGCGACGGCAAGCTGGCCCGCAGCACCGTCTACACGGACGAGAGCCAAGCCCTCGAAGCCGCCGGACTCTCAAAGTAGGCGCTGCAGCCCCTCGTCGTTTTCCTTACCCCTGCCCTGGGTAGCCCAACGGGTGGCGACTTGACCACAGGCTCCGAGCACTTCCCTACCGAGATCGAAGGCCTTCCCGAGGCCAGGTCCACAGAGGTGGTCGAGCTTCGCGACGGTGACCGCTTCGACCTGCGAATCGCTCCGGTGGTCAAGCGACTCGGCGACGCAACGGTGCGGATGCTCGCCTACAACGGCTCGATCCCCGGTCCCATCCTCAAGGTGCCGGAGGGTGGCGAGATCACGGTTGAGATCGAGAATCAGGGCGACATGGAGACCACCGTCCACTGGCACGGCCTGCGGCTCGACAATCGCTACGACGGCACCCACGAGACGCAGGCCCCGATCCCCGTCGGGGGCAGGTTCTCGGTGCGGTGCAGCTTCCCCGACCCGGGCGTCTACTGGTATCACCCGCACATTCGCGAGGACTACGGCCAGGAGATGGGCCTCTACGGCAACATCCTGGTCGAGCCAACGGGCGTTGACTACTGGCTTCCGGTCAACCGCGAGATCGCCCTGACGCTCGACGACATTCTGCTCGAAGACGGCAGGGTGGCCCCTTTCAGTCGGATTCAGATAACGCATTCGGCGATGGGCCGCTTCGGCGATGTGTTGCTCATCAACGGGGAGAGCGACCTCTCACTGAACGCCCGACGGGGCGAGGTAGTCCGCTTCTCTCTAACGAACACCGCCAACACGCGGGTGTTCAATGCCGCCCTGCCAGGCGCCCGGATGAAACTGGTCGGTGGCGACAGCGGCCGGGTCGAGCACGAGCGGTTCGTCAAGGAGGTGATCCTGGCTCCCTCAGAGCGGGGGGTCGTCGATGTGCTCTTCGAGAGGGTCGGGGACCTGACGCTCGAACACCGCACGCGGGGTCGGGTTTATCCGATGGCGACGATCAGCGTCAGCGACGAGCGCGCCGACCCCGACCTGAGGAGTCAGTTCGAGGTCCTGCGCACGAATGAGGACATGGTGGCCGAGCGCGAGCGGGTCGCTCCATATCTGGATGCCGAGCCAGACAAGGTCCTGGCGTTCATCGCAGAGATGGATATGGGGACGCCGGAGGGACAGGTGATCTATGCCTGCCCGATGCACCCGGAGGTCGTCAGCGCCGATCCCGGCCACTGCCCAGAGTGCGGAATGAAGCTGGTCGCGATGGAGGCCCCGGACAGCGGCTACACCTGCCCGATGCATCCAGACGTGGTCAGGGATGAGCCCGGGCATTGCCCCGAGTGCGGGATGAAGCTGCTCCCGTCCCAACTGGTTTCCGAAGCCGCCGATGGCCCCGACCACGAGCATGAGCATGGACACGACCATGCCACCGCGGACGGCATCGAGTGGGAAGACGACATGGTCGAGGTCAACCGGCTGACGACTCCGGCCAACATGCGCTGGAAGCTGATCGACCGCCAGACCGACGCCGAGAACGCCG
>DATAPE010000317.1:0-1589 GCA_036265345.1 Actinomycetota bacterium
GTCACCACCATGCGGTGATCCCCAGGCGCCGGGTTGCTTTCCTCGATGGCGGAACACCGACGCCCGAACAATAGGTAGCGCTGCATGGCAGTGATCGTGGGAGCGATCTCCAGTCGGCGCGTAATTTCGCTTCGCCAGTCACTTGCGAGCGGAGGCATCAAGCTCGTTCTCCTTTCAGCATTGACGAAGTGATCTGATCCGCCTGTCGTCGGAGCTGGACTTCGAGGCCCAGAGCGTCGGCAATGATCTGATCGTGCGACCGATTCCATTCGGCAACCGTGCCAAAGGCAGTAGCCAGGTACTCGAGTCTGATGCGTGTGACCAGATCAGGATGATAGTCCCTACCGGATACGCGCACGGGTGCGCCGCGAGCCTGCTCCGCGGCGTCCCACAGGTGCTGGTCGCGGGCGAGCAGGCGGCGGGTCTGATAGCGGTACGCGGGTTCGGCCCCGGTGGGACGGGGGCTACGGAAGGTGGTGCCCAAATAGGGATTTGCTTCAAACATCGGAGCGTCTTTCTATATTGACCGGGGGCGTCTGTCCGTTTGGGCTTGGGGGGAAAGTGGGCGGACCCGCACGTGGACAGAGGATCGGGTCGGGTAGGAGTCAGGGAGCGCCTGCGGCGGCCGAGGTTGGCCACGCTGTTTCCCGCCCGGAAGACGACCGATGAGGTGGGAATGATGTCAGGCGGCTTCACTATAGCAGGTCGTTTGCCCTGTCGGCGGTCGGGCCGGTCGCCTATCATGATTGCATGGTGCTCCTCTCCGCGATCCCCGCGCTCCCCGTACGCGATCTCACCCGAGCGTTGCGCTTTTACGAGCATGCACTGGGGTTTGCGCTTCGCCATATTGGCGACGAATTCGCGATCGTCAAACGAGATGGGGTCGAGATCCATCTCTGGATGGCGTGGGCGCCGCAGACCTCGCATGGTGAAACGACCCCGCTTGGCAGCGCTACCTGCAAGATCCACGTGTCCGGGTTGGCGCGCCTCTACGAGGAGTACCGGGCTCGGAACGTCATTCATCCGGAAGGTCATCTGGCGGCGCGCGATGGGAATACCACCGACTTCACCATTCTCGATGTCGACGGGAATGCTCTCGTATTCTTCGAGGTTGAGGTAACGCCGTGAGGGATCGAGGGTTGCGTCTTCGCGATCCGGCACGCATCGCCTGTGCATCCCGGGCGACCAAGCAGCGAGGTGGTTAATATGGCCCGGCAAGACCTTTCCAGCTTTACTCACTGGCTCCGGGCCCAGACTGAGCGCCCCGATCCCGTCGGCGTCCTGGCCCGGCATGCGGCCGCTGATTCGCGCTGGCCCCTCTCCCCAAAGACGCTTGCCTCGTATGCGCAGTACCTCGAACAGCACGCGGCGTCGGAGGAAGTTATCGCCGGCCTGTTCGATGCCTGGTCGGAATATGAAGCCGAACGCGACATTCGGCACGGATGATGGGGAATGTCTGTCGCCATAAGGCAAACGAGTGGCCGACTGCGATCAGTCCCGCCCCCGTTACCGAACACAATTCGACCATTGTGAGGAGAGGCAACCGGCAACGACGGCGCCGGGAGGGGACGTATCCCTAATCACGCCAT
>DATAPE010000318.1:0-6460 GCA_036265345.1 Actinomycetota bacterium
GGCCCTGCCTCGAGCGCTACGGCCTGGAGAAGGAGTTCCACAGCCTCCTGGCCAAGGTGAGGAACCGAGAGGTCTGCCCCGAAGCGCTGCGCCACCGCATCCTGGACCTGCTAGACCAGACCTAACCCGGATCCTGTGCGAGCCTGGCTACCTACGCGGTAGCTACACCACCACGAAATAGGCCGATTTCTTTGCGAGGCCTCACGCATGCGGGGCTCTGCGACCCCGCGAAATCTCCTTCGTCGAGGATTCATCTACGAGCCTCATCTCGACTGCTCTCTCGGCCGATAGACAAGGACCAGGACTTTCCCGGCCCGAAAGGAACCCATGGCAACCACGCTGACTTCATTCCGGCCGGAAACGGCCTCCAGCTCCGCCTACATAAGGACGGGAGAGGCTGCAAAGATCCTCGGTAAGTCACCCAAAACGGTGTCGCGGTGGGCACGGCAGGGGAAGCTCCCGCACCTCGTTACGTTGGGTGGTCATCGGCGCTTTCCGGCCGCTGCGGTACTGGAGCTCAGTCGCCGACTGAAGATTCACTGAGAATGCTGTAGCTCAGAAGGATTGGCTAAAGGTAGCTCGTAGCGGCGATAGGCTTGCCGATCAATCTCTAGCCAGAAAAGAGCGATCCGAAGTGGCGCGAACCAATCTGCATGAACTTGCCAATCGCCTGCTCGAGGGAATGGATCAGGCATCGTCAGATTCCACCTTCCAGGGAAAGATGCGCGATGTTGCTCAAGCCGCAGGGCTGAACTCAGTGCGGAGCGCAGAGGCGGTCAAGGTCCTGCAGGAGTCGGGACGGATCGATGTTGTTCAGAGAGGACGGCGGGGGCGGGACAGCATCGTCTCGATCCTTTCCACCGAGCCTCTGACGTTGACCGACGCCGAGGGGGCCTTGCCCGCTCGCAAACGGACGGCTCGGCTCAACTACGAGGACCTAGGTCACGCCGTCGTTGATCGCTTGCTGTCTCTTGCCCGCGATGACGGTCTTCGCGCCGCGCAAGTCGAAGTATTCGCGAGCGAGGCTGAAAGCCAGCGACAGAGAACCGCGCAGCTCGAGGCCATCATCCAGGAAGCAGAGCAGCGTGAGACCGAGCTCCGCATGAAGCTACGGGCGGCCGAAGAGTCACTGGAACGCGCAGAGGAGAATCTTCGCCGTACCCTCGGCCCTCAGCGTCCCCCGCGAGCCCAGCCGGCCGTGGTCGACGATGACGAAGCCAAAGCCGTTCTGGACGTTCTGCGCTCAGGCCGTATGTAGTTTTTTGCGGGCCTAGTTACCTACCGTCACTTCTCGACCACAGAATTCCGGGAGACAATTCTTTGCGAGCTCCGTTACCTGGGATGTGACTTCTCGACCACAGATCCGGAGCGGCAACCGCCGAGGTTATAGGGGCGTCCGCCCCGCAAAACCATCGCCTGCGAAGTGCCAGTAGGCGACTTCAGGTTCGCCCAGCCGCCAGCACAGATACGCGTCCTGTCCCTGGATCACTGTCGGAAAATCGACGAGTCCGGTCGACACATCCCGCAGTTCCACGTTCCATGCCAGGAAACGCTCGATGAGCTCATCGACCCGTGCCAGGGTTCGCGACCACGCCTCTCTCTCGTCGGACCAACCATTCGAAGCGGCCGCGGCCCCCACAGTGGCCCTGATGCTGGCTGCCTCTTCGTATCTCTCGCGCAGCTCGACCAGGGCCGGGGCGAGGTAGGGGAGCAGCGCGTTCGCTTCCTCCAGCGTGTACGACTTCTCGGTCACGGATCCAGTCCCATATGGGAGAGAAATACCCGTTCCACCGGGCCCCCGAGAGCGCGCGCCTGAGCGATGCTTCCACGGCGGTCGAAGGCGACCCGGCGGATGCGGAGGACCCACTCTGGCCCTTCGAGGTCTATCAACATGTAAGAAGCTGTCTCCGCGTCTTCGGGGAAGCCAACGGACCCCGGATTGCAAACGATGGTTCCGTCTGACAGGCGACGAACGAAGGCCCGGTGGACGTGTCCGTAGACGACGATGGCCGCCTCACCCTGATAGGGGGAGAAGTCGGCCGCAGAGGCATCGGGCATCGGTGCTTCGAATGGCGATTCGGGCGTTCCGTGGACCAGCAGGATGGAACCTTCTCCCGTGTGACCAACGGGCAAGCTCACCAGCCACGCTGCGTCATCATCCGAGATGTCATGAGCCGCGGCGACAGCCTGCATCTCTTTGCGATCGGCGTCCCCCTCGATCGTCTGAGGATCGCCGGTCACCCAGACATCGGTGTTGCCGCGCACAGTGGGCCATCCCGCCGCACGCACGCGAGCGATGCAATCCGATGCCCACGGTCCTCCCCACGCAAGGTCGCCGCCGCACCAGATCTGGTCCGGGCTCTGGGCCTCGATGTCGGTCATCACCGCGTCGAGAGCCAGCAGATTCCCGTGGATATCCGACAGCACCGCGATGCGCATGGTTTCTCTCCTACCTCGAGGGTGACACAGCCTAAGGTTGGCTCGAAACTCGCCTAATCTTCGAGCGCCTCCCGCAGCTTCGTCAGAGTCCTGTTCAGGAGCCGGGAGACGTGCATCTGGGAGATCCCCAGTCTCTCGGCGATCTCCGACTGAGTCATACCTTTGAAGAACCTTAGATAAAGGATCCTGCGCTCGCGTTCCGGGAGCTTGGCCATCTCGGGAGCCAGCGAGGCCCGGTACTCGAGATTCTCCAGGTGTTCGTCTTCGACCCCCAGATGGTCGGCGAACGAGGTGGATCCACCACTGTCGTTCTCGATCGGCGCGTCGAGCGAAGTGAAGTTGTAGGCCTGGGCGACCTCGAGCCCTTCGAGCACTGCTTCGTCCGTCGTTCCCGCAACCTTGGCGATCTCCGCCACGGTCGGAGACCTGCCCAACTCGTGACCCAGATCGCCCACGATCTTGGTCAGCTCCAGATGCAGCTCCTGCAGTCTGCGTGGTACCCGGACTGCCCATCCCTTGTCTCGGAAATGCCGCTTCAGCTCGCCGACGATGGTTGGCGTCGCGTAGGTAGAGAATTCGACCTCCCGCTCGAGATCGAATCGCTCTATCGCCTTGAGCAGGCCGATAGTTCCCACTTGCGTGAGGTCTTCGAGAGGCTCCCCACGGTTGCGGAACCGCCGCGCAAGGAACTCCACGAGACCGATGTACTGCTCGACGAGCTGTTCTCGATACTCCGCTCGTTCATCTTCTGTCGTTGCGGCACCGTACGAGTTGAAGATCTCCCTGACTTCCTCCTTTGTAAGGACGGTGCGCTCGGCCAAGTTAGGCCCGCTTCTTCAGGAGGTCGAACATGGGGACGCCGTCCTGTTGCTCCAAGGTGGCGGAATCTGCTACGCCGTCCAGGATCACGCGTGAGAACTCAGACAGCTCCGTGCGCAGCTTGGTGTGCGCTGTGAGGTGACCCTCGCCGTGGACCTCCAGACCGTTCTCCAGGATCGCGAATCGGATCTCGAGCGTTCCCTCGCGGCCCTGCGTTCCGATCACATAGCTGGCGAGCTCGTCTACCGCGATCTTCAGGTCCTCGATCTCGTCCAGGGTGAACTTGAGGCGTGAGGCGAGGCCGGCCGCTACCAGCCGCACGACTTGTATGTAGGCAGGGAGGGCGGGGATCCTTATCGAGACGGTGTCCAGCGCCGGTCCTTGGTCTGGAATCGTCAGGAAGCTGATGCCTTGCGGGCAGAAGTCTTCTTCTTCGGCGCTGTCTCTGCCGGTTTCTTCTGCTTCTTGGCCTCTGCGACCGACGCCTTCAAGGCCTCCATCAAATCGACCACCTTGGTGGGCTCGGTCTCCGGCTCGGGTGCGTAAGTGATCTCTTCGCCCTCTTGCTTCTGTCGCACGAGCTCCTCGAGCTTCTCGCGGTATTCGTCGCGGAACTCCTCGGGTTCGAACTCGGCGGTGAGTTGCTGGATGAGCTGCCGGGCCATCTTCACTTCTGCATCTCTGACATCGACCCGCTTGTTGAGCTCTGCGAACTCTGGCTCCCTGATCTCGTCCGGCCAGTACATGGTCTCGAGCACGAATACCCCGTCCTTGAGCCGGATGGTTGCAAGATGCTCCTTTTCTCGAAGCGCAACCTTTGCGATCCCTACCTCGCGCTCGGCTTCGAGTGCCTGGGCGAGAAGCTTGTCAGCCTTCAGGCCGGGAGCGTCGGGGATTATGTAATAGGTCTTGTTGAAATAGATCGGGTCGATCTCCTCGAGATCTACGAACGACACCACGTCGATCGCACGGATGGAATCCACGTCAAGGGCAGCGAGCTCTTCGTCGTCGAAGGTGACGTAGTGGTCCTTTGAGTATTCGTAGCCCTTGACGATGTCGTCCCAGCCCACTTCCTTGCCACACTTGTCGCAGACGCGCTTGTATTTGATGCGACCGCCATCCTCGCCGTGGAGCATGTGGAATTTGAGGCTCTTCTCTTGTACCGATGAGTACAACTTGACGGGGATGCTGATCAACCCGAAAGTGATCGCCCCGGACCACAATGATCTCGCCATAGGAAAGATTCTAGGGGACGTAAGCCACCCGTCCTACCCAAATCCACCGCCGGCTGTTCCGGATAGGGGGCGAGATGCGGCAGGATGTCGGTTCTCTGTCTTGAAGGGCATCGCAAGGGAGTCGGAACTTGGGTTTGGACAAGAACGAAAGAGGGCTATATCGCGGGGCCGAGGCCCGTGGCTGACCGGGTCGAGGATTACGCCAAGGCGGTTGGTGAACGTCTGCGACGGATAAGGATCCAGAAGGGCATGTCCCTTCAGGATGTCCAGCAGGCCTCCGAGGGACGCTGGAAGGCAGCGGTGGTGGGAGCTTATGAGCGCGGTGACCGGAATGTCACCATCGCGCGCCTGTCGGAGCTAGCGAGTTTCTACGCGGTCCCGATGTCCGAGATCCTTCCCGACGATGGCGTGCACGCAGCCGGCGGCGCGGAAACGAGAAAGCGCGTCGTCCTAAACCTCGAGGGTCTCGATCGCGTGCCAGAGCCCGATCGTGATCCCCTGTCTCGGTTCACCACCGCGATCCAGATGCAGCGCGGTGACTACAACGGCCGAGTGCTGACGATCCGTGAGGACGACCTGATGGCGCTGGCCCTTCTTTACCAGACGACCGCGGATGAACTGTCGCGTCGCTTGACAGACTGGGGCCTCATCAGCACCGGTAGCTGATGCCGGCGCGATCGAGGATCAGAGTGCGATCGCCGCGATCACGATCACGAACAAGGCGACCCAGTAGACGCCGGTGAATGCATAGTCAGGCGCTCGGGGACGCATCGGGATAAGGACACCGAGGATCCATACCGGTAACACGGCGAGCGCGAACAGCAGTCCGTACACCAAGGCCGCCCAGCGAGCCCACCCCGCATCCATCCCGACGAAGGCCGCGTCCACGGCGAGAAGCACACCGAGGACCGCCTGCCCCCAGACGTCGGCTATCGGGCCCCCCTTGCTCAGTCTGTAAACCCGGTACCCGAAGCCCAGCGCCGCATTGATGGCCAGCGCGACGACGAGGATCGTTCGCCAGACCATGCGCGGAAGGCTATCTTTCTCGCTCATGCCAAGAGATCGCCGGTCCGGTCGAGATGGAGATGACCTCGAAAGTGGCGGCCCCCAGACGCGCCACGAACGCAAACTGCAGCGTCTCGAGGAACGTCGCAAGGCCCGGCAGGCCGCGCTTGCAGCTCAGCGTCGGGCCCAGCAACGACAGCGAGTGGTTCGAACCGCCGTGCTGTTTGCGGTACTGGCGCTGGTGATCTTCTTCCTCTTCTTCCGATCGAGCCCGAAGACGCCGGTCCCGACACCCACCTCGACCATTACCACGAGCATCACGCCATCACCTTCCCCCAGCGGAAGCTGATGGTCCGCGCGCGGCGCTTGCTGGTGCCGTGGGTGCTTCTGGCGCTGGCGTGGGCAGCGCTTGGTCTGACCGGCGGTTCGCGTCCCACGTCCGCAGTGGTTTCGGTCCGAGTCAGCTTGACCACGTCCGGCCGGTCCGGCAGCACCTTCTTGGCGGCGCCCGCGGGGCATACGCCTACGCCGCAGGCACCCACGCCGCGCCCGTTGCGCCGGCACAGCAGTGGCGCCGCGATCATTTATCTGCTCGTACTGCTCGCGTTCTTCGGCTTGTTTCTTTTCACGCGTAATCGGTTGAGAAGAACCTGATGTTGGCATGCCGGGCCTTACACTCCCTGGCACGATGACGGACCACAAGCTCGATCGGAGCCTCGCGATCGCCCTGGTCGTGGCGCAGGCGAGCGCCGTGCTCGTGCTCAGCGCAGGTTCCGTGAGCGCCGCAGCATCGGCGCCGGGCGAATGGGTGATCGGCCCCCGCGCGCACGACGTCCTGATCACGTTCGACGGCCGCACCAGCGCGCGTCACCTGGCGTCTGTTCTGCGAACCCTGACCCAGAAGAAAACCCGAGCATCGTTCTTTATCGCCGGCGCGTGGGTCGCGTCTCACAAGAAGATGG
>DATAPE010000319.1:0-7179 GCA_036265345.1 Actinomycetota bacterium
CCGAGTTGGTCGAGCTTCTCCGCGATGAAGTCGAGCGCATCCGGAGGGCGGCACCGCCGGCGGTCGGATTCGTGAGGCATGTCGTCAGACCCGATCCCGTGCGGGTCGAGCGGGAGGGGTCAACATGGAGGGTGTGGGGGCGCCGTGCCGAGCGAGCGGTCGCGACGACGGATATGGACAACGAAGAAGCGGTGGCACGGTTGCAGCGCCACCTGATATCGATCGGGGTTGAACGGGTGCTGGCGGACGCCGGCGCGAGGGCCGGCGATGAGGTGCGGATCGGAACCATGACGTTCGACTTCGAACCCAGCGAAGGCCAGGTGGCGCGTTAGCCGGGGCCGCATGCCACCTCTCGGGGTGGCATGACCGAGATCGAGATGTTGCCGGGGAACGGTCGCGTGGGTGTCATGGGAGGTACCTTCGATCCCCCACACAACGGTCACTTCCGGATCGCCGCCGCCGTTGCCTCGCGCAAGCATCTCGACCGCGTCATCTTTATCCCCGCGTCGCAGCCGTGGCAGAAGTCTGGATATGCCGACGCAGAGGATCGGCTGGCAATGACCGTGCTTGGTGCTGCGTCGGATGCCAGATTCGCGGTGTCCCGGATCGAGCTCGACCGGAAAGGTCCGACCTACACGATCGACACGATGGTGGCGCTGGCCGAGCGCTTCGCCGGCGCGGAGTTTTTCTTGATCCTCGGAGCAGACGCGGCTATCAACCTCGACACCTGGCACCGGATCGAGGATCTCGGCGGCCTGACGCACGTCGTCGCGGTGACCAGGCCGGGCTTCGACCTGAGCACGCTGTCATTGCCTGCGGGAGCGCCGGAGGTCGAGGTCCTCGAGGTGTCCCCGGTGGACGTCTCTTCCACCGAGATCCGCGCCGCCGTGCGCCGGGGCGAACCGATAGACGATCTGGTTCCGCGCCAGGTGGCCGAGTACATCGCCGCGCACCACCTCTACCGGGATCCTCCCTCGCCAGAGTAGCCGGGGCGGGCCCGGAGCTTGCTTCCGGCGCCGCGGAGAGGCGGGTGGAGCACGGTATCGTGCAGGGGACATTCGCGCCGGAAAGGACGTTTGCGGAATCCGCACCGTATGACAGAAGCTCTAAAGCTGGTTCTTACCGCAGCTCGCGCCGCATCTTCCAAGCAGGCCGAGCGGATCGTGATCCTCGATGTCTCCCGGCAGCTCGTCATCACGGATCATTTCGTCATCTGTGATGGGAGAACGCAGCGGCAAGTGAGGACGATCGCCGAGGAGGTGGAACGCCGTTTGCATGAGGACGCCGGTGTGAAGCCGTTCAGACGTGAGGGAGTCCGAGAGGGCAGTTGGGTGCTTCTGGATTACGTAGATTTCGTCGTTCACGTTTTTCAACCGGACCAGCGCGACTACTACGACCTCGAACGTCTGTGGGCCGACGCGCCTGTTGTCCCCTTTGACGACACCTGGGAGGAACGAGATGAGCCCGCCACGGCGGAGGCGACGTAGACGAGGCAGAGGCGAGCAGCCCGAGGCCCCTGCGAAGCGCACCGAAGGTCAAACCCAGCCCGAGGCTGGACGGGAACCCGGCGCCCAAACGCGGTCACGCAGCCGCCGTCGCGGCCGGGGCAGCGCCAGGCGCAAGAATGGATCGCCGTTCCTATCGGAAGACCTCGTGCGAGCGGCGCCCAAGGAGCGACCCGCGACCTTGACCGGGCCGGCAGACGGCCAGACGCTCGAGAAGTTGATCGGCGATCTGCAATCCGAATGGGGCGTGCCGCAGTACCCGCAGGAATACCGGATCACCATCAAGGTCGCCGACGAACGGGACGTACGGGTCGAGCGGCCGAGCCCGGCCGAACATGGAGCCCCGGCGCCGGAGTCTGCCCCCGTCCACGCAGGACCCAAGCGGGAGCGCGCACCGGCGGCTCCGCGCGTCGCGGCGGGGGCGGGGGAGCGTGAGGCGGCCCCCAAACGCCGGCGGGGCCGGAGGCGCCGGCGCCGTGGGAGAGCTCTGCCCGGCGGGTCGAGCGGAACGCCGCCATCGACCGAGGGAACGAGCGCGGAACCGGGCCCAGACAGCCCGTCTGAAGAGTAGGTACTGCTAGTCTCGTCCCGTTCTGGGGGCCCGTAGCTCACTTGGTAGAGCGTCGCCATGGCATGGCGAAGGCAACCGGTTCGATCCCGGTCGGGTCCACCCACCAGCCATGGCGCCTGGAGCGCCGACCGTGCTCATGGGCGAAAGGCCAACCGGTTCGATCCCACCCCATCCCGCCGTTGGTTCGCGGAAAGATTGCAGGAGATGAGTCACAACACCACCACTGAAGTCGTAGTGAAAGTCTTTCCCGCCGGGCGACTGCTGACCGGAACTTCTGGCTACCTGGGGTACGGTTCGACGAATTGCCCGTCTCGCTGAAAAGGAGGAGCACGTGCCGTCACTGGAGGAGAACAAGGAGCTCACTCGGCGTTTCAACGAGGAGGTCTTCAACAAGCGGAATCCCCAGTACGCAGAAGAGTCTCTGGCGGACGACTTCGTCGAGCACAGCCCCTTGCCGGGGTTCGGAAACGACAAGACCGGAGCGATGGATACGCTGAAAGCGTTTCTCGCCGCCTCTGACGATCTTCGTTTCGAGGAGATTCAGATGATCGCCGAAGGCAACAAGGTGTCGATCCATTCCAGGTCGACCGGGACTGACACCGGCGGGTTCATGCCCGGTGTGCCCGCTACCAACAAGCAGTATTCGATGGAAGCCATGGACGTGGTCGTGGTGGGCGACGATGGGCGTTTCACCGAGCACTACGGCGTTTACGACGTCGCGAGCGTCCTGATGCAGCTCGGCCTCATGCCCGGGCCCGGAGGATCGCCTCCCGGACAGTGACTTCAACGGCCGAAGGGGCCGGCGAGCAAGAAGTCAAATCTCACCCCTAACTGCGCGTTTCTCGGCGATCCGCTCGCCCTCCCGCCGCGCGCTCCGGCTCGGGTTCTATACATGCCGCGTCAGCTAGGCGCATCTCCCGATGACGGGCGGAAATCGAACAGTGAGGATCGTGAAACGCGTTGGCGGTCCGCACCGTTCCACCGCATCGTCCAAATGTCGCCGTGAACCACCGGATTGACCACCCGCGGCGCGCGGCGCTCGACTCGTACACCATCGCGCTGCGCAACCTCCTCGGCGGGCTATAGACGCCCCAGAGGCACCGGTTCGATCCCTTCGGATCCACCTTGCTAGCGGGCGCGTGGTGCCCAAAGCGATCACTGGACGATAGGTAATCCGGCCGTCGGCGGACGGGGTAGCCTGCCGGGCCATGAACGTGATCGATTGGCTGCTCGAGGGCGACCCAGCCATCCGCTGGCAGGTCCTGCGGGATCTCACGGACGCGTCGCCCAACGAGGTTTCGACCGAGCGGAGCCGCGTCGAACACGAAGGCTGGGGCGCTCGTCTCCTCGCGCTGGAAGATCCCGACGGGCCCTGGGCCGGCGGCGCCTGTTTTCCGGCCTCATACGCCGGCGGCGAACCCGGGCAGCCCTGGACGGCCACGATGCATACGCTGCAGACCCTGCAACTCTTGGGGCTCGACCCGGCATCCGACTCCGCCCGCCGGGCGATCGCACTTGTGGCAGAGAACGCGCGCTGGGAGCACGACGGCCAACCGTATTTCGACGGCGAGGTTGAGCCCTGCATCAACGGCAGGACGATCGAGAGCGGGGCGTACTTCGGCGTGGACGTGGGGCCCATCGTCAAGCGGATCCTCGATGAGCGGCTCGACGACGGCGGCTGGAACTGCGAGGCCGAGAACGGATCGGTGCGATCATCGTTCGACACGACGATCGACGTGCTCGACGGCCTGCTTGAGTTCGAACGGGCGGCCGGCGGGTCCGAGGAAGTGCGCACTGCCCGGCGCGGCGGCGAGGAGTACCTGCTCGAACGCAGCCTTTTCCGTCGCAAGAGCACTGGGGAGGTCGTTCGCCCCGGCTATCTCGAGTTCGCGTTCCCGTACTACTGGCACTACGACGTTCTCCGCGCGCTCGACTACTTCCGGGGGTCGGGGGCGAACCCTGATCCCCGGATGGCCGAGGCAGTGGCCGTCGTGCGATCGAAGCAGCAGCCCGACGGGCGGTGGCTGCTCGACTACATCCATCCCGGTCGCGTCCACTTCGACCTCGAGAGTGTGGGGACGCCGAGCCGCTGGAACACCCACCGCGCGCTCCGGGTGCTCCGGTGGTGGGACAGGACCGCCTGACGCTTAAGCACGGAGCCGACCCTGTTCGGGCCTAAATCGTGCCGGCCTCGGGCGGCCATATGCGGCTGGAGACTGAGCCCGGCATCGCCTTCTCCCACAGCTCACTGAGGCGCCCGATGTCCCGGGCGTCCAGGTGGACGAAAAGCAGCTCGCGGACGACAGCATGGTGAGTGACTTGTGCACGCCGCAGGCGCGCCATGCCCTCGTCCGTCAACACGACGAAGAGGCTGCGTCCATCGGCGGGGTTCGTGCGTCGCTGCACCAGCCCGATCCTGGCGAGCCGGTCGACCGATCTCGAGACCCCACTGGGAGTGAGGTGGCGCCGGTCGCCTAGCTGCCCGATAGTGAGCATGCGGTCGGGCGAGTTCACCAGGGTGACGAGTACCCCGTACGCGTCGACGCCAAAGCCGTGATCGGCCTTCAGCCGGCGGTCGAGTTCCCTGAAAACCGTCGTGTGCACCCGCAGCATGCCCCGCCACGCCCCGAATTCATCAGGGGTGAATGGATCCGGCTCGGAGGCGGCATCGCGATCGGACCGGGCCTCGGCGGTGCGCAGAGAACTACTTGACATACGCAAATACCTCCCATATTGTTTGCGTGACGCAAGTACTTTACCGCCTTGCTACGGATGGGAGATGGATGTGACCACGATGACGGCTGCGCACACGGTTCTAGCGTCGGGGGACGGGCTGCGACTCCAGTCGGGCCCCGGACGCGATCTCATCTTCAAGGTCACCGGTGATGACACGGGTGGCGCGTTTGACTATTTCATCGTCGAGGTTGCGCCTAACGCCGGGCCGCCCCTGCATGTGCACCATGCGCAGCACGAAACGATCCATGTGCTGAAGGGCCGGTTCAAGGTGAGGATCGGCGATGAGCTGTTCCGACTAGACAAGGGTGGGTTTGCGTTTCTGCCCACCCGGATCCCGCACACGTTCCTCAATCTGACGGATGAGCCGGGTGAGGTCATCGTGGTGTATACGCCCGGCGGCGGACACAAGTTCTACGAAGAGCTGGGCCCCGCCACCCGAAACGGGAAGCCGGATCCAGCCGTGGTCGCGGCGATCTTTGAGAGGCACAACATGTCGGTACTGGGTCCGCCGCTGACCGCGGACTGAGCTCTGGTGGTGCTGCCCCCAAACCGTGGGCGGCAGCCGCCGCATGGACTTTTGGTGCATCATCGCGAGTCGGTCACACGAGATGACCGCTCGAACGCGAGTCCGACGCGGGGGTGCCACCGGTGATGTCTTGGACGGCGCGACGCATGTTGGTGACGAGGGGCCTCGTCGTCATGCTGGTGGCCTCGGGGATCGTGCCCGCGACGAGCTCCGCCACCGGCTCGGTGCACACTTTTGCAACCATCGCGCCGCACTCCTCCGCACACCCCCGATCTCGCCCTCGCATCAAGGACGATCTGATCCCCTTTGGCCACCAGCGAAAGCGCGAGACGGCGCTCTACTCGCGCCGGCACTACGGTGCTCGGCGCTGGCGCCTGATCCACCGGCGCGTGATCGTCCTTCATTTCACCGGCGGGAACAGCTACTCGGCGGCCTGGAACACATTTGCGGCCAACGCACCCAACCTGGGCGAGCTGCCGGGGGTATGCGCGCATTTCATCGTGGGACGTGCGGGCACGATCTACAAACTGGTACCGGTGTCGATCCGCTGCCGCCATACGATCGGGCTGAACTACACCGCCATCGGTGTCGAGATGGTGCAGCCCACGGGGGCCGGGTCTCATTGGGCCGACCAGCAGATCCTCCACCGGCCGCGCCAGATCCGGGCCGCTCTCCGCCTGGTCAAGTGGTTGAAGAGGCGCTTCCACATCAAGAGGCACAACGTGATCGGGCACGCGATGGCGAACGCAAGCCGGTTCTTCAAGGATCACGAAGGGTGGCGAAACACGCACACCGACTGGCTACGGCGCGACGTTAAGATCTTCCGCCACCGGCTCACGCGCGTATCCTGACGCCCGCACCCGCCTCGTTCGGGCCCCATCTGTCACAATCGCGGCCGTGAAAGATCTTCCGTATATCGATTTCGTGCGCGATGAAGGGGCGGCCCTGTCGGCCGCTGCCCAGCGCGACATGAAGGCGCACGTGCCGTCGTGCCCGGAATGGAACGTGTTCGAGCTCGTGGAGCACACGGGCTACGTGCACCGGAACATCTCGGAACGCCTGCGCCGTAGGACGATCGAGCGGGACCCGCCACTGGACGTGGAAGAGGCCCCGACCGACGAAGCAGGGTTGATCGACTGGTACGAGCGAGGGCTCACTAGGCTGGAACAGCTTCTCCGCGAGCTTCCCGTAGATTCGCCCGCGTGGACGTGGTGGCCTCCCGACAACACCGCCGGTTTCTGGCGGCGGCGGATGGCACAGGAAACCGCGGTCCATCGCTGGGATGCCGAGAATGCGACGGGCACGGCCGCAGCGATCGATCCCGAACTCGCTGCTGACGGCGTTGATGAGTTCTTGGACATCCACATGGTCGCTGGGGCAGAAGAGGAAGATTCTTGGGCAGGTGTTGAGGGCACGGTGCACTTCCACAGCACCGACGCGACCGGAGAATGGATACTGAGACTGACCAAGGGCAAGCTTCCAGAGGTGCGCCGAGGTCATGAAAAGGGGGAGGCCGCGGTTCGGGCCAACGCATCCGACCTTCTGCTGTTCATGTGGCGTCGCAAGCAACCGAGCGACCTCGAGGTCCTCGGCGACAAAGCCCTCGTCACCTCACTGTGGGAGTACTTCGGTCCCGTAGGCATCTAGGCGTAGGAGGGAGTGCCTCAGAGTGTGTCCTTCTCTCGTCCCGTAGGGTGAATCTTCGCGATCAAGGAGTGACATGACGAAGGTGACTGCGGCCGCGGTGCAGGCTGCTCCCGTCTTTCTCGATCGAGAGGCGACGATCGACAAGACCTGTGCGCTGATAAAGGAAGCGGCATCGAACGGCGCCGGCTTGATGG
>DATAPE010000320.1:0-17588 GCA_036265345.1 Actinomycetota bacterium
TTCTGCGCTGACCGTTCGCCGAGGAGGGGAACCGCTCGACGGTCCCTCGGGAGCGGGTTCTGGCGGTGGAGCGGGTGAAGGGAATCGAACCCTCATAGCCAGCTTGGAAGGCTGGTGCTCTGCCATTGAGCTACACCCGCGAGGGCTGTCAACTCTATTGGGTCGTGTCTCGTCGGCTGGTCTGACTCGAGTGCGCCGGGTTTGGTGGTCCAGAATCGACCGCCAGATGTGACAGAGTTCGCACCCAAATGAGTCGGGGCGGCCGGATTCGAACCGGCGACCTCGGCGTCCCAAACGCCGCGCGCTAACCAAGCTGCGCTACGCCCCGTGAGAACGCTGATGCTACCGGCCGGCCCCGCGGGAGCCGTCGGTGTGTCCTCCCCGCTGACTACTATGGCCGCCATGCCTGCAGCCACAGTGGAGACCTCCGCCGAGCGAGTCGAGAAGGATCGCGTCAAGATGCGCGTCGAGGTGCCCGAGACCGCACTCGGCCCCGCCATCGACGCGGTCTATCGCCGCTGGGCCAAAGAGATAAAGGTGCCCGGGTTCCGTAAGGGCAAGGTCCCGCGTCCGTTGATCGACGCCCGGGTGGGGCCCGAAGCGGTGCGCGAGGAGGCGCTGCGAGATGCCTTGCCGGATTTCTACCGCGAGGCGCTGCGCGCCGAGGAGCTTGAAGCGATAGCGCCCCCCGATATAAAGGTGGTCGAGTTCGAGACCGGCTCGCCGCTGGTGTTCGAGGTGACCGTCGACGTCCGGCCCGATATCGAGCTGCCCGACATGGACTCCCTAACCGTTGAGGCCCCCTCGCCGGATGTCACCGACGAGGACATCAACGAGCAACTCGAGCGCCTGCGGGATCGCTTCGCCGAGCTCGAGACCGTCGGTCGGGATGCCCGCCGCGGCGACTTCGCGCTGATCGACCTCAAGGGCTACCGCCACGATGAGCCCATCGAGGATGCGAGTGCGTCCGACCTTCTATATGAGGTGGGCTCGCGTACCGGCCCCCCCAAGCTCGATGAAGAGCTGGAGGGAACCCGCCCCGGCGCCATCCTGAAGTTCACCGACGCTGTTCCCCAGGGCGAGCTCGCGGGCCAGGACATCTCCTTCACGGTGCTGGTCAAGGAGATAAAGACCAAGAAGCTGGCGCCGCTCGACGACGAATTTGCGAAAACGGCAGGCGAGTTCGACTCGTTAGACGAGCTCAAAGAGGACCTGCGAACCCGCCTGGCGGAGGTCAAGGCGCAGATCGCCGAAGAGGAATTGCGGCGCCGAGTGCTGACGGCGTTCGTCGAAGCATCCCCTCTCGAAGCCCCCGAGAAGCTGGTGGAGGGCGAGTTCAACCACCGGCTCGAGCACATCGAGGCGGATCTGAAGCAGGCGGGGATGACGCTCGACCAATACGCCGAAACCGGGGGCCAGACCGAACTCGAGATCCGCCGAGACATCCGTATCGACGCCGCTGCCTCGGTCAAAGCGGAATTGCTGCTCGAAGAGCTCGCCCGGAACCGGGATCTACAGGTCGAGGACCAGGACCTGGGCCGAGAGATCGCCATGGTGGCGGCCAGGTCTGAACGAGACCCGAAAGAGGTGGCCGACCAGCTGGTTAAGTCGAACCAGCTGGGCGCGATAGTGGCCGATGTCCTGCGCCGAAAGGCCCTCGATTATCTTGTCGAGCACGTCGCTGTCCAGGGAGGACCTCCCGATGAGCAATAGTGGACACTGGTTCGATCTTTCAAAACCACAAACAGGGCTGATAGCGCCCCGGTTGGAGGAACGCAGATGAACGTGCAAGACCAGTACCAGAACTACCTCGTTCCGATGGTCGTCGAGCAGACGAGTCGCGGCGAGCGCGCTTTCGACATCTACTCGCGCCTGTTAAAAGAGCGGATCGTGATGCTCGGGACGCCCGTCGACGACCAGGTGGCGAACCTGATCGTCGCCCAACTGCTCCATCTCGAATCAGAAGACCCGGACAAGGACATCAACCTGTACATCAACTCACCCGGCGGCATGGTCTACGCGGGGATGGCGATCTACGACACGATGCAGTACATCAAGCCCGACGTGTCAACGATCTGTGTGGGCATGGCGATGTCGATGGGCGCGATCCTGCTGTGTGGCGGCGCCGCCAAAAAGCGCTTCTCGTTGCCGAACTCCAAAGTCATGATCCATCAAGGCTCGGCGGGGTTCCAGGGAACGCCGACCGATATCGAGATCCATGCCAAAGAGGTGCTGTCGCTGCGCAAGCGCATGGCCGAGATCATCGCCTTCCACAGCGGAAAGCCTTACGAACAAGTCGAAAAGGACATCGACCGAGACAGGTTCATGACCTCCGAAGAGGCAAAGGCCTACGGTATTATCGATGAGGTGATCGAAAGCCGCACCGTGGCGGAGAAGAAGGGGGGCGCACTCCTTCAAGGTGAGCCGGCTCGCCTCTTGAACGATCAGGCCGAGCCTTCGATGGCAGAGCAGTCAGAGGCGTAGGGGGAAAGCATGCCGAAGTTCGGGGACGGCGGAGATCTGCTGAAGTGTTCTTTCTGTGGGAAATCGCAGAAGCAGGTCAAGAAGCTCATCGCCGGTCCCGGTGTCTACATCTGTGACGAGTGCATCGATCTCTGCAACGAGATCATCGAGGAGGAGCTTGCCGAAACTCCCGAGCTGAAGCTCGAAGACCTCCCCAAGCCGAAAGAGATCTACGAGTTCCTGAACGACTACATCGTGGGCCAGGAGCAGGCCAAGAAGGTCCTGTCGGTGGCGGTCTACAACCACTACAAGCGCATCCAGGTTGGCGCGCATCAAGACAGCGATGTCGAGCTGGCGAAGTCGAACATCGTCCTGCTCGGTCCCACGGGGTGCGGCAAGACGCTGCTGGCCCAAACGCTGGCCAGGATGTTGAACGTCCCCTTCGCCATCGCCGACGCGACCGCGCTGACCGAAGCCGGCTATGTCGGGGAGGACGTCGAGAACATCCTCCTCAAGCTGATCCAGGCCGCCGACTACGACGTCAAGCGGGCTGAGACGGGAATCATCTACATCGACGAGGTCGACAAGATCGCACGCAAGTCCGAGAACCCGTCGATCACCAGAGATGTCTCCGGCGAGGGGGTCCAGCAGGCATTGCTGAAGATCCTCGAGGGAACTACTGCCAGCGTGCCTCCCCAGGGGGGCCGCAAGCACCCGCATCAGGAGTTCATCCAGATCGACACCACGAACGTCCTGTTCATCTGCGGCGGCGCTTTCGCGGGCCTGGAGCGGATCATCGAGAACCGCGTCGGCCGGAAAGGCGTGGGGTTCGGTGCCGACGTGCGGCGCATAGAGGAGAAGGACCTCGGCACGATCCTCGGCCACGTACTTCCGGAAGACCTCCTGAGATACGGCTTGATCCCGGAGTTCATCGGCCGCTTGCCTGTGATCACTCACGTGCACAACCTGGACAAGGACGCTCTCGTCAAGATCCTGACCGAGCCGAAGAACGCCTTGATCAAGCAGTACAAGAAATTCTTCGAATTCGACGGCGTCGAGTTGAACTTCACCGACGACGCCCTCGTGGCCGTGGCCGAGCAGTCGATGCTGCGGGGGACCGGCGCCAGAGGCTTGCGCGCCATCCTCGAAGAGGTGCTTCTCAACGTGATGTACGACCTTCCGGGGCGCGAGGACGTGGGCCGGTGCGTGATCACCCGCGAGGTGGTCCTCGAGCGCGTCAATCCCACCCTGGTTCCACGCACGAAGGTACGCACCGAGCGTCCGGCTCGGGGCGAGCGCTCCGCTTAATCCCGCGCTCCGCCAACCCGATCCCGGTTCTGTTGAGATGATGCGCGCTATAAACGCTTTTCTTTGAGGCAGGAAGCTAACGAGGAAGAGAGATGAACGAGCTCGAAGAGCGGTGGCAGTCGTATTGGGAGGAGCGTGGGATCTACCGGTACGACCCCGCGCGAGGCCGGGATGAGACCTTCGTCGTAGACACCCCGCCGCCAACCGTCAGCGGCGTCTTGCACATCGGCCACTGCTATTCGTTCACCCAGACCGACCTCGTGGTGCGCTATCACCGTATGCGCGGCGAGAACATCTTCTATCCCATGGGATGGGACGACAACGGTTTGGCCACCGAGCGTCGGGTCCAGAACATGTTCAACGTCAGATGCGATCCGAGTCTGCCCTACGAGGGCGAGGACCTGGAGCTCGAACGAGGGGCGGACGGCCAGCCGCGCTCTTTGTCGCGGCGCAAGTTCATAGAGCTATGCGATGCCGTGGTGGAAGAGGATGAGCGCGCCTTCAAGAGTCTGTTTGAACGTCTGGGGCTGTCTTGTGATTGGACCCAGACCTACACGACCGTCGGTCGCCGATCCCGCTTCGTGAGCCAGCTCTCCTTCCTACATCTGCTGGAGAAGGGCGAAGCGGAGCTGCGGGATGCCCCCACGATGTGGGACATCGATTTCCAGTCGGCGATAGCTCAAGCCGAGGTTGAAGACCGCGACAAAGAGGGTTCCTTCTACAACATCCGCTTCGGCCTCGAATCGGGCGGCTCGGTGGTCATCGCAACCACGCGCCCAGAGTTGATCCCGGCCTGCATCGCGTTGGTCGCGCATCCGGACGACGAACGCTATCGAAGCCTCATCGGCACGAACGCTATTACACCTCTGTTCGAGGCGCCGGTGCCGATCGTTGCGGACGAGGGGGCCGAGATGGAAAAGGGCACCGGGATCTTGATGGTGTGCACCTTCGGCGACGCGGCCGATGTCGAGTGGTGGCGCGAGCTCGCCGTTCCGGTCCGGGAGATCATCGGCCGTGACGGGCGGATCAAGCCGGTGCCATGGGGAGAGGCGCAGTGGGTATCGAACGATCCGGCGACCGCTGCCGAGCATCACGCGAAGCTCTCCGGTCTGACCATCAACCAGGCACAGCGCGAGATCGTGGCCGCCCTCGAGATGGCAGGAGCGATCGAGGGAGAGCCGGAGAAACTCCGCCGACCGGTCAAGTTCTACGAGAAAGGCGAGCGGCCACTCGAGTTCGTAGTGACGCGGCAATGGTTCGTGAAGATCCTGGACAAGAAGCAAGTGCTGCTCGAACAAGGGCGCAAGGTGGCGTGGCACCCGCTTGTGATGCAGAAGCGCTATGAGGATTGGGTCGAGGGCCTCAACCAGGACTGGTGTGTCAGCCGGCAACGCTATTTCGGCGTTCCGATCCCGGTCTGGTACGGCGTGGGGGCCGACGGCGCCATCGACTATACGAATGTGATCGTGCCGCGCAAGGAAGATCTGCCCGTGGACCCGTCGGCGGAGACTCCGACCGGATTCCGGCCGGAACAGAGGGGAGAGCCCGGTGGTTTCGTCGGCGACCCCGACGTTTTCGACACCTGGGGAACTTCGTCGCTGACGCCGCTCATCGTCTCGGGATGGCCGGATGACGAACAGCGACACCGCGCTCTCTATCCGAACGACCTGAGACCGCAGGCGCACGACATCATCCGGACGTGGGCCTTCTACACGATCACCCGGGCGTACCTCGAAGATGGATCCGTCCCGTGGAAGCACGCCGCGATCAGCGGTTTCATCCTCGATCCCGACCGCAAGAAGATGTCGAAATCCAAGGGAAACGTTGTCGTGCCAACCGAGACGTTGGATCAGTTCGGCAGCGATGCGGTGCGCTACTGGGCGGCATCCGGGCGGCTGGGCTGGGACTCGGCGTGGGATCCCAAGGTCCTGAAGGACGGAAGGCGGTTGGCCACCAAGCTTCTCAACGCTGCTCGCCTCGTCTACGGCTACGAGGGAGACGCCGGCGAGGTGACCTATCCACTGGACCGCGCGCTGATCGGGCGCCTGCGGGCGACCATCGCTCGCGTGACCGACCGCTGGGACGCGTGGGAGCACCAGAACGCTTTGGGGATCACCGAGACCTGGTTCTGGTCTGACCTCTGCGACAACTATCTCGAGCTGTCGAAGGGACGTGCTTACAGGTCAGACCCCTCTGCGATCGCTACCCTGCGGATCGCTATGGATGTCGTGCTGCGCTTGTTCGCTCCTATCGTTCCGTTCATAACCGAGGAGATCTGGCAAACGACCGCCGCGAAGGCCGATTCGATCCATGTCGCGTCGTGGCCCACAGTCGGGGAACTTCCCGCGGGCGAGGACGAAGGGTGTTTCGACGCCGCGGTGGCCGTGCTGACCCAGGTGCGGCGGGCGAAGTCGCAGGCGAAGGTCTCGATGCGTTTCCCTGTCCGGCATCTGGGGGTAACGGGGCCCGAGAGCAAACTCGGGTTGCTGAAGCTCGTGATGGACGACGTCACCGAAACGGGCAACATCGCCGACTACGAGCTGATCGCAGACGGCGCCGCCGAGACGCTCGTCGCCGACACGCAGTTGGCCGAGCCGGAGCCCGCCTGAACCCGTGACTTTCTCTGAGGCCGAGCACTATCTGAATGGCCTGGGTATCGACGCGATGAAGAAGGCGAGTCCTTCGCTGCATCGCATCGAGGCGATATGCGATGCGTTGGGACATCCTGAGCTCGCCTTACCCGCGCTGCATGTGACGGGTACCAACGGCAAGACATCCGTGGCGCGCATCGCCAGCGCTCTGCTCGGTGCCACCGGCCTTTCCGTCGGCACCTACACCTCGCCTCATCTTCAAACCGTCCGGGAGCGGATCGCGCTGGCCGGGCAACCGATCTCCGAGGAAGACTTCGGTCTTCTGTTCGACCATGTCCGTCCCTACATCGACCTGACGGAAGCAGAGCTGGGGGAGCAGCTGACCTTCTTCGAAGTGCTCACCGCGATGTTCTTTCTGTGGGCGGCCGAACAGCCCGTCGACGTTGCCGTGGTCGAGGTGGGGCTGGGCGGGCGCTGGGATGCCACGAACGTGGTCCAGGCCCCCGTGTCCGTGATCACGAACGTGGCTCTCGACCATATGGCCCTGCTGGGGGGCGATGCGGAGACGATCGCACGTGAGAAGGCCGGGATCATCAAGCCCCAGGCACGGGTGGTAACCGCGGAGCGAAAGCCCGGCGTGCTCGAGGTCATTGCGGCCGAAGCGGCGCAGCAGGAGGCTGAGGTCAGCGAGATCGGACGAGAGTTCTCGCTCACGGACAACCGCGTTGCGCTCGGCGGCCGCTTCCTTTCCATCCGGACCTCCAGCGCCGACTACAACGGCTTGTTCCTGCCGTTGCACGGCAGTCATCAGGGCCTCAACGCCGCGACCGCGCTGGAGGCGACCACCCGGTTCCTTGCCCGCCCCCTGAGCGACGAGGTAGTCGCAGACGGCTTCGCCCATACCTTCGTTCCCGGAAGGCTCGAGACGTTGCGAACGGAGGGGCGCCCGGGCCTCCCAGTGATCCTGGATGTCGCCCACAATCCGGACGGCATGTCAGCGTTGATCACGAGCTTGATCGAGGCTTTCGCCTTCGACCGCATCGTCTTCGTACTCGGCATCCTGGGCGACAAGGACTACAGAGGGATGCTGCAAGAGCTAACGCGCGTTCCGTGCACGATCATGATCACCGAACCGAAAACGGTGCGCTCGGTGCCCGCCGGCGAGCTTCTGGAGGCCGCCACCGAGACCGGCCTTCCGGCCCAGCTCACTTCCGGTGTTGAGGCGGCGGTCGCGTCTGCTCTTGCCGAAGCCGAGGACCACGATCTCGTTTGCGTCACCGGATCTCACTACGTGGTCGGCGAAGCTCGAAGCTTCCTTTTGGCCGGCTCCATCGCTGCAGAACGGGGAGGTTGACGTGCCCGACACCCAACGCACCTTCGTGATGGTCAAGCCCGACGGCGTAAACCGGCGCCTGGTGGGGGAGGTCATCCGCAGGATCGAGGACAAGGGATACGCCCTCGCCGCGATGAGGTTGTTCACGATCGACCGCGAGCTGGCCGAACGGCACTATGGCGAGCACGCAGCCAAGCCGTTCTTCGGAGAGCTCGTCGCGTTCATCACGTCCGGTCCGGTCGTCGCGATGATCGTCGAGGGCCCCGACGCGGTCCGGGGCCTGCGTCAGATCATGGGGGCCACCAACCCCTTAGACGCGGCCCCCGGTTCGATCCGGGGAGACCTCGCAACCACGATCACCGAGAACATCGTGCACGGCTCGGACTCCCCCGAGTCGGCCATCCGCGAGATCGCCCTCTTCTTCCCCTAACCAATTTTTGGCGAGCCTGGCCACACGCAGCGGGCTCTGCGACCACCGAATCCGCCAGGGAGTAATCTGCGGCTTCTTACACTTTCAACGCTCAGGAGTCTGTGATGGACAACTTCTTCCAATTCATAGGCCGGGACATGGCCGTCGACCTCGGGACCGCCAACACGCTGGTCTACGTGCGGGGACGAGGCATCGTCCTGAACGAGCCTTCGGTCGTGGCCATCAACACCAAGACGGGCGCCATCCTCGCGGTCGGATCGGAGGCCAAGCGGATGATCGGCCGCACCCCGGCCCACATCGTTGCGATCCGGCCCCTGAAAGATGGTGTGATCGCCGATTTCGATGTCACGGAGAAGATGCTGCGCTACTTCATCCAGAAGGTGCACCGCCGGTCGTTCCTAGCGAAGCCGCGCGTAGTCGTGTGCGTGCCGTCCGGTATCACCGGCGTCGAACAGCGCGCGGTCGAAGAAGCCACGATCTCTGCCGGCGCTCGCAGTGCGTTCATCATCGAGGAACCGATGGCTGCTGCGATCGGCGCGGGTCTTCCCGTTCACGAACCAACCGGCAACATGGTTGTCGACATAGGTGGTGGAACAACAGAAGTCGCGGTCGTGTCGTTGGGGGGCATCGTTACGAGCCAGTCGATCCGCATCGGTGGTGACGAGCTCGATGAGTCGATCATCAACTACATCAAGAAGGAGTACTCCCTGATGTTGGGGGAGCGCACCGCCGAAGAGATCAAGATGGCGATCGCGTCGGCATTCCCTATGCCCGAAGAGCAGAATGCCGAGATCCGCGGACGCGACCTCGTGACGGGGCTGCCGAAGACGATCGTCGTGTCTGCCGAAGAGATCCGGCGCGCCATCGAGGAACCCGTCAACGCGATCGTGGACGCGGTCAAGAACACCCTCGACAAGACTCCGCCCGAGCTTGCCGCCGACATCATGGACAAGGGGATCGTCCTGGCCGGCGGCGGGTCCCTCTTGAAGGGCCTGGACGAGCGCCTCAAGCACGAGACCGGGATGCCCATCCTGATCGCCGACGACCCCTTGCTGGCGGTCGCGATCGGGTCGGGGAAGTGTCTGGAGGAGTTCGAGGCCCTCAAACGGGTGCTGATCTCCTCTAACCGCCACCACTAGCGCTCGACCCTCAGACGCGGGCGGGAGCCCGGCCGAGCGCGACAGCAAAAGGTACAAAGCAGACAAAGCGGTATTGCTCCCAGTGCTAGTACCGATCGATGGCTCCCGGGCGGGGACCGGCGCTTCGGCGCCAATCTCGGGCGGGATCCCACTGCCCCGGAGGCGACCTTTTCGCGCTGCGGGGCTACTATGGCCCGGCAGGCGGCCTGTGACAGCCGGGGCTGCCCCCATTTTCGAAGTGCGAAGAGGTTCTATTGTTGATTAGGCGCCGCTCCGGGCGAGGGCGGCTCTTGCTGCTCATCTTCCTCACGTTATGCATCGTGGTCATCACTCTCGATTTCCGAGAGCAAGCCGGTGGACCCCTCGAGCGTGCTCGGGACTTCTCGCTGGCCATCGTGGCCCCGATCCAGAAAGGGCTCACCACCGTCACACGCCCGATCGGCAACTTCTTCTCCTCGATAGGTGACCTGAGCCATCTGAGGAGCGACAACGCACGGCTTCGCTCCGAGCTAACCAACCTGCGGTCCCAGATCGACCAAGCCCGCAGCGTCATCGGGGAGAACGCGCAATTCCGCAGGGAGATGGACCTCTCCGCGTCTTACATAACGGCGCGCCGCGTGTTCGCCCAGGTGGATGGCCGCGTGCCCTCCAACTACAAGTGGGCAGTGTTCCTGGACAAGGGGACCCAAGACGGGATCCGGCCCGACATGGCGGTGGTGAACGCCGATGGTCTCGTTGGAAAGATCGTTCAGGCAACTCCACACACTTCAACGGTGTTGCTGCTCATCGATCCGCAAGCCGGGGCCGGTGCCCGCATCGCAGGGATCGGCGACACCGGAGTGATCCAAGGACAAGGCGGAAGTGAGAGCCTGACGCTCTCCTTCATCAGCCCGAACGCAAACGTCACGGTCGGCGACACGGTAGTGACTTCCGGTTACGACCGGGGGGTCTTCCCTCCCCAGATCCCTATCGGCACCGTTAACCACGTGGGGGTTAACGGAGCCCAGCTGGAGAAAGCCATCACCGTCACGCCCGCGGTCAACTTCACTTCCCTAGACGTCGTGCAAGTGTTGGTGGGCACCGGGCCCCCGCGTCACGGGAAGCGTCACCACGGAAAGAAGCAGGGTCACTGATGGCGTCGGTAAGGTCGCGCGGGGGCCTTTTCCCCGAGGTCGGATGGGGGCGGGCGGCATCCATCGCCGCCATCCTCGTGGCAGCCCTTGCCCTCCAGTCCACAGTGATCGCTCAGGTGACCTTGCTGGGCGTGATTCCTCAGCTCGTTTTCATCGTCGTCGTCTGCCTGGCGTTCACCGACGGTCCTCGGGTGGGCGTCGTGACCGCTTTCGCCGGCGGGCTCCTGCAGGATCTCCTGCTGCCTCAATCCATCGTGGGGCTGACGGCACTGGTCTACGTGCTGATCGCCTATGCGGTGGGCAGCTTTCGGGAGTACTCGACGACCGAATCGGTGTGGGCCCCCGTGTTCGTGGTCGCCTTGTCCTCGTTCCTCGCGGAGGCGAGCTACGCGCTCCTTTCAGTGATCCTGGGCCAGCCGTGGATCAGCTTTGTTTTCACCGCGAAGGTGATCGGCCTCGTCGTTCTTTACAACACGCTTCTCACGCCGTTGATCTTCCCTTTGGTGCGGCGCGTCGCTGATCGCTTCCGGCCGGAGAGGATCTACCGATGGTGAAAGGCAGCGGCTCCTCGCCTCAGCGCCAGACGTCTCTGGGGATAGATCGCATGACGCTGCGCATCGCGGTGCTCGGCGTGCTTGTGATCGCCGCGTTCGTCACGTTGTTCTCGCGGCTCTGGTTCTTGCAGATCCTTGCCACCGATCAATACCGGGCGCTGGCGAAAGAGAACCGGGTTCGTACGGTCTATTCGGAGCCGCCCCGAGGGCGCATCCTCGATCGCAACGGAACGCCTCTGGTCGTGAACAAGGAATCCATCGCGGTGACGATAGATAGAGACACGCTGCAGCGGCCGGCACTCAGGTATCACGTTTTCAAACGGCTGTCGCACTTACTTGGCATCAAGTTGAAGGACCTGCGTTACAACGCGAAGAGCACCGGAACGTCGCCCTACAAACCTGTCCCGGTCGCGTACGACGTGCACGAACGCGACGCCAGCACCATCCTCGAGAACCGAGAGGACTACCCCGGCGTCGGCGTAGAGCCGCTGCCGGTACGGGACTATCCGGCTGGTGCGCTCGCGGCTCAGGACCTGGGGTACGTGGGAGAGATCTCTCTCCTGGATCTGAAGTCCTCGCAGTTCAAAGGCGCTCACCCTGCCTACGCCGCCGGCGACATCGTGGGAAAGCTTGGCGTCGAACGCACCTACGACCGCTACCTCCGGGGCAGGCCGGGGATTGAGAGAGTAGTCGTCAATGCGTTGGGCGAGCCCACCCAGACGCGGCGCGTCCAGTCCGAACGGTCGGGCCCCGACCTCGTTCTGTCACTGGATGCGAAGACCCAACGAGAGACCCAGCGCGCGCTGAAAAGCGGGATCCAAGCGGCCCGGAACGCGGGATTCTCGGCCCCCGCAGGTAGCGCGGTGGTGATGGATCCGCGGAATGGTCAGATCCTGGCAATGGCCAGCCTGCCCACCTACGATCCGAAGATCGCGGCAGACGGCTTGTCGAAGAAGGAATTTGACAGGCTGGGCCAGGCGACGCCCAACAATCCCGACGACGATGCGATCCTCAACCGTCCTATCCAGGCTGCCGCGAACCCGGGCTCCACTTTCAAGGTCGTGACCGCGGGCGCCGCGATGGCGACGGGGGTCGCCACTCCCTACTCCACCCTCGACTGCCCGGGCACGATCACGATCCCACCGAAAGGAGGGCCGGGTAGCGTGCTGTATCACGACTGGACGCTGGCGGATCTGGGCGTCATGGGATTTCCCGAGTCGTTGGAAGTCTCTTGCGACACCTTCTATTACCAGTTGGGTTACGACATGCAGACTCGTTTCGGCGTCAAGGGCACTGAGTACTGGTCAGGCGACAAGACCGATGTCCCGTCGGGACGAGAGCTCTTTCAGCGCTACGCCCGAACCGCAGGTCTCGGTAACCCGACCGGTGTCGACCTGCCCTACGAGAACGGCGGCGTGGTACCGGATCAGCAGTGGTGCCACGAGCAGTACCTGGCTACGAAGAACACTCCCGCGCCGACCTGCCAATACGGGTGGCTGCCGGGTTACACGGTCAACATGTCTATCGGTCAGGGCGACATGCGTACGACTCCCCTGCAGATGGCCGTTACCTACGCGGCAATCGCGAACGGGGGCACGGTGTGGGCCCCCAAGATCGGGATGTCGCTCGAGAGGCAGCAACAGGATGGCACCGTAAAGACCCTGCGTGAGTTCAAGCCCAAGGCCGTGGCTCATCTTCCCTTGAACAGCACCGAGTTGGGAGTGATCACCCAGGGACTGGGCGAGGTCATCTCGAACCCGAATGGGACCGCCTACTCCGCGTTCCAGGGCTTTCCCTTGTCCAAGTATCCGATCGTCGGCAAGACCGGTACCGCCCAGATCGGAACCTCTGTATTCAACGATTCGTGGTTCATCTCGTACGGCCCTACACCCGACCCGCGTTACGTGATCGCGGTCTACGTGCAGAAAGCCGGGCATGGTGGCGAGAGCGCGGCCCCCATCGCCCGCCAGATATGGGAGTCCATCCTTGGCATCGACAAGAATCCGACCGTGACGCTCGGACAGGATCAATCGGGATGAGGGCAGAGGGCATCTTTGGCGAAGCCGTCGATCGGATCGGCGGCGAACCGATATCGGCGCGCATGGCTCGCAAGGCGCCGGTGCGCCATCTGGATCTCACGCTGCTGGTGGTCACGCTGTTGTTGTCGGCCTTCGGTGCGTTAATGATCTATTCCGCGACCGTTCACCAACAAACTGCTGCCGGCATCGATCCATACCTCAGGAAGCAGCTGGTCTACATGGTCGTGGGATTCGTGGTTCTCCTCCTGGTAGCGGTATTCGATTACCGGTACCTGCGCACGTTCGCCGCCTTCATCTACGGCGGCATCATCCTGGGCTTGTTGATCGTCCTGAGCCCCATCGGAAGCACGCAACTCGGAGCGACTCGCTGGATCGATCTCGGAAGCTTCCAGGTGCAGCCCTCAGAGCTGGCAAAGATAGGGATCATCATCACCCTTGCTGCCTACCTGGCAGAGCGCAAAGGAGAGGTCAGGGCGCGCGATGTTGCCGTCTGCTGCGCCATGGTCGCGGTTCCCGCCGCTCTGATCTTCCTGGAACCCGATCTCGGCACGGCCCTCGTCTTCGTTGCGATCCTGGCGACGCTCTTCCTGGTCGCAGGAGCGAAGATCCGTCACTTCATCGCGCTGGCGGTTGTGGGACTGGTCGTCATCGTGGGCTCGCTTCACTTCGGTCTCGTCAAGCAGTATCAGATCGATCGCTTCACCGCGTTCCTGAATCCCCGGCCGGACGTTCGGTCCATCGGCTACAACCTGACCCAGGCCAAGATCGCGATCGCGTCGGGCGGCATCCACGGCAAGGGCCTCGAGGGAAAGAACACCCAGACGTCTTTGAACTTCGTGCCAGAACAGCACACGGACTTCATCTTCACTGCGGTCGGCGAGCAGCTCGGATTCCTTGGCTCCGCCACTTTGCTGGGTCTGTTCGCTCTGTTGATCTGGCGCGCTCTGCGCATCGCCACCATGTCCCGGGATCCGTTCGGAACCTTGCTTGCCTGCGGCATCGTGGCTCTGTGGGCGTTCCAGATCTTCGTCAATGTGGGGATGACCATGGGCATCATGCCGATCACCGGCATTCCACTGCCGTTCATATCGTTTGGAGGTTCGAGTTTGATCACCAACTTCGCGTCGATCGGTTTTCTGCTCAACGTGCACATGAGGCGCTTCTTATGAACACGGCGCCACGAGGGAGGGTCTGATGGCGCAGCAGTTGCCCCGCGAGAAGGCATCGGACCTCGAGGCGATCCCTGAGGAAGCCGATCACCAAGACTCCTCCGAACCTCGCACGCCAAGCAGCGAAACACGCCGGCGCAGGCGCCCGAGACGCCGTCCGCCACGTCGCGAGCACCCGCCGGTCGAACGCACGATGCTGGTACGTGCCGATGAGGACCGCACGGAGATAGCGGTTCTAGAGGCCGGCTCGATCGTCGAGCATTATGTCGCGCGGCGGGATGACCGCTCGCTGGTCGGCAGCATCTACCTCGGTCGCGTGCAGAACGTACTGCCTGGTATGGAGGCGTCGTTCGTAGACATCGGCGAATCCCGCAACGGGGTGCTCTACGCGGATGAGGTAGGGATCGCCGACGACACCGACGAGGTCCCGCGGATCGAAACGGTTCTCAAGCCGGGACAGTCGATCTTGGTCCAGGTGTCGAAGGCGCCTATGCACTCCAAGGGAGCGCGTCTCACCGCTGCGGTATCGATCCCAGGGCGACATCTCGTGCTCGTGCCTCACGGCAAGACGGTGGGAGTCTCCCGGCGCTTGCCGGACGCCGAACGAAACCGTCTGCGCACCATCGCCGCGCGGATCCGCCCGGATGACCACGGACTCATCGTCCGTACCGCGGCCCAGTCTGCCGATGAAGTGGAATTGGAGCGCGACCTGGCTCGTCTCCTCGCGACCTGGGAGGACATCGATCGCCGCGCCGCCGCTAGCACCGCGCCTGCCCTGATCTATCAGGAACCCGAGCTCGAGCTACGGGTGATCCGGGATCTGTTCAATCGAGATGTGGTGCGCTGTGTCGTGGACGACCGGGAGCTGGAGTCCAAGCTGCGGGTGTACGTCCGATCGATGAGCCCCGATCTCGATAGCCGCCTGGAGCTCTACGCAGGTGAGCTTCCTATCTTCGAAGAGTTCCGCGTGGCCGAGCAGATCCGGAAGTCGCTAGATAGGAAGGTCTGGCTTCCCTCGGGCGGCCACATCGTGATGGATCGGACGGAAGCGATGACGGTTATCGATGTGAACACGGGGAAGTTCGTCGGCAAGTCGAATCTCGAAGAGACTGTCTTTCGAACCAACCGGGAGGCGGCGGTGGAGATCGGCCGTCAGCTCCGGCTTCGCGACATCGGCGGCATCATCGTCATCGACTTCATCGACATGGAGGATGCGGGCAACCGCGATGAGCTCATCAAGGTGTTTCGTAACGAGCTGCTGCGGGATCGCACCCGCACCCAGGTATTCGACATCTCTCCGCTCGGGCTGGTGCAGATGACACGTAAGAACGTTTCCGCCGGCATAGTCGAGGCGTTCTCGGTGAGATGCCCAACCTGCGAGGGCCGGGGGATCCTGATCCACGATGTGGACTGAGCTGGTGGCTCGCAGGGCTTTGGTATCCTTGGGCGGTTCCACAATCGTGGCACCACCTTTTCGGGAGTGCATGTGTACGCAATAATCCGCGCCGGCGGAAAGCAATACAAGGTCGCCGAAGGCGACGTCATCGAGATCGAACGCACGAAGGAGAGCTCCGACACGGTGGAGTTCGTCCCGCTGCTGGTCGTGGATGACAAGGGAAAGACTCGGTCGGAGAAGTCTGACCTTGCCGATGCTCGTGTGACGGCGACCATCGTGGGGGAGACGAAGGGCCCAAAAGTCAACGTTGCGAAGTACCGCAACAAGACCGGGTACCGGCGCAACGCCGGCCACCGTCAGAAATACACGAGCGTTCAGATTTCGGGGATCAAGCTGACGCGGGCACGGTCCGCAACCAAGACAAAGAGCACTGACGAGGAGACCAACGATGGCACATAAGAAGGGCGCTGCATCTTCCAGGAACGGCCGCGACTCCGAGTCCAAGAGGTTGGGCGTCAAGGCGTTCGGTGGCGAACAGGTCGGCGCTGGCACCATCATCGTGAGACAGCGGGGGACGCGGGTTCATCCCGGTCATAACGTGGGACTGGGCCGGGACGACACCCTGTTCGCCAAGGCGACGGGTGAAGTGCAGTTCCACCGGCTGCGCGGGCGGCGCGTGGTCAGCATCGTCACCCAAGACACCGCGTCCTGACTCAGGCGGCGCATAGCCGCAACAGATCCTGATGGCGTTCGTCGATGAAGCTCGGATCAAGGCGATAGCCGGAGCCGGCGGAGATGGAGTGGTCGGCTTCCATCACGAACCGTACAAGCCGAAGGGTGGTCCCGACGGCGGTAACGGGGGCGACGGAGGCAGCGTGATCCTGCGGGCCGACGGCTCGATCGGGACCTTCCTCGAAGTGAGCGCTCATCCCCATGTGAAAGCAGGGCGTGGGGGCCATGGTGAGGGTGGCAAGCGAAACGGCTCCCGGGGAGAGAACCGCGTGGTTCTGGTCCCTCCCGGCACCGTCGTGCACGACGAAGAAGGCGTCCTGATGGCGGATCTTGCGGCCCCCGGCGATGAGTTCGTCGCAGCTCGGGGCGGCAAAGGAGGGGTGGGTAACGCGCGCTTTGCCACGGCGACCCGCAGATCACCGGCCTTCGCGGATAAGGGTGAGCCGGGGGAGGAGCGCTGGCTCACTCTCGAGCTGCGGCTGCTCGCCGACGTGGGATTGATCGGGTTTCCGAACGCAGGAAAGTCGACGCTCATAGCCAAGATGTCTTCGGCCCGGCCCAAGATCGCCGACTATCCCTTCACGACGCTTACTCCTAATCTCGGTGTGGTCGAGGGGGCCGAGCCATCCTTCGTGGTTGCCGATATCCCGGGTTTGATCCCCGGCGCCCACCAGGGCAAAGGTCTGGGCCACCGTTTCTTGCGCCATGTCCGGCGTGCGGCGGTGCTCCTGTATGTGATCGACCTCGCCGCTACCGATAGAGATCCTTTCCAGGATGCGACCGTCCTGCAGGAAGAGCTTGCGCGTTTCGATCCCGAGCTCGCGAGGCGGCCGGCCCTGATCGTGGCGAACAAGGTGGATCTGGTGTCCGACCGCGCAGCAGAGCTCGACCGCATCCCGGAAGCCCTCCCTATATCGGCGATGACTGGGCAGGGCATCCCCGAGTTGGTCGAGCTTCTCCGCGATGAAGTCGAGCGCATCCGGAGGGCGGCACCGCCGGCGGTCGGATTCGTGAGACATGTCGTCAGACCCGATCCCGTGCGGGTCGAGCGCGAGGGGTCAACGTGGAGGGTGTGGGGGCGCCGTGCCGAACGAGCGGTCGCGACGACGGATATGGAGAACGAAGAAGCGGTGGCACGGCTGCAGCGCCACCTGGTATCGATTGGGGTTGAACGCGTGCTGGCGGACGCCGGCGCGAGGGCCGGCGATGAGGTGCGGATCGGAACCATGACGTTCGACTTCGAACCCAGCGAAGGCCAGGTGGCGCGTTAGCCGGGGCCGCATGCCACCTCTCGGGGTGGC
>DATAPE010000321.1:0-3389 GCA_036265345.1 Actinomycetota bacterium
AAACACCTGCCAGTTCGCAATCCGGTCTGGGAGCAATGGGCGAGTGTGACCATCCGGTCATCTTGCACGCCCAGGCGGGAGCATCCAAAGACAGAGGAATGAAACGCATGGAAGCTGCAACAAAGCCCGGTGCCCCGCGCACCGATTCAGTCCGTCGCGAGGGCCGCGTCCGTCGGCTGACGACTGAGACCAAGCAGGCGTTCAAGACGACGGAGTTCTGGGGAATGGTCGGCGTCATTGTCGCGATTCTCGTGAGCGCCGCTGTGATTAAGGGTGGCGACACCAACGGGACCGACGAGTTCATCGCCCGCCAGGCATGGCTCTATGTCGCGATCGTCGCCGGTGCCTACTTCATCGGCCGCGGTCTCGCCAAGTCCGGGTCGAAGGATCCGTACACCGAGAGCCTCGACGAGGGCGATCGGAACGGTCGCTAGCGGATGTTCCTGGCCGGGACCCGCTGTGCAGGGGTCTCGGCCGGGTTCTTTCCTTGCTAAAGCGGGTGGTAGACGATGTTCGTGATCTGGAAGCGCCCTGGGGAACGCACACAGGTGCGCTTCCAGCCGGGCTGCCTTCTCTGGTCGATCGTCCTCTCGATCGCGCTCACGATCTTGCTGAACCTGCTGATCAGGTTGTTCTAGTGCGGTTAGAGGCCGATGCCCACGAAGCCGTCGAGCTGCGGGAGTAGGCATGTCGGAGGAGAACGTCGAGATCGTGCGGCGGATTTACAAAGAGGGGCTGATCGACCGCGATCCGAAGCGCCTCGTTGACCACTTCGCTACCCCGGACATCGAATACGTTGATCCCCCCGACGATGTCGATCCCGGTAATCGGCGTGGCCGCACTGAAACGTGATGCTCGCCCTGCGACGCGCCCGTCAGTCGTTCACCACTTACCGGCACGAACTTCACGAACTGTTTGACGTTGGCGATACCGTGGTCGCCGCAGTGAGCTTCCACGCGACGGTTCGCGGTGGGAGCAAGAGCGAGACCATCCAAGAACAGGCGCACATCTGGACCCTCCGCGACGGCAAGGCCGTTCGCTTCGAACGGGGTCTCAATCTGGACGCCGCCCTCGAAGCCGCCGGGCTATCTGAGTAGCGCTTTGGACGAAAAGCAGCTGCTTTGCATGGAAAGCAGAGGTCCGTGGCGAGATACTGCGTGGGCGATGTCGGAGGAGAACGTGGAGATCGTGCGGCAGTACTTCCCGGCGTATGACCGGGACGGCGTGGACGGGCTTGCTGAGTTCTGGCACCCCGACATCAACTGGCGAGCGGCGGAGGGCGCGCTCGATGACGTTGGGCTGATGGAGGGCCCCGACGCGATACGCGACCACCTCCGCCAGTGGGAGGAGACGTTCGCGGAGGGTCGGATGGAGGTCGAGGAGCTGATCGATGCAGGGGACCAGGTTGTCGCCCTCGTCCGCGGCATCGGACGGATGAAGGACAGCGACGCGGAGATCGATCTCCCCTTCGCGATCGTCTTCACAATTCGGGACGGCAAGATCGCCACGGGGCGCGAGTACTTCACCCGAGAGGAAGCCTTCGAAGCCGCCGGGCTGTCGGAGTAGTGCTTTGGACGAGAAGCGGCGCTTAACTCGGAGTAAGGTAGTAGGGCTGGCGCTGCGGCCAGATCATCTTCCCTCGGTGCCCGCGTTCAACTCGCTCGCTGGGTCATCCCTCTTCCTCCGTGCGACCCGCTACAGAGGGCACGAAAGGTCCGATGCTTTATGACCGGCAGCAAGCTGTCCCAACGAGCAGCACGACGGCGCGGCGAGTTCCATCACGCCGAGGGCGACCGTCGTGTCGCCCTAGCGCTCGAAGCACACCGCCACCTGAATATCTCCGGCTCAGGCCGGGCCCTATCCAGTCTCGAGAGGGGGAGACAGTGGCCTTGACCGAAACAACTCCTTAGCTCTCTGAGATCGTCGATTCGGGGCGGCCGCGTGCCCAGTAGCGCCGCTCGGAGTTGGCTGCCGCAGTTCGTACTCACGAGGACGGAAAGCGCGAGTGGCCCTTCTCGACGTTCGATGTACCTAGGGGCACCCGGAGTCCCCATCCTGCTGAACCAAAGGGCGTGGTGAGATTGCGGAGGGAAGCTCCTCCGAAGCCGACTGCCGCCGAGCGCGAGGTGGCTGATCTGCTGCCGATCGAGGCCGATCACGACGCGGCCAGAGCCGTCCTGGATCGCGTCCCCCTCTGGTTCCACACCTTCTCGCTCGACCACTCCGACCAGCTCTATACGCCCGGCGTCGCCCGCACCCACCGCTACCGGATCCCCGCCCTTCCTGAGGACTTCAGCGGGATGAGCGTGCTCGACGTCGGCACCTTTGACGGCTTCTACGCGTTCCTCGCCGAAGCCCGTGGCGCGCGGCGAGTCGTCGCGGTGGACAACGAGCAGTACAAGGTGTGGGTTCAATCGCGATGGGGTGTCGAGCTTGAGGGAGGTGAGGGGTTCACAGCGATCCGAGAGTTGCTCCACTCGACGGTCGAGTACCGTCGTCTCAACGCCTTCGATCTCGACCAGCTCGAGGAAACGTTCGACTTCATCCTCTGCTTCGGGATCCTGCACCGTGTAGACAACCCGATGGGCCTGCTCAAGGTGCTTCGACGGCGCCTTTCGGCCGAAGGCCGGGTGCTTCTCGAGACCTACGGCTCACCGGATCGGACGCTCGACGCCCCAGCGGCTATCCACGCCTATGAGGCAGGCGAGGTCTACGCTGGGGATGACTTCGTGTACTGGGGCTTCACCCCCGCAGGTTTGGACGCGATGGCCTGGCATGGGGGCTTCGAGGGCTTCGAGCTGATCGACTCACCGTTCATCGACGGCCATCCGCGCGTCATCGGAACGCTGCGCGCCGGATCGTCCCCGTGCTGATCGCCCTCCTCTTGATCGGGGTTGCCGTCGTTGCCGTGGTGGCCGTGGCCCTGTTGCGCTCATCACGGGCGACCGAAGGGAGGGAGACGCGAAACCTCGATCCGGAACGTGTGGAGAATGAGGTCTACGAGAAGCTGTACGGGAAACGCTCGGGAACCGTGTCCGCCCCGTTGCCTCCAAAACCGCCACTTAAAGAGCCGCACTCGCGAATTCAGCGGCGATCCCGACCGCGGGACTCGGATCGATAAGTCGCGTGAGGCGGGGCCTTCCTGCGCTTCCCCTTCCGCCTGAAAGAGGACGTCTCGGCGCCTAGCAGGGGAACGCCGGAATAGCCGCTTTGGACGAAAAGCACCTGCTTTGCATGGAAAGCAGCACCTTCGGTCAGTCGTCGAAGCGGCTCCCTGATGAGTTCCGGCACCCCGTAACCCTGCGTCCGGGACGGGCGCTTAGTGGGTTAGCTAGGGAAACCGCGGGTCTGGCAGCTCGCAGCACTTGAGGAGGAAGGATGGACTTCGT
>DATAPE010000322.1:0-3598 GCA_036265345.1 Actinomycetota bacterium
AGGAGAACGGATGCGACCACTCCCTGTTCGGAGCCGATCGCCACGCTGGCTTGAGGGGTCGAGGTTTCGATTCCGAGGACGAGCACCCGTCACCCCTTGCTTTCTCTCATGTCGTCACTATGGTCGCGTGTCCCCGGGCCCTCGGCTTCCACAAAGCGAGGGGTCGCGGAGTCATCCTCCGACATCGCGTTGAGCAGCGCTTCGGCCGTGACCCGCATCTCCTGCACCTTTCGGATCCACTCCGGGCCGTGGGGGAAGAAGGTGACGGTCCGCTCAGAGTCGTCGGAGTCGTCGGTACGGAGCAGCTCCATGTGCAGGTAGCGGGCCGGCAACAGAGGCCTCACCGCTTCGCCCCACTCGACCACCAATATCGCCCCGGGATCGAGGAGCTCCTCGAACCCGAGGTCGAGAACCTCCTGGAAGGATTCCAGGCGATACACGTCCAGGTGCAGGATCTGGTAGCGGCCCGCGTATTCGTGGACCAAGGTGAAGCTGGGGCTGGTGATCTGCTGCCGCACCCCGAGAGCAGCTCCGAGACCCTGGACGAACACGGTCTTCCCGGCTCCCAGATCCCCCGACAGGCTGATGACGTCGGAGGGAAGCAACGTGGGGGCCAGAGCGGCCCCCAGCACGCGCGTCTCTTCGGCCGACCTGGTGACCACCGTGAGGCCGCGGGACATCAGAACAGCCCGAGCTGAGCAGCCCCCGCTTCGACTTGCTCCGGCTCGACCCGGACTTCCTCGCGGCGGGGAATGAAAGAGTCGAGAACCTCCTTTGCCACCCGCAGATCCTGGCGGATGGCGTCGACGGGGCTGAGCCCCCCGAAGCGACCGCCGCGCAGAGCGGCGGCGGGGTGGAAGGTCGGGATGACGGTTGCGCCGCGCCGCGAGTATTTCCGGCCCCGGGCGCGGGTTATCCCCACCTGCTCCTCCAGGATGTAACGGGTCGCGAAGTTGCCAAGTGTGACGATGACCTGCGGGCGCATGTGCTCGAGCTGGGCTTCGAGCCACGGCCTGCATGCTTCTATCTCATCGGGCAGCGGGTCCCTGTTCCCCGGCGGACGGCATTTGATGACGTTGACGATGGCAGCAGTCGTGCGATCGAGCCCGATCTCGGCCAAAAGGGTGTCGAGCAACTGACCTGCAGCCCCGACGAACGCTATCCCTTGCTTGTCTTCGTGGAAGCCCGGTGCCTCGCCTATGAACAGGAGTTTGGAATCGAGGTTGCCGGCCGACCACACGACCTGTGTGCGCCCCTCGGCTAGACGGCACTTGACGCAACCGGCCGCCTCGCGCTGGACGGATGCGATGTCGATCACGCCTGCGACCCTACGAGCCGCGGCCCCCGGAATCAATACCATCCGCCGCGGCGCGCCGCGAGGTCGGTCCCCGGCAGTTAGACGATTAGCTTTCCGTCTTCCTGGAGCACGTCGCCGTCAACCGTGACGCGGCCTCCCCGGCGCAGGTCGCACACCATGTCCCAGTGGATGGCGGACGTATTGAGGCCGCCCGTTTCGGGATAGGACTGGCCCAAGGCCAGGTGGATCGTCCCGCCTATCTTCTCGTCCAGCAGGATCTCGCCGGAGAATCTGTCGATGCCGTAGTTAGTGCCGATCCCCAGCTCGCCGAGAACACGGGCGCCGGGGTCGGTGTCCAGAGTCTCGATCAGGTATCCCTCGTTCGTCCTGGCGCTCGCATCCACCACCCTGCCTTCGTCGAACTCGAGCCTGATTCCCTCGACGGCCCGGCCCCCATAGATCGCCGGGTAGGTGAACGAAATGACGCCACGCGTGCGATCCTCGATCGGCCCGGTGAAGAACTCACCGTCGGGGAAGTTAGCTTTCCCGGAAGCGGGGATGAACGTCCGCCCTCCGACTTCCAGCGTCAGATCCGTTCCTTCTCCCTCGATATGCACTTCGTTGCGATCCTTCATCCAGTCGACCAAATGAGTGAGCCTGTCGTCGACCTTCTTCCACTCCGAGACGGGATCGTCGGAGTCCACAAGGCAGGCGGCGTAATAGAAGTCCTCGTAGTCGGCGAGGCTCATCTGGGCTTCCATCGCGTGCGCATCGGTCGGGAACAGCGTCACGCTCCATCGCAGGTCGCCTGCGGCTTGCCGCTTCATGAAGGTGTCCGAGAGCGGTTTCCGAGCCTTTGAGGCTCGCACCTGCTTCGCGGGATCGACGTGGGTCAGCTGCCGGGTGTTCGTGTCGCTGATGATGTAGATGTCGGCGTCGACATTCTCGATCTCCCACCTCAGAGAATCCCAGATGTAGTCGAGCTGATGGTCTTGAGCCAGCCGGTAGAACAATGGTTGGGCCTGGGGCAACAGAGCATCGATAGCGGGGTGAGCCCCGCGTCTCAGGCACCGCTCGTAGAGCGCCAGGATGAGCGGTTCCGCGACGTAGTTGCCGCGGATGCGAACGAGATCACGCTCTTTCACGCCCACGGAGTAATCGATGATGATGTCGGCCAGCGCGGCGATGCGATTGTCTGTCACTAAGCGATCCTTCCGAGAGTGTCGTCCAAGAATGCCGCAAGCATGCTATTGAACTCGGCGTGTCGCTCGAGCATGCTCATGTGCCCACATCCCTCCAGCAGCCGGAGTTCAGCCACAGGCATGTGCTCGGCCAGGTGCACGGAGTTGGCCGGCATCGTCAGCCGGTCGTGGGTGCCCGCGATCACGAGAGCCGGCACGGTGACCTGTCCGAGAAAATCCCGCACATCGAAGTGGCGGTACGACTTGATCAGGTCGAACAAAATATCGCTTCCCGTCTCGGACATCATGTCGTAGATCAGATCGATCTGACCGGCCGAGGCCGAGGGGCCGAAGGTCGCCAGGGATACCGCCATGAAGAACAGGTCCGATGGGGGCAGCACTCCCCGCAGACGGTCGATCGGCGCCGATTGGGAGCCGAGGACATCGAAGGGACGCCGGGTCAATCGCTCCAGCCGGGACACGGCAGCTCCCCCTATCCCGAGGCTTTCGGCGGCCGGGCGGTAAGTCGTGTTCGCCAGCACCAACCCTTTTATCCGCGAGCCCATGAGTTCCGGCTGCTCCTTGCACAGCTCGAGTGCGATCATCCCCCCGATGGAATGGCCGACGATGACGGCCTCCTGGAGCTCGGCGTCGTCCATCACCGCGAGAAGGTCCTGCGCCAGCTGCTTGATCGTGAAAGGCGCGGTTCCCTTCGGGTGCGACAGACCATGCCCGCGGAGGTCGTAGAACACCAGCCTGTGACCGCCTATGCCGGGCATCTGGTAGTGCCAGACGTCGGTCCGCATCGCGGACGAATGAACAAAGACGGCTCCTCGCCCGGCGATCGGTCCGGCTTCCTCAAGGAACAGCTGCGCGCCATCATCCAAAGCGAGCTTGCGCGACCTGACTCCGCGGCGAGAGCCGAAGACCTCGTTCCCCTCGGGATCGTTGCGCCGTCGCCGGGCTACCGTCGAATGCTGGAAGACGAGCCCTGCGCCGATCCCCACCGCCGTCCCCGCCGTGGCGAAGCCCTTCTTCCAGTTCACCCCTCGTCCTCGTTCAGATAGATGCGCGGAACCCTCGACGGGATGCGGGCCGTCACTTCGTAGTTGATGGTGTC
>DATAPE010000323.1:0-3934 GCA_036265345.1 Actinomycetota bacterium
AGGACGTGCTTGAGGATGACGCGCCGCTCCCGGAGTCCTTTCGCACGTGCTGTTCGGATGTAGTCCTCACGCATGACCTCGCTGACGCTTGCGCGGACGAAGCGGGCATAGATGGCGGCGAAGCCGGCGGCCAAAACGAGCCAGGGGAGGAAGAGTGTGGGGGCGACCTCGAGTGGGTGTGTAAACAGGTTGTCACCGTTTATGGGGTAGGTGCCGGCGCCGTCGAAGATCTCGACCGAACCCACTCCCTTGCTGAGGAGATAGAGCGAAACGAGCCCGAGCCAGTAGACGGGGGCGGAGATCGCGATCAGGGCACCTCCCATCGCTGCCCGGTCGAGGACCGAACCGCGACGGATACCCGCGAACACCCCGATCGCGGTGCCGATGGTTATCCAGACGACGATGGCTCCGAGAACGAGGCCGGCGGTAGCTGGCAGCCTGTCCGCGAGCTCGGAGCGGACCGAGGTCAGATTCTGGTAGCTCGTGCCGAGATCGAAGTGGAGAGCCAGTCGCTGCATGTACCGGCCATACTCGACGTAGAAGGGCTGATCGAGCGCGAGTTGATGCCGAATCGCGCGAAGCAGCTCCGGGGAGGAGCCGCGACCCGCGCGCAGTACCGCCGGATCGCCGACGGGAAGGAGATAGAAGATGGCGAAGGTGACGAAGCTCACCAGTAAGAGCAGGACCACCATCCAGAGCACGCGGCGAGCGATGTAGGCAGCCACTAGCGCCCCTCGCGCGGCATGAGTGCATCCTGGAGGCCGTCGCCGAGCAGATTGAAGGCGAGCACGGTTACGAGTAGCCCTAGTCCGGGGAATGTCATGTACCACCAGGCGACCTGGAAGAGTGAGACCGCGGAGGCGATCATTGCCCCCCAGTCAGCGGTGGGAGGCTGTACGCCGATCCCGAGGAATGAGAGCGCTGCCTCGAGCAGGATGTTCTGGGGAATTAAGATCGTCGCATAGACGATGATCGGTCCAATAAGATTCGGAAGGACATGCGCAAATAGGATGCGTGAATTCGATGCGCCAAGTGCTCGCTCTGCTTCAATGAAGTCGCGCTCGCGAAGTGACAAGACCTGTCCCCGAATGATCCGCCCCATGTACGGAACGCCGGCGAGAGTGAGAATGAAGATGACCACAGGGATGCCGGGCTGTATCAGCGCACCGTGGGAGCGTCCGGATACGACGAGCCAGACACCCGCCAATGCGATCAGAAGGCCTGCCAGCGAGCGAAGTCCAATCTGCCGGACTCGTGCTCGTCCTTGAGGCCGAGCTTCACGCCGGAGCGCAAGCAGGTTCATGACCACAATGACGAGAATCCCTGCGATCAAGATCGCCAGGCCGACATCGTGGTAGTTGACCGTGACACAGCCGTTGCCGATCGAACAGGCTGCGCCGAGGCCGAGCGCCAAGAGGAGTACGGGGAAGGCAAGCGCAACATCGAAGAGCCGTGAGAGGAGTGTGTCGACGGGGCCCCGGTAGTAGCCGGAAAGCATCCCGAGCGGCACGCCGATCGCAATGATCAAGGCGGTCGCGATGAGGGCAACCTCGAGCGATGCGCGAGCCCCGTAGAGCGTGCGACTAAAAACGTCGCGGCCGAGGTCGTCAGTTCCGAACAAATAGCCGTTGCCGGGCGCGCGAGGGCCGCCGAACGCGTCGAGTGCCGCAGTGTTTTGCTCGTTCGGAGGGTGAGCGCCGACGGCCCTGATGATCCATGGCGCGAAGATCGCCGCGCACACGATAAAGACGACGAACAGGGAGGCCGCCAACGTGACCGGGTCGCGACGGAGTCGACGAAGGACAAGACGAAACGTCGAGGTCGCTTCAAAGTCAGGTGTCTCCCATTCATCAGCAGGGACAGACCCTGTGTGAAGCAGTTCCGTTGGCCCCGCACTCATTGCACACTCGCTGTCAGCCGCTGGACCTCACGGGATCGTGACCGCAGAGCCGCGGCGGGTCGGCGGCCAAGACTGCGCTCCAACATGCCCTCTGCAACGCAGCCTGGCCCGGGAGGCACCGCCTCGTCGGCACCAATCGGCGTCAGCCTGAAAGACGCGGGACGGACAGGAGGTTCGCGTCGCACAACAGGTGACTGTGTCACGGACACGGCTCGCTGTCGGCGGCTCACCCTCCTAACTCGCGCTCGCCCGCATTCGGGTGCCGTTGAATACCAAATGGCCTAAGCAAAGTCAATAAGACCACTTGCCAAGCTAACAGGGGCCAAAGTACATTCCGGCCGATGGCAGAACACGACGGCCTTGTCGTGGGTGGAAGCGACGCCAAGCCGAGTTGCCCAGCCGGGAAGTCGTCCTCGAGCAACGGACTTCTACCGCCTGCGAACTCGAAGCGATCAGGAGGAGGGTGAGATGGAGGCGACCATGGCAGCCACCGATCCTGCTGCTCGTGGCGGTGTTCTCTGGATGTACGAGCGGATGATGCGAATCCGCTGCTTCGAGGAGACCGTCCAGGAGCTTCACAAGCGCGGGCTCATCCCCGGAACCGCGCACCTCTATATCGGTGAGGAGGCAATCGCGGTTGGGGCTTGCTCGACCCTCGAGGACGACGACAGGATCACAAGTACCCACCGCGGGCACGGGCACCTGATTGCAAAGGGTGCCGACGTCCGTCTGATGATGGCGGAGATCTTCGGTCGCCGCGACGGTTACTGCAAAGGCAAGGGCGGCTCGATGCACATCTGTGATGTGTCGCTGGGCATCCTCGGCGCAAACGGGATCGTTGGCGGTGGCATCCCGATCGCGACTGGCGCTGGTCTTGCCGACCGCGTGCTCGAGCGTGAACGAGTCACCGTCTGCTTCTTCGGTGACGGGGCTGCAAACCAGGGGGTCCTGCATGAAGCGCTCAACCTCAGTTCCCTCTGGAAGCTGCCAGTCGTCTACATCTGCGAGAACAACCAATACAACGAGTGGACACCGAGCGCAGAGGTGACCTCGGGACGAATTGCAGACCGGGCAACAGCTTTCGGGGTTCCAGGAACGCAAATCGACGGCAACGACGTGTACGGAGTGCGTGAGACCGTCGGCGCAGCGGTGGCGCGAGCGCGCACCGGCAAGGGGCCGTCTCTGATCGAGGCGATCACCTACCGTCATCGCGGCCATGAGGAGGGAGAGGAAGCCTACGGTGTCCCCAAGCGGCCTCAGGAGGAAGTCGACGGCTGGGTCGGCCAGGATCCGCTCGTTCGATTCCGCTCTCAGCTGGTCGAAGAGGAAGGCATCAGTGCTTCGGCCCTTGAGGCGATCGATGAACGCGAAGGCGACCGAATTGCCGAGGCAGTGAGTTACGCCGAAGCCAGCCAGTTCCCAGACCCCGCTGAGGCGCTCGAAGACCTCTACTTAGGGAAGGGGGTGTGATGCGCGACGTCTACTTCACAGCTGCTGTCGCCGAGGCCCTCGACGAGGCGATGACAGCCGACCCGACCATCGTCGTCCTTGGAGAGGATGTCGTGACCGGCCCGATCGGTGGAACGAAGGGTCTCTTCGACAAGTTCGGGCCAACGCGGGTGCGGAACACACCGATCACGGAGCAGACGATCGTCGGCTCGTGCGTCGGGGCAGCCGCGAGTGGATTGCGGCCTGTTGCCGATCTGATGTTTGCCAGCTTCATGTATCTCGCCATGGACCAGCTCGGAAACCAAGCAGCCCGGCTGCGGTACATGTCCGGTGGGCAGATCGAGCTTCCGATCGTCTTCATCGCTGGTGCAGGGCCGGCAGGCGGGCTCGCGGCTCAGCATTCGGAAAGCCCACACGCCTTGCTCATGCACTTGTCGGGAATCAAGGTCGTGATGCCCAGCACGCCCGCGGACGCGAAGGCCCTCATGCTTGCCAGCATCCGAGACCCCAACCCCGTCGTCTACCAGATCGATCTGGTTCTGACTGGGATGAAGGGACCCATCGAGGACAAGGCAGCTACAGTCG
>DATAPE010000324.1:0-10476 GCA_036265345.1 Actinomycetota bacterium
ATGGACCACTCTTATGCGCGGCTTCGGCGGGTGCAAGCGGAATCAAGCGTGATGGCCGCCCGCAGCGGGCGAACACGGCGTGCCGACCAAGGCGAAGTCTGGATGGACGTCGCTCTGAAGCACCAGGAGATGGGCGTCCAAGCATCCCGTGCGGGTGCGATGCGAGACGCCTACGACGCGAGGCGAGATGATCTGGCACGTCTTACGAAAGCGTTCTCTCGGCCCGCGCCCGGCCAAACCGGGGTCGTGGCGATCGTGGGGGATGCCGTCCTGGCGCTTGATGTTTTCGACAAGCCGGAAACACTCACTTCGGTATGGCCACGGCTGGTGGCCGCTTACGCGGTCGATGGTTTCGGAGCAACGGCCGCTTGCTTCGATCCGCACAAGGTTGGCGCATTCCTCGCGGCCGCGAGAGGCGGCGACCTACAGACGCACCCTGCAGTGGGTCTGGGCACCGATGTCACCGTGGTGGCTCCCAACATCATCGGGGGAGCGCTGGCCTGGGAAGGGGGAGTGCCGCACCTGGCGCTATTCCCTAGAGGCCACAACCCCGAGGCGCGGCCCCCGAGCCAGCGCGCCCGCAGCTACTTTCGGGGTGACGCGGCCTGAGGGATCGCACATGTGGGTCACAGACGTGCGCTGCATGATCACGCGGCCGGCACCTGAAAGAGACGCGCCAGAGGCGAGGAGGATGACGGATATCCTCCCCAACGCAGACCCTCTAGGAGGTCGAATATCTGCATGCAGTGCCTCGATCTGCATCTTGCTGATGGGCGGACAGAGCGCTCGGGCCGGCACCAGCCTTGAGCCGAAGTTCACAGCGTGCAGTGTGGCTTGCCGGCCCCCCGGGATTCGCGGCCCTCTATGACGCGGAGCTTCCCCAGAAGGATGGTCTGTGCGGACCTTTCTGGTTGTCGCTCGCTCTGAGGGCGAGCGGAGTCCTCGCAGGCGATGGGATCGAGCTCGGCCAAGATGCGGTGGCGGTCGCAGCTGGTTCCAAGCTGGCGAAGGGAGATCCCTCCCGATGGCTGCCGCCAAGAGAAACGTCGCGAGCCGATTATCACCTCGACCTTCCGGTGGTCGACGAGGATGCGAGCGGTACTTCAGTAGCGGGACTTGTGCGCGCCGCAGACCAGCTCGGTCGCGATGCTCTGGCTATCGTTGCCATCGCCGGCCCTTGGGACGAGGAGGCGGTGGGAGCGTTGTTTGAAACTGCAGCCGTTGATCGCACCGCCCTGTTGCTGGCAAACGTTCAAACGGGAGCGTTCGTTGGTTCGCATGCATCCTTCCGACAGTTGACCGAGGCCGCACAGGGCAATGCCTCAGAGCTGCCCGGCTCCGATTGGGACGTCGGTCATTTTGTCAATCCGATGCTTTACCTCGAGGGACCCCACAGCGCCCTGGTATTGATACGCGACACTTACCCGTCGCTGGGAGCCGACGGTCACCACTGGCAGACTGCAGGCTCCCTCGCCGCGGCACTTGCTCGCAACGACGGAAGACAAGGTGGCGTCCTCGTACTCTGCTCGCCCGTGGCGCGCTCCTCCATCGAGGCGACGGCTGCGACCGCCGGCCTGCGAGTCGAGATATGGGACAACGGCACCCCTACCTGATCTTTGGACCTGCGATGAATACCTTTGCGATGGGGGAGGAGCTCACCAGGCTGTTGAGTGAGGAGCTCCCCGGCGCGGTCGCTCTAAGGCACGAGCTCCACGCCGCTCCCGAGTTGTCCCATCACGAGATGGCGACCAGAGAGCGGGTCATCTCTGCGATAGACGCTGAGGCCACAATGGTCGCGGGAAAGTCCCTGCTCTTTTCAGCAGAAGCGGAAGCCCGGCCGGTCGTAGTGCTGCGGGCCGAGATGGATGGCCTTCCGATCCAGGAAGACACGAACGTGAGCTGGACCTCGAGAGGAAGAGTTATGCACGCGTGCGGACACGACGTGCACATGGCAGGTCTGGTAGCCGCGATGCGTGCCGTCCGTCGCCTCGAGCCTGCGTTGCCGGTCGCCGCGACAGCCTTGTTCCAACATTCCGAGGAGTCCTACCCTTCGGGAGCCAAGGAGGTTGTTCAGGCCGGCGCTCTCGAGGGAGTCGCTGCAGTGATCGGCTGCCACGTGCATCCCGACCTGCCGTGGGGCTGGGTGGCGGCCGATCCGGGCGCCGTCAATGCAGCCGCCGATTTCTTCCGTGTAAAGGTTCGCGGCACGGCGGGTCATACGGCCTATCCGCACGAAGCGCGCGATGCAATCTCTTCGCTCTGTCAGATCGTGACGAGTGTCCAGGTGGTAGCGGCTCACTCGATCAACCCGCTCCATGGCCACGTGGTCAGCTTCGGCTACATCCGAGGCGGAGAGGCTCCTAACGCCTTTCCTGCCAGCGCGGAGGCTGGTGGGAGTCTGCGGGCTCTCGATCTCGAAGATCGGAAGACTTTGCGCTCCCTGATCGAGCAGGTCGCGACGGATATCGCCCATGCCTGGGGTTGTGACGCGGAGATGGAGCTCGTTTCTGGGGAGCCCGCTCTGTTTAACGACCCGAGGCTCGCGGCGGCCGCACGACACCGTCTCCCGATGGTGGGTCTTCGTACGGGAAAAGAGATGCGCTCTTGCGGTTCGGATGATTTTGGTTTCTTCTCCGAAGCCGCTCCTACGCTGATGATGTTTCTCGGCGTGGGGGGAGCCCTCTTGGGCCCCCAGGTCCCACTCCACCATCCAGGCTTTCTCCCCAACGATGATGTCGTCGGAGCGATCGCCAAGGCTTACCTTGCCGGCCTTGTGGGGGCATCAGACGTCTGTGGAGACAAACCCGCCTAGAGAAAAGTCAGCGACCAAACCGAGCGCCCAATTTGTAATAGTTTTCCGCCGGGCTGGAGCGCGGTTGAGTCGAAGGGAGGCTCGGATGGCAATCGGCGGGCAGGCGGGCGGCGGGCAGAATGATCTAAGACGCGCTCTCCGTATGAGGCACCTGATCATGCTCTCCGTGGGCGGCACGATCGCCTCGGGATTCCTTCTGTTCAGCGGCTTTGCGATATCGATCGCCGGGCCCGCAGTGATCATCTCGTACGTTGTGGCCGGGATCGTCTCCGTCGCGGTGATGGCCTGTCTCGCGGAACTCGCCGTAGCCAAACCAGTCTCGGGTTCGTTCGCGACTTACGCACGTGACACTATGGGACCACTTCCCGGTTTCCTTACTGGATGGAATTACTGGCTCGCGTGGGTTATGGGCGCAGCGACCGAGTCTGTCGCTGCAGGGACCTACCTCCACAGCTTCTATCCATCGATCCCGATCTGGGTGACAGCCTTCATCATCACGGCGGTTGAAATGATCATCAACCTGGTTGGCGTGCTGTTCATGGGCGAGTACGAGTTTGCTTTGTCGACGATCAAGCTGGTCGCTCTGGGCGTCTTCATAGTTCTTGGGGTCCTTGCGATCCTGGGCATCGGCTTCAACTCACCTGGAGTGTCTGCGTACACGAGCAACGGAGGTTTCTTCCCGAAGGGCGGCGGGGCGGTGGTCGCAGCCCTGCTTACGGTTTTCTTTGCCTACGTGGGGATCGAGCTCGTCGGAGTGGCCGCTGAGGAGAGCGTCGACCCGGAACGAGATATCCCCGCTGCACTCATGCGGACGGCGTGGATCGTCGCCGGATTGTTCGTAGTCTCGATATTGGTCCTGATGGCGCTTCTACCGTGGGCGAAAGCAGGATCTAGCAGCAGCCCGCTGGTCGATGCGCTCCGAAGTCTCAACATCCCAGGCATGGTGGCCATCTTCAACTGGATAGTCATCATCGCTTCGGTGTCATCGGTGGATGGCGGGATCTACACCGCATCCCGGATGCTTTATACCCAGGCGCGCGAAGGGCACTTCAGCCCGGCCCTAGCTCGCACGAATGACACTCGCCAGGTTCCCACGTTAGCCATCGCGGTGACATCAAGCTGCGTCTTTATCGGCGCGATCCTCGCGTACGTCTACCCGGCGTCGGCCTACATCTTCGTCGCGAGCCTGTCTTCGTTCGGATTCCTGTTCGCGTGGTTGATGATCTCGCTCAGCCAGCCTCTCTACCGCCGCAAGATAGGGCCGGAGGGAGTCGCAAACCTCAAGTGGAAGACGCCGTTCTATCCGTGGACGCCGATCATCGCCATCGTCGCCGTGGTGGGCGCGCTTGTCGGTCAGTTCTTCATCGCCGGGAGCCAGAAGGTCCTTGGGATCTCTATCGCGGGCGGGGGATCGACGGTCGTGATCGGGGTCGCTTGGACCATCGTTTGGGGCGCCTACTACCTGCTTTATGCCCGCAAGGTCTATACCCACGGAGACGAGTGGCGCTTGCGTGAGGACGCGATGGCGGCTTCGTGGATCGGCGGGCCTGGGATCGGTACGACCGCGTCGCCGCCTACTTCCGAACGCAAGCAGCCGTAATAGGAGGCATCGATGGACACGTCCATGCTGGAGAAGCTCGACGATCAATACCTCGCCTCGGTCATGAAGGTTCGTTTCTTCCCCATGTCGATCGCGAGTGCCCGCGGCTCCCGGATCACGGACGTGGACGGCAAGAGCTATCTCGACTTCACGGCCGCATGGGCGGTTGCCAATCTCGGCTACAACAACGAGCGTGTAAAGAGGGCCGTCGCAGAGGAGTTCTCGAAGACGACGTTCGGAACTCTGACCGCCATGATGAACGAACAAAGCGTGCGCCTAGCTGAGCGCTTGATCGATCTGGTACCCGGGGACTTTGACAAGAAGGTCTGGTACGGCATGCACGGCTCGGATGCCAACGATTGCATCGCGAAGTTGGTTCCCATGGCCACGGGCCGACCGCGCATGATCTCGTTCATCGGTGGCTATCACGGGCAGACCGCGGGCTCGGCGGCGTTGTCCGGACATACCGCTCAGGCAAAGGTCGCAGGAGCCGGCAACGTGGTGAAGATCCCTTTCCCCGATCCCTACCGCCCGGTGCTCGGAACCTCCAAGGACTGCTCCGAAGCGGTGCTCAACTATCTCGAGAACTACATCCTCAAGACCATCTGCCCACCCGAGGACACTGCGGGCATCATCGTCGAACCGATGCAAAGTGACGGCGGAGACATCGTTCCCCCTCCGCAATTCCTTCGCGGGCTCGAGGATATCTGCCGCCGTCACGGCATCATGTTGATCATCGACGAAGTCAAGATCGGCTTCGGCCGCTCGGGCAGGATGTTCGCGTTCGAACACTCCGGCGTTACGCCCGACGCGGTTTCGCTGGGCAAATCGATGGGTGGGGGATTTCCCATCAGCGCGGTGGTGGGTCGGAAAGAGATCCTCGATGTTGGAACCGCCATCAACATGTACACGATGGCGGGGCATCCCGCGGCCTGCGCGGCAGCCAATGCCCATCTCGATGAGATCGAAGCGTTGGGGATCGTCGATAAGGCTGCGGCAACCGGTCGACTCTTGCTTGCAGGTCTCGAGGATCTCAAGAACAAACACCCATTGGTAGGAGATGTCCGCGGACTCGGGATGATGCTGGGGCTCGAGACGGTTCTGGATCGGGGGAATAAGGAACCGGCAGCCAGGGAGATGGCAAAGATCGTGTATCGCTGCTACGAGCTCGGCCTCCTGGTGTTCTACGGCGGCATCTACTCCAACGTGATGGAGATCACGCCCCCGCTGACCCTTACGGAAGATGAAGTGGGCGAAGGGCTGGAGATCCTCGATCGCGCCATCGGTGAAGTAGAGGCAGGCGAAGTGCCGGACGAGAAGCTAGGGAGCTATGTCGGCTGGTAGCCGCGGCCACAATCGTCCCGGCGCGTCTCACCTCTCCAGGACGACGCCCGTGGTCCCTCCGATCTATCAATCTACGACCTTTCGACTCGACGACCAGTCCTATGAGGACATCCGTACAGGCGGTCTCAAGGAGACTTGGTATTCACGGTTCAGCAACCCCACGGTTGACGCGGCGGCAGACCAGATAGCGCGGTTGGAGCGGGGTGAGACCGGTCTGATGACGGCCAGCGGCATGGCGGCGATAGCCACGACGCTGGTGACTCTCTTGCAGACGGGCGACTCCGTCGTGACGGCCCGAGAGCTGTACGGAGACACCCATGACCTATTTGCCAGAGATCTTCCGCGCCTGGGTATCGAGGTCTGCTGGGTCGACGTCGATGACACCGAAGCTTGGAAACGCGCGGGGCGATCGACCGGGGCCAAGGTCTTCTACGCCGAGTGCCTCTCGAACCCACAGCTGAAACTGCTCGACATCCCCACGGTGGCTGCGATCGCGCATGAGAGCGGTGCCACCGTCGTCGTGGATAACACTTTTGCTTCGCCCCACATGGTCAACCCCTTGCTGCTGGGGGCCGACATCGTGCTGCATTCCGCGACGAAGTTTCTGAACGGCCATTCAGACGTTATTGCAGGATGCGTGATCGCTAACGAGGAGATCATCCGTGAGATCCAGCGCCGGGTGATCACCTTCGGGGGATGCCTCGATCCGCATGCTGCGTTTCTGGTGTGGAGAGGTCTTCAGACGTTCCAGGTTCGGCTGGCCCAACAGACCGCCAACGCTCAGATGGTCGCAGAGTTTCTCGAGGCCCGAGGAGACGTCCGGCGAGTGTGCTACCCGGGCCTGCCGTCCTATCAGTGGCGCTCACTGGCTCAGAAAGTCCTGAATCCCGGCTGTACTGGGGCCATGGTGACGTTCGTGGTCGAAGGGGGCGATGACCGCGCTCTGGCGTTCATGCGCGGGCTTCGGGTCGCAACCGAGGCCACCAGCCTCGGAGGAGTGGAGACGCTCGTCAGCACGCCTTTCAATTCGTCGCACTTCTCGTTGAGCGACGATGAGCGAGCTGCGTCCGGAATCGATCCCGGGATGGTGAGGCTCTCGGTAGGCCTCGAGGAATCCGATGAGTTGATCGCCGATATCGAGCAGGCTCTTGATGAGACGAAGTGATCTTTCGGCCTTCCAGCCGAGCCCCAACCGAGGCGGCCGCTGCTGCGATGCGCGGGGGGTTTCGCTCTAGGCATGGATCCGTGGACGCGCGGGACGGAAGAGGTCCCACAGTTGGTCGAGAGCCTGCGTCATCGAGAGGTGATTGCCGTGGCCATGACCGTCGTTGATAACGCCGGCATCACTCTCGTCAAGACCGTTCCGGTGGATCGACTCGAGAAAGTGGTTACATCCGGCGTCGGTTTATCGCCTGTCTTTGATGTCTTCCTCGTCAACGACGACATAACGACCAGCAGCGAGGTGGGGGGGCCGGACGGCGACCTCAGGCTCATCCCCGACACCACGATGCTGACTCCGCTCAGCGCTCAGCCGGGATGGGCGTGGGCGCCGGCGGACAAGCTGACCCAGGACCTCGAGCCCTTCAAGACGTGCCAGCGTTCGTTCGCCCGCCGCATCATCGATCAGGCTACGAACGCTGGTTTCGGATTCAGGATGAGCTTCGAAACCGAGTGGGTACTTGGACGCAAGGAGGGGGACGGCATCATCCCTGTCGCCGAAGGACCTGCGTACGGGATGAACGTACTTATCGTGGTATCGGATTACGCCCGCGATCTCCTCGCAGCTCTAAGAGAGCAGGGCATCGAGGTTGAGCAGTTCCATCCTGAATATGCGCTTGGACAACTGGAGCTCTCAGTTGCGCCGACCGGACCGCTCGAAGCAGCCGATGTCAGTGTGTTGGTGCGTCAGACGATCCGTGGCGTGGCGATGCGCCATGGCTTGGAGGTGAGTTTCGCTCCCTCGGTGGTCGCGGGACTGGTCGGAAATGGATGCCACCTTCACTTCAGCATCTGGCGAGACGGAACCAACGAGTTTGCCGCGGGGAACGGGCCCTACGGCATGAGCGACACAGGCCAGGCATTCCTCGCCGGAGTCGTCGATGCCCTCCCGGCCCTGACCGGTATCGGATCGCCGAGCGTATCGAGCTACTTACGTCTCGTGCCATCGCATTGGGCCGGTGCCTATGCGTGCTGGGGGAGGGAGAACAGGGAAGCTGCCGTGCGTTTTGTTACCGGGACGAAGGGAACGGTTTCGAACGCGGCCAACGCAGAGGTCAAGTCCTTCGACGCGTCCGCAAATCCTTATCTCGTCGTAGGGTCCGTCCTCGCTGCAGGGCTAGACGGTATAGAGAGAGAACTGCAACTGCCGCCGGAAGTCCATGGAGATCCGGCCCTCAAGGAGGAACAGGACCTGGAGTCCCTCGGTGTCAAGCGTCTTCCTCTCAGGCTCGAGGAAGCGCTCGATCACCTCGAACGGGCCGACTTCCTGCGTGAGGCGATGGGCAAAGCGCTCTTTGATGCCTTCATGGCTACGCGGCGCGGCGAGATCGAGCTGTACGCGATGGCAAAGCCCGAAGACGTCGTCGCGGCAACGCGCTGGAGGTACTAGGGGCTCACCTTTGCCTCTGGACCTCTCGTGGGCAAACTCGAAGGCAAGGTCGCCATCGTTACGGGGGCCGCGCGCGGGATCGGGTTAGAGATCGCTCGTGCCTTTGTTGCAGAAGGTGCCCGGGTTAGTGCCGCAGACAACAGCGACGACCGGGCGAAGCTCAGCGAGGATCCTTCGGACAGGATCATCAACCTGGAGGTCGATGTCTCGAAGGAAGGTGATGTGCGGCGCATGGTCGCCGAGACGGTGGAGCGCCTAGGTGTGATCGACATCCTCGTGAACAACGCGGGGGTATTCGCTCACGATCGAGTGGTCGATATGCCACTGTCGGCCTGGGAAAGAGTAATGGCCATCAACCTGCGAGGACCTTTTCTATGTAGCAAGCATGTGCTTCCTCACATGCTGGTCAGGAGGAGTGGACGCATCATTAATGTTGCATCGCAGCTGGGATTATTGGGAGCTGCAGGTGCCTCTCACTACTCTGCCAGTAAGGGCGGGTTGGTCGCTTTTACCAGGGCGCTCGCTCGCGAGGTAGTCGATGACGGCGTGCTCGTCAATGCGATTGCGCCGGGCCCTGTCGCAACCGACCTGATGAGTGGGGCCAATGCGAGCTGGCAGCGTCACAATCTCGGACCAGTGCCGATCGGCCGGGATGCAACGGTCGAAGAGATCGCGCCTACGGCGGTGTTCCTGGCTTCCGATGATGCCTCGTATTACGTAGGGCAGACCCTCTGCCCCAACGGTGGCGACGTGATGATGTGATGGTCGGTCCGGAAAGAGAAATCTGACTTAGATATGCCGCTCTCGTTCCGAGATATCCCAGTCGTGGACAACCACTGCCACGCATTCGTCTCCATCGGCGATGGGGACGACGTTTCGACATGGCGTGGATTCTTCTCCGAGTCGCGTGAACAGATCATGTTCGAGCACGCCGCGACGATGACTTCATACCAGCGGATCATTCTCTCGCTGGCCGAGTTTCTGGGCTGCGAGCCCGAGGAGTCTGTCGTGCTCGAGGCTCGGAAAAAGTTCGGTAGCAGAAAGATGATCGGTGCGCTGTTGAGCGATGCGAACATCGATCGTTTGCTGATAGACCGCGGTTTTCCTCCGGCCGATGAGGTCATCCCCGATTCGGAGATAGGCACGGTCTCAGACGTCAGGATCGAATCACTGTTGCGCCTGGAGCCTTTGATGGAGGAGGTGCTCCACACCGCGGCGACACTCGAGGACGCAAAGTCGGCATTGGCGCAACGCCTGACCGATGTGAGGGGCGCCGGTTACGTTGGTCTCAAGTCAGTTGCTGCTTACCGGAGTGGGCTCGACTTGGACGTGGACGAGAGCCCTGCGGCTGAGGGAGCATTCTCGGAGGCGAAGCACACGATAGAGACGACCGGTTCCTATCGTTTGGCCAGCAGGCCGCTACTGGGTGCATTGCTGCTCGTCGCCTTCGCCTGCGCCCATGAGCAGGGTTTGCCGCTGCAATTTCACGTTGGCTACGGCGACAGCGACGTCGACATGCTGAAGAGCAATCCCCTTAACCTGCGACCCTTGCTCGAATCGCATCTATTCGATGGCATGAAGGTCGTGCTGCTGCACGAGTGCTATCCATACACGCGCGAGGGAGCGTATCTCGCGGCGATATACGGAAACGTCTACCTGGATCTCTCCTATGGGATCCCGTTTCTTGGATTCTCGGAACTGCTTACATGCACGGCTGCAGCCGTGGCCGTGGCACCGGCCTCGAAGCTGCTCTACAGCTCAGATGGCCTCGGGGTCCCCGAGCTGCATTGGTCGAGCGCCAAGCTGGGCCGGAAGGTTCTGGAGCTCGTCATGCGCGAATGCGTGGAGCGAGGAGAGATGAGTGAAGACCAAGGGTTCGCTGCAGGCCAAGGGATCCTGCAGGCCAACGCCCGGCGCTTGTATGAGCTGGCTTGAGGCTGGGGCTATCCGGCTTTCCCGACCCGGGCCACCTCACGGTAGCGATCCTCTTCACGGCGGATCAGGTCGGGGTTGATCCCCAACGTGGTTGAAAGCTCGACGGTAAGCAATTGCGCAGCAAGAGCTCCGGCCAGTAGGGCATCGGCGACGGAGTGCGTGTCGGATCGCAAGGTG
>DATAPE010000325.1:0-28140 GCA_036265345.1 Actinomycetota bacterium
ACGTTGGCCCCTCCGGTTTCAATTCACTCGATCTCTCCGTGCGGGGCGCGGCCGCGCTCGCCCGGCATCACCTGAGCCACAACGACCGCGTCGGCTTGATCAGTTTCGGTGGGCTGCTGAGCTGGCTGACTGCGACATCGGGGAACGCACAGGTCTATCGCATCGTTGACTACCTGCTCAACGTTCACGCGACCGTTAGCTATGCGTGGAAGGACATCGACTACCTTCCCTCCCGGACGCTGCCGCCGCTCGCTTCGATCATTGCGTTCTCACCGTTGATCGAACCCCGGGCGATCACGGCGCTCACGGATCTGGCCGCTCGAGGTTTCCCGCTTGCGGTGATCGAGACCTTGTCCGAACGGGACGTCGCACCGCATCGGTCGCCGGAAGGCCGCCTTGCGTACCGCGTCTGGAAGCTCCAGCGCGAAGCTCTTCGCTTCGATCTCGAAACCCGTGGCGTGCCAGTGATCCACTGGGACGGCCATGAGGCTCTCGATTCGCTGCTGGCTCAACTGCCGCGCCGCCGAACCCGCGTGCGAGTGACGACGTGAGATTACGAGCGGGCGCGGTTGCCGCCTTCGCTGCCGTCTGTTGCGGCGCGGTCGTAGCCGGATACCCGCTGCTGCTGTCGCGTTCGGGATTGATCGCGGTGCTGGCCGGTCTCGGGTTGAGCGCGGTCGCGGCCGGCGCAGCCGGGGCCCTGACCACGTTGTCGATAGTCGGCGCCGCCGTCCTCGTCGCCGAATATCTGATCGCGTTGTTCATCTCCGGCAGTTCGTTCGACTACCTCTCGGCGGCCTACGCCGTGGCGTTGTTGTTATTGATCGAATTGGTCGATCTGGCGGTGACATGGCGTCTGCATCCTCCGCCGCGGGCAGTGCTTGCGGAGCGAGTCTCGTACCTCGTGACGGTGGTCGCCGTGGGGGCCCTCGTGGCGTGGCTGGCGGCGATCGCCGGAACCATCGTGGACAGCTCGCTGTTGCTGCTCGTCCTGGGGGCGCTTGGCGGGATCGCCGCCATCGCTCTTCCTCTGTACTTCGCACGCGAGGTGCTCTCGTCGGACGACCGGGGCTAGGGGGTCTCCCGCGGCCCCCGGTTCTGCTCTGCCAGCCAGGCTGCGAGCCCGATCCCCGATGCTGGGTCTCCCGCAGGCACTCCTTCGTGCTTCGTGAAGACAAAGACGTCCCGGTCCCTAGCTTCGCTGACGAGCAGGTCTCTCCACGCCGATCGCGCCGCCTCGGAGTAGGCGTCGAACCGAAGCCTCACGTACGCAAGGGGGCCGGGCGGGAGCCGCGCCGGCACCAGTCCTTCCGTTTCCGCCATGCAGATGGTGGCGCCGTGGGCAGCGACCAGCTCTGCGATCTCTGCCGCCTCCCAAGAGGGATGCCGGAACTCGAAGGCATACCGGTGGGTGCGGGGGAGGGTGGCGAGGAGACGCTCGAAGGAAAGGTCGTCACGCTCCCGATGCGGGGGGAACTGGAACAACAGCGCGCCGAGGCGATCCCCCAGAGGCGCGACTGAAGTCAGGAATTCCTCCAGGAAGGTCCGGCCCGGCCCCTCGACCGGCAACAGGCGGGAGTGCGTCAAGCGGCGGTGTGCTTTGGTTACGAACTGGAACCTTTCCGGAGTCGCCGCCAACCATCTCTGGATCGTTGCCGGGGTTTGCAGGCGGTAGAAGGTGGCATTTATCTCGCACGCGTCGAGAACGTTCGAGTAATGGGTCAGGAAGCGCGAGTGCGGCAACCCGTCGGGATAGAAACCAGGTTTCCATTCCGGATAGTCCCAGCCCGAGGTGCCGATATAGAGGGTCACCGAGCTACCGTTTGAAGACGCGCGCCTTGCGCGGCTGGGCGTCGAGCGCTTCGATCGCCTCGTGGAGCGATTGGCCGTCCCCTTCGGCCACGGGCAGGAACGGGTCTCCCACCTCGGCGACCCGATCGAAGATCGTCTCGATCGTGAAGCGTTCGGGGTAGATGTCGTTGAGCTCGTCCCAGTTGAAAGGGGTGGATACGGGCGCGCCCCACTCGGGCCGCAGGGAATAGGCCCCCGCGATGTTGGCGCCCTCCCGGTTCATGTTCACGTCGAGGAACACCTTCCCGGTGCGCTTCTTTACCTCCCACTCGAGCGTTGTGGTATCGGGATCTGCTTTGTGCACCAGATCCGAGAGCGCACCGACGAATCCTCGAACGTGGTCGTAATCCACGGTTCGGTCCAGCGGAACGAAGATCTGCATCCCCGTCGCTCCCGACGTCTTCGGATATGACCGCAGGCCAAGGTTGTCGAGGAGCACCTTGATCAGTGAGGCGACGTGTTTCACCTCGTCGTAACCCGCGGGTTGAAAGGGATCGAGATCGAAGAAGGCGTAATCCGGGAAGCGCTGAACACCACCCTTGGCGTGGAGCGGGTGGAATTCGATGCATCCCAGGTTCGCGATCCAGAGCATGTCCGCAACATCACAAACCGCCATGTAGTTGATCCATTTGTTCTCGCTGTCCGAATGCACCGGGATCGTGGGGATCCAGTCGGGCTTGTGTGACGGGGCGTTCTTCTCGTAGAAGTAGGCGCCCACGACGCCGTTCGGCATGCGTTTCAGCGTTAGCGGCCGCTCGGCAAGGTGGGGCAGCATGGTGGGGGAGATATTGAAGTAGTAGGTGAGCAGATCGCCCTTCGTGTATCCGTTCTCGGGCCAGAAGACCTTGTCCAGGTTCGAGAGGCGCAACTCTCGCTCGCCGGCCTTGGCGTACCAGTGCTGGCCCTTTTTCGCGACCGGCAATTCGACGGGGAAATCGATGGTTGTAAGCGCTCCCATAAGGGGTAGATAACCATGCAGGAAGGTAACAAGAGGCAAGACGGATCCACGAGGAGGTTGTCATGGCGAAGGTTGCTTTCATCATGGACGAGATGTTCGAGGACTCCGAGTTCAGGGTTCCCTATGACCGCGTCCGGGAAGCGGGACACGAAGCCATCATCGTGGGGCTAGAGAAAGGCAAGAAGCTCACCGGCAAGAAGGAAAACGAGACCGTGACGACCGATGTCGCGATCGGCGATGTGTCGGCTAACCGGTTTGATGCGCTCGTGATACCTGGTGGTTACTCGCCCGACAAGATCCGTGTGAACCACGACATGGTCAGCTTGACTCGGACTATGGTCGAACGGGACAAGCCGGTGGCCGCGGTTTGTCATGCGGGCTGGATGCTTGCCGAAGCGGGTGTGCTGAAGGGTAAGACGGTGACCTCATGGCCATCGATCAAGACCGACCTCAAGAACGCCGGAGCCGAATGGGTGGATCAAGAGGTAGTGGAGGACGGCAACCTCATCACTTCACGCAAGCCCGATGACCTCGAAGCGTTCAGCAAGACGCTTCTGTCCCAGATCGCCCAGAGGAGCTAGTGATCGAGCCCAGCCGCTGCGGCTGGGCGTTGGATAAAGGCACAAGAAGGAAGGACTCCGCGGGTGACCGCGGAGTCCTTCTTAGTTCTGTCCTGCCGCTATCCGATCTCGTCTGACACGTCGTGCTCGACGTCGATCAGCTCATTGCTCGTGGGATCCAGTGGCGTCGACGCGCCGGGCCGCGGGGCGGGAGACACCGTCTCGAGCCCGGTAACCCCTTCGTAGATGAGCGCCGCCGCGGCTCCCCCGATGAGGGGGCCAACGGCGAACACGTAGAGGTCGCTCCAGGGAATGCTCTTGGTGTTGTAGAGGAGCGAGGCGACGAACGGTCCCAGGCTGCGGGCAAAGTTTGCCGAGCCGCCGGTGGCCGCGGAAGTGATGAGGATCCCCCCACCGAGGGCGAGCCCGATGATCAGACCAGACCATCCCTTGGGAGCTCGGGGATCGATGGCAACCGCCATGACTGCGGTGACGAGGACGAAGGTGATGAAGGCTTCGGCAAGGATCGCCTGGTAGTCGTTGATGCCGGCTCCGATCTTGGTGGCGCCGAACAGGATGTCGGTCCCGCCGACCGACGCGCCGTGCTGGCCGTAGATACCGGCGACCACGAAGGCCCCCGCGATGCCGCCCAGGCATTGCGCCACCCAGTAAGCGGGGACGTCGCTCCAACGGAAGCGCCGAACGATGGCCAGTGCAAAGGTGACCGCGGGATTGACGTGGGCCCCCGAGATCCCTCCAAAGGCGTAAACGACAACAGCCAGAACCGTTGCGAACGCGAACGCAACGGGCAAAACGTCGCCGAGGTTGTTAGCCAGCAACGCCCCGAACTGCTGGGCAAAGGTGGCTCGCTGGGCCGCCGGGATGCCGGCGGCGAGCGTCTGCAAGCGCAGAAGGGGACCGGCGAGCAGCACCGTGGCCGTCCCCGTGCCCACCGCCACCAACAGCAGGGTGCCCACGAACTCCGTTAGGACCCTCCTCAGCAACGGCGGTTCCAGCTCCGCCTCCGCCTCTAGAGCGAGCCCGCGCTCGTCGACCATCGGACCTCCTCGCAGATGTCGGTATGTGGCCGACAGCATAAGCAGGTCAGTCCCGAACGGGTCGCATTATCGTGGGGACGTGGAAACCCTCCGGCACAGCACCTCTCCCGCACGCGTCCTCCGTGTCAGGGCTGGCGCCCGTTCCGAACGGATGGACCGGCTGGCGGGCGAGGAACCGATGGAGATCCGTGCCGGCCCCCTCGGGCAGCCCGCGTCGCGGGTGGCCGTGACGATGCGCACTCCCGGCCGGGACTTCGAGCTGGCGGCGGGATTCCTCTTCACCGAAGGCCTCATCGGGACCGCCGACGTCGTGAAGGTGAGCTACTGCGACGAGGTCGACACCGAGCAGGCGTACAACGTCGTCACCGTGCGGTGCCGGCGGCCGGTGGCGGGCCCGGAGAGGAACTTCTATACGACCTCGAGCTGCGGAGTCTGTGGCAAAGCGGCGCTCGATCAGATCGAGGTCAGCTGCGCCAGGGTCACATCCGAGCTCCGCGTGGCGGGAGATGTCATCAGCGCGCTACCCGAGCGATTGCGCCACGCGCAGAAGCTATTCGAGCAGACAGGGGGGTTGCACGCCGCCGGTCTATTCACCGCCGAGGGGAAAGTCGTCACCGTTAGGGAAGACGTCGGCAGGCACAACGCGGTCGACAAAGTGATCGGTCAGATGCTCCTTGCAGGCGCACTTCCGTTGTCGGATCGAGTGCTGATGGTCTCGGGCCGGGCCAGCTTCGAGATAATTCAGAAAGCCGCGATGGCGGGCCTGCCGGTGGTCGCCGCGGTCTCGGCCCCCTCGAGCCTGGCCGTCGATGCCGCCGACAGACTGGGTATAACCCTGATCGGCTTCGTCCGCGACACCGGTCTGAACATCTACACCCACCCCGACCGCGTCACCTGACCCGCTTCTTTGCGAGGTAGCCACGCATAGCGTGGCTTTGCGACCACGAGATCAGTCTTAGGACGTAACAAGAGTTTGTGGGAAGCGTATCCTCCACGCTTCGGGACATCATCGACCGGTGAAAGAGAGGCGGTTTCCGTGTACCCGGCGAGCTTCGAGTATTTCGCGCCCAGGACGCTCGACGAGGCGCTGGAGATCCTCGGCCGCTACGACGAAGGCGATGCGAAAGTGCTCGCCGGCGGCATGAGCTTGATCCCGGTGATGAAGCTTCGCTTCGCAGCGCCGCGGGCACTGGTGGACATAAACCGGATCGGTGGGCTTGACACCCTCGCCGAGGAAGGCGGCACGTTGCGCATCGGAGCGCTCGTCCGGCACAAGGCCTGCGAAAGGTCGGAGCTGCTCAAGGGGAAGTACGGCGCTCTCGGTGACGCCGCCCCTCAGATCGCCGATCCCATCGTTCGCAACCTCGGCACGGTCGCGGGCTCGCTCGCGCACGCCGACCCCCAGGGCGACTGGGCGTCCGTGATGCTGGCTACACGCGCCGAGCTCGTTGCACGCAGCAGCGGCGGCGAGCGCACGATCCCGATCGACGAGCTGTTGGAGGGCCCTTTCACGACGTCGCTCGAGCCGAACGAGATAGTGACCGAGGTGCGTGTTCCGGACCCTGGGGCGCACGCGGGCGGCACTTATCTCAAGCTCGAGCGCAAGGTCGGCGACTTTGCCACCGTCGGTGTTGCAGTGCATATCTCGATGTCGGACGGCAGCATCGGACAGGCAGGGATCGCGCTCACGGGTGTGGGGCCGGCGAACCTTCGCGCCGAGGCCGCCGAGCAGATGCTCACCGGCCGTGCCCTAGACAACGAGTCGATCACCGAAGCGGCGCGCCTTGCGGCTGAGGCGGCTCAGCCGCGCGCGGACGTGCGCGGTAGCGCGGAATACAAGCGCAACGCGATCCGCGTGTTCACCGCACGAGGACTGCGCAAGGTGGCGGAGGTGGTGGGATGAACTGTCCAAGCTGCGGCCAGCCGATATCAGAAGAGGCAGGCCAGCACCAGGTAGTTCCTGACGCCGAGATCATCGACTGTCCGAGCTGCGGCGCGCGCGTGAACATGAAGACCGGCAAGCTGGCTGCCGGCTCCCCTGAGGGCCGCGCAGAGGAGCAGGGCGGCGCGCCGATCCCCGAGGGACTGCCCGACTCGTTCTCGGGGGAGACGACACTCGAAGGCGTTATGGAAGAGGTCGAGGAGAAGGAGCAATAGTGGTCATCGATACGAAGCCGGCGACGCAGCAGATCACGGTCACGGTCAACGGCGAGGAACACTCGGTCGAGGTCGAGCCGCGGTTGCTCCTCGTTCACTTCCTGCGCGAGAAGCTCGGCTTGACCGGCACGCACGTCGGGTGCGATACGACGAACTGCGGCGCATGCACGGTATTGGTGGACGGTGTCCCGATCAAGTCCTGCACGCACTTTGCCGTTCAGGTCGAAGGCCGCGGTGTGACGACGGTGGAAGGGCTGGCTCAAAGAGGCCAGCTGCATCCGATCCAAGAAGCTTTCAAGGAAGAGCATGGGTTGCAGTGCGGCTTCTGCACGCCGGGGATGCTGCTCGTCAGCTCAGTACTGCTCGAGGAGAACCCGGACCCGAGCGAAGAGGAGATCCGCTGGGCGATCTCCGGAAACATCTGTCGCTGCACGGGGTACCAGAACATCGTCAAGTCGGTGCAGTGGGCCGCGAAGAAGATGAAGGAGCCGTCATGACCGACGTTCAAACCGAGCACAAGGGCTGGCTGGGGCGCAGTGTCAAGCGCAAGGAAGACGCCCGTTTCATCGTCGGTGGAGGGAACTACATCGAGGACATCGTGCTGCCTCGCATGCTGCACATGGCGATCCTGCGCAGCCCCTACGCGCACGCGAAGATCAACTCGATCGACACATCCGCTGCGACCGCGCTTCCGGGCGTCGTTGCCGTAGTTACCGGCGAGCTTCTCGCGGAGCACAAGCTCGCCTGGATGCCGACATTGTCCGGCGACACGCAGGCCGTTCTGGCTACCGACAAGGTGCGCATGCAGGGTCAAGAGGTTGCCTGTGTGATAGCCGAGGACCGCTACATCGCGCACGATGCCCTCGAGCTGATAGAGGTCGACTACGAGCCACTTCCTGTCGTGATCAGCCCGCAGGCGGCTCTCGAGCCGAACGCCCCGGTGATCCGCGACGACAAGGAAGACCAGACCGACAACAAGGTCTATCACTGGGAGGCCGGAGACCCGGAGGCTACCGAGAAGGCGTTCGCCGAGGCTGACAAAGTCGTCCGGTTGGTTACCCACTATCCCCGCTGCCATCCTGCCCCCCTCGAGTGCTGCGGCTGCGTGGCAGACGTCAGCCCCATCACGGGCAAGGTGACGATCTACATGACCTCGCAAGCGCCGCACGCTCACCGCACCGTGTTCGCGCTGGTCACGGGCCTGCCGGAGCAGAACATCCAGATCATCTCCCCTGATATCGGCGGCGGTTTCGGGAACAAGGTGCCGATCTATCCGGGGTACGTCGTGGCCACCGCTGCGTCGCTGCTGCTCGGCCGCCCCGTAAAGTGGATCGAGGATCGCAGCGGCAATCTCATCTCGACGGGTTTCGCACGCGACTTCTACATGGACGGCGAGCTGGCGCTCAAGGAGGACGGCACGATGACCGGCCTCCGCGTGAAGATGCTCTCCGACCAAGGCTACTCATACGCGGACGCACAGCCTTCGAAGTTCAAGGCGGGACTGTTCCACATCGTGACGGGTTCTTATGACATCCCAGCGGCCCATGTAGTCACCGAGGGGGCCTACACCAACAAGGCGCCCGGAGGTGTTGCCTACCGCTGCTCGTTCCGCGTCACGGAGGCGTCGTTCTTTATCGAGCGGCTGGTCCAGAACGCGGCCTACGAGCTCGGCGTCGATCCGGCCGAGCTGCGCCGGCAGAACTTCATCCCGCCGGAGAAGTTCCCGTACAAGTCCGCCACCGGCTTCGAGTACGACTCGGGCAACTACGAGCCCGCGCTCGACCAGGCGCTCGAGCGGGTTGGCTACAAAGAGCTGCGCGAGGAGCAGAAACGGGCTCGTGAGGAGGGGCGGCTGATCGGGATCGGCCTCGCAAGCTTCACCGAGGTCGTCGGCGCCGGGCCCAGCCGCCAGTTCGACATCCTTGGCATCAAGATGTTCGACTCTGCGGAACTGCGCGTTCACCCGACGGGAAAGGCAATCCTGAAGCTCGGCGTCAAGTCGCAGGGCCAGGGCCACGAAACGACGTTTGCGCAGATCGTCGCTCACGAGCTTGGGATCCCGGCAGAGGACGTCACGGTTCAGGAAGGCGACACCGACAACACTCCTTACGGTCTCGGCACTTACGCGTCGCGCTCCACGCCGACGGCAGGGGCTGCAACCTCGGTTGCGGCACGCAAGGTTCGCGACAAGGCCAAGAAGCTCGCCGCACACATGCTCGAGGTGTCCGAGGACGACCTCGAATGGGAGGCGGACAAGTTCTTCGTCAAGGGCGCCCCCGACCGCGCGAAAACGATCCAGGAGATCGCCTTCGCGGCCTACACCGACCATCCGCAGGGCATGGAGGCCGGGCTCGAGGCCGTCAACTACTACGACCCTCCCAACATGACGTATCCCTTCGGGACCTACGCGGTCGTGGTCGAGATCGATCGCGGTACCGGCCAGTGGGATGTAAAGAAGGTTGTCGCCGTCGACGACTGCGGCACGCGCATCAACCCGATGATCGTCGAGGGCCAGATCATGGGCGGGCTCACCGAGGGGTACGGCATGGCCGCGATGGAGTTGATCACCTTCGACGAGGACGGCAACTGCATCGGCGCCAACTTCATGGACTACCTCCTGCCAACCGCGTGGGAGACGCCGAGCTTCGAGCTTGGCGAGACGACCACGCCCTCGCCGCACCATCCGATCGGCGCCAAGGGGGTCGGGGAATCGGCGACCGTCGGCTCGCCGGCAGCGTACGTGAACGCAGTGATCGACGCGCTTGCGCACGCTGGCGTGCGCAACGTCGACATGCCGATGACGTCCGACAAGATCTGGGAGGCCCTGAACGAGGCGAATCTGGCGGAGTGAACGTCCTGGTCGAAGCCGGTCGCCTGGCCGAAGAGGGAACGCCCTTCGCGCTTGCGACAGTGGTAGCAGTCGAGCGGCCCTCCTCCGCCCGTGTTGGCGATCGCGCTTTTGTGACCGCGGACGGGGGGCTTCACGGCTGGGTCGGCGGCGCCTGCACGGAGCCGGAAGTTATCCGCCTGTCCCTGGAAGCGCTGGCCGAGGGTGACGCGCGGCTTCAGCGGATCGAGAGCCGCTGTGCCTCCGAAGGCGCGGTCGAAGTGCTGATCGAACCGCAGCGACCCGCCCCGTTGCTGGCCGTCGTGGGTGCGACTCCGGCCGCAAGGACGCTGCGCGACCTAGCCGCGGTGCTCGGCTGGCGTACGACCGAGAGGGTCGAAGGTGCGGACGCGGTGGTCGTGGCCTCGATGGGCCGCGGCGATGAGGAGTCATTGGAGGCCGCGCTCGCGTCGGGCGCGGACTACGTGGGGCTGGTGGCGAGCGCGAAACGTGCGGGTGCAGTTATCGCAGAGCTGCGCGAGCGCGGGCTCGCGGAGGCCTCGTTGGAGCGTGTTCGCAGCCCGGCCGGCCTCGATCTCGGCCCCTCCACGCAGGAGGAGATCGCGGTCGCGATCGTGGCGGAGCTGGTGGCGTGGCTCCACACGCGCGGCGCGTCCCCGGCAGAGATGGTGGAGGAGGCGATAGATCCGATCTGCGGCATGACGGTGGCGGTGGCCGCGACCCAGGAGACGGTCGTGCACGACGGCGTCACGTACTACTTCTGCGGCCCGCACTGCCGCAGGAAGTTCGAGATGGCGCACGTCGCCTGACCGATCTGGGGCAGCCTGGCCACGCAAGCGTGCCTCGCGACCAGGAGATCTCGCGACCGATCGCCGAGACGGCTTCAGGTGACGATCGCGTCCTGCTAGTGATGTTGGGTGTGGCCTGCAAGCAGGTCGAGGGCATGAGGCAGCACCGGGAGAAGCGCCTCGAGGCCCTCGGCTACCGCCTTGGGGCTTCCCGGCAGATTGACGATCAACGTCCGCCCGCGGGTTCCCACGATCCCCCTCGACAGTGCGGCCATCGGCGTCTTGCGCACGCCCGCGTTGCGCATCAACTCTGCAAGTCCGAGAACCTCGCGGTCGATCACCGCGTGCGTGGCTTCCGGGGTCACGTCACGGGGGCCGAGACCGGTACCGCCGGTCGTTACCACCAAGCTCACGCGCTGGGCGATGTCCTCGAGTGCCTCGGTGATCTGGGTTGCCTCGTCTGGCACTAGGACCCTTTCGCTGACCTCGAACCCGTTGGAGGCCAGAATCTCGGCCCCCTTTTCGCCCGACTCGTCGGTGCGGGATCCGTGGCTGACTCCATCGCTCACTGTCACGACGGCAGCGAGGTAGCTCACGACGCCATCCGCCATTCGGCGAGCAGTGTCGCCTCCCTCTCCAGCGCCATGCCCGCATCGCCGGGTGGGTCGGACAAGGTCCGGACCCACTCCCAGGTGTCGCGTGCGGTGTCTTCGAGAGATCTGAAACGCAAACCGGCCCCCGTCGCGGCGGCGATGCTGGCTTGCAGCAATCCCTCCTCGCCCGGGAGCCACAGAGGAAGCTCCGACCACGGTTCCACCGCGCGCTCCAGCAGGAAACCGGGATCGACCCACGTGAACCGAGCCGCGCTGCCGGTTGCTCTTGCACATGCCTCGACGAGCGCGCCCATCGTCAGGGACTGGGCGGGGCCTGTGGCGTTGAACACGCCCGGTGTGCCGGCGGCGACCATGCGCACCGCCCAGTCCGCCAGATCGCGAGCGTCGATGACCTGAACGGGCGCGGCCGCGGGGGCCGGGACGAGCACCTCGCCGCCGGCTGCGATCCGCCTGACCCAGTAGGTGAAACGGCCGGTGGGGTCGTGCGGTCCCACGATGAGCCCGGCCCGCACCTGCACAGACCGGCCGGGAAATGACTCTTCGACTACCCGTTCGCAGGCAGCTTTCAGCGCGCCGTAGTCAACCGGGATGTTCTCCGAACCGGGGTCAGCGAGCTTCTGGGTGGGGGCGGATTCGTCATAGCCGGGCGGAGTGCCGTCGGGATAGACCGAGATGCTGGAGATGAACGCGTAGAACGCCGCCGCCTTCGATAGCAGCTCTGTGGACTGCCGGACGATCCGAGGGACGTAGCCGGAGGTGTCGATGACGCCGTCGAAGTCGCGGCCCTCGAGACCTGACAGACCTCCCTCCCTGTCGCCGGTCACGCGCTCCAGCTGCGGGAACAGCTCCGGGTTCGTGGTCCCGCGATTGAACAGAATCACCTCGTGGCCCTGACCCAGCGCGGCGTCCACGATGTGCCGCCCGAGGAACTTCGTCCCGCCGAGTACGAGAAGCTTCACGACAACAGCCCACTCGACGCACCGCCGTCCACCAGAACTGTGACGCCTGTGACGTAGGACGCGCGAGCGGAAGCTAAGAACGCAACGACGTCGCCGAGCTCGGGGGGCTGCCCGAGGCGGCCAAGGGGGATCGCTTCAACCCCCGCATGACCAAGCGCTGCAGTACGCGGTGTCTCGATCCTGCCCGGGGCGACGCACAGGACCCTGACGCCGTGCTGGCCAAGCTCCTTCGACAGTGTCTTTGCCATGCCCACGACCGCCGGACGCATCATGTTGGACAGCAGCAGACCAGAGATCGGTTCTTTCGTGGACGACGATGTGATGAAGACGACCACGCCCGTTCCCCGCTCTTTCATCGAAGGGATGACCGCCGCGGCCAGGCGCCACGCCGATGCTGCAGTCAGCTCGAAGGCCTCGTGCAGCGCCCGGTCATCGAAGTCGTCGAACGTACCGGCGGGCGGACCGCCAGCGTTGGCCACGAGGATGTCAACGGGGCCGAGCCGCGACGCGATCTCCGTGGCGGCGCGGTCGATAGCCGCAGCGTCGGTTACGTCAAGTGAAACCGGAATGCAACTGTCGCCGATCTCAGAGGCAACCTGCTTTAGCTTGTCCTCACCGCGCGACGAGATCGCGACTGTGGCGCCCTCGCGGGCCAGCGCCTCGGCGCACCCGCGGCCCAGCCCCGACGAGCCGCCCAGTACCCATGCGACTTTGCCCCCGATCTCCAGGTCCACAGCCTTAAGCGTCGCTCTCTGCGCCGACCCAGTCGGACCCGTCCGCGTAGATCTCTCGTTTCCAGATTGGCACCGTCGCCTTTAGCTCATCGATGATCCAGCGACATGCATCGAGAGCGTCCCCTCGATGCGGCGCGGAACACGCGACGACGACGGTCGGCTCACCAAGCTCGCAGGAACCGGTGCGGTGTTCGGCGAGGACGTGCTGGAGATCCCACTTGCGCCCGGCTTCCTCGGCCACGGCACGGAGTCTCTCGGGAGCGAGTGTGGGATGGGCTTCGTACTCCAGACCGGTCACGGACTTTTCGACGTTCGCGGCCACCGCGGCCGTGGCCCGTACAGTGCCTACGAAGACGCCGATGCCCCCGCACTGGGGATCCGCCACCGCGGCTACGGACGCGGCGATGTCCAGCGGCGCTTCGGTTATCGCGGTGTGGATCGTTGGCACCGGAGGGCCGGTCAGCCGCCGATCATCGACATCGAGCGAGCGGGCTTCACGAAGTCTGCCTGCCCTATCCGGTGGCCCGACCATTTAGCCGCTACGCAGGATCGTGCGAGGGCGGCCAGCTCGTCGTCCGTGGCGCCGTCGCGCATCGGCCCCTTGAGGTCGGTTTCCTCCAGCGCAAACAGGCACGCTCGTAGGAAACCGTCAGCCGTCAACCGCAGCCTGTTGCAGCTATCGCAGAAGGGCTGGGTGACCGAAGGGATGATAGCCACGCGGCCGGGAGCTCCATCCGCGAACCGGTACGGCGTCGCGGGCTCGGGCGTGCTGTCGGAGTCGGCGATCAGAGGGAACACCGCGGAGATGCGTTCGATGACCTCGGCTCCCGGAACGACTTCCGAGGCCCGCCACTCATCCTGCGCGTCCAGCGGCATGTATTCGATGAACCGGATGTGGTAGCCGGTCTCGCGTGCCAGCTCGGCGAACTGCACGACCTCGTCTTCGTTGCGGTCGCGCATGACAACAGTGTTCACCTTGACCGGCGTCAGGCCGATGGCAGCCGAAACCCTGAGACCTTCGAGCACCTCGTCGAGCGCATCGCGCAGCGTCATCTCTTTGAACCGATGCTTGAGCAGAGAATCGCACGACACCGTGACCCGGTTCAGACCCGCATCCGCCAGGCTCTGCGCCGCGAGGGGCAACAGATATCCGTTGGTCGTGATCGACATATCGAGGTCCTCTCCGAGACCGCGGAGCATGCGAACCAGATCCGCGACATCTCGGCGCACGAGAGGCTCACCCCCAGTGACCTTGAGCGAGGTCACGCCCGACTCCACCAGGATCCGTGTGAGCCTCGTTATCTCCTCATAGCTCAACAAGGCGTCCTTGGGCAGCCACGGCAGCCCTTCGGGAGGCATGCAGTAATGGCACCTGAAGTTGCACCGGTCCGTCACCGACACACGAAGATCGCTAGCCGTCCGGCCGAACGAATCCACCAGGGGTGGTCTTGGGTGCACGGAGCTCGGGGTCATGCCCTCGATAATCTCACGGCCGGACGGTCCGCTGGTCGCTGTGGGTAGCGCCCGATCCGGCCGGCTGCGGGGAGGCCTCAGGAAGGACCTTCAGGAATTCGTAGAAGTAGCCGGTCTCCCTGAATCCCATCCTGCGATAGAGCTGGCGCGGCCAATCATCGGCGCTGGCGGTGAGAAAGATCAGGTCGTGGCTCGTTGCGCGTGCTGCCTCCACCGTCCGCCACACGACCGCTCGGGCAAGGCCGCGGTTCCGGTGGGACTCCAGGGTCGCCACCGCCTCGATCTGAGCCGTGGCGCCGTCCGAGAAGAGGTCACAGCACGACGCCACGACTCCATCCACGGCGACGCCGAAGGTCCGCATACCAACGCTTTGGATCAAACGTTGCTCGGCATCCTCCATCTGCTGGATCACTCCAGGATCCATGTCCTCATGCTCCAGCATCTGCCGGCGAAACGGTTTCCATCCTCCGCGTGTGAGCTCGTGCACCGAGCGCGTCTTGATCGGCCTGTCCGGAGGTTCCCTTTGCACCATCACCGCAAGCCGATCCACCTCCCAGCCGAGCGCGCGCAGCCCCGGAGCCAAGCTTTGGCCGGCGGCCTCACTGTGCACGGTGATGCGGCGGTGCTTCAGCGCTCCTTGAGCACGCTCGGCTTCCGCCGCCGCTTCTCCGGCCGTGAGGCCGGCGTCGGGGGCGAGCCGAAGCTGGTTGGCAAAGTAGATGTTCGGTATCCGGTCGTCTGACAGGACGACTCCGCCGCGCACCGGCGTGATCTTCTCAGCAGCCCGATCCTCCATGCCGCTCAGGAACGCGCTGATGCGTTCGAGATCTGGTGACAGCTTCATGGTTGATCCGCGACGGCCTCGACTATCGCCTCGGCCATGGCGGTAGTAGTTGTCGGTTCACCCAAGGGCCGCAGATCGGCGGTGCGCGCCTCGCCCGACGACAGCACCCTGGCCACCGCGCGCTCGAGCCTGGTGGCAGGCGCCTCCTTGCCCAAGTGTTTGAGCATGAGAACCGCGGACAGGATCATGGCGATCGGATTGGCCATGTCCCGGCCCGCGATGTCGGGGGCCGAGCCGTGGGTGGGCTCGAAGACCGCATACTCCTTACCGAGGTTCATCCCCGGCGCAACGCCAAGGCCCCCCACCAAACCCGCGCAGAGATCACTGATGATGTCGCCGTAGAGGTTCGGCAGGACGATCAGATCCAGCTCCTCCGGACGCCATGCGAGCCACATCGCAAGCTCGTCGACGTGCATGTCTTCGAAACCGACGTCGCGATGGCGCTCTGCCATCTTGTTGCCCGTCTCCAGCCAGACCCCGTCGGAGAACTTCATGATGTTCGCCTTGTGGCCGAGTGTGATCTTTCGGCGGCGCTGATCTCTCGCAAACTCGAACGCGAATTCGACGATCGCGTTGGTGGCTGAGATGGAGATGGGCTTGACCGAGACTCCGGCGTCGGCTCTGAGGTTGTAGCCGTGCATGTACCGAAGGTATCCGCGCAGCTTCTCGAGCTCCTTCGAGCCCTTCTCGAACTCGATCCCTTCGTAAAGGTCTTCGGTGTTCTCCCTGACCACGACGATGTCGACCGCGTCGAAGCGCGACGGCACCCCCGGGTAGAGCCGGCAGGGGCGCACGCTCGCGAACAGGTCCAGCTCCTGTCTCAGGGTCACGTTGACCGAACGGAAGCCGCTACCCACGGGGGTGGTGACCGGGCCCTTTATCGCCACGCGGTTCCGGCGGATCGAGTCCAGTACGGAGGGCGGAAGGGGAGACCCGTTGCGCTCGATCGCGGGCAGGCCGGCCTCCTGAAGGTCCCATTCGATGCCGATATCCAGCGCGTCCACGACGCGGCGGGTAGCTGCCGCGACCTCGGGACCGATGCCGTCTCCGGGGATCAACGTCACTGTCGTCACGGGCTCACCCTAGCGGCGGCCCATAGGGCGCCTGTGGCCGCTGCGAGGGTTCGTTAATCTCCGTCGCCTAACGCTGGGCTCGGCGAGACGATCAGGGGGGATGCGAGTGACTGCGACGAGGGTGGGGCAGCGGGACAGCGGCATCGACGGCTTCTTTCATATCTCCGAACGGGGTTCCACGGTCCGGACCGAAGTCATTGCAGGTTTGGCGACTTGGTTGACCATGGCCTACATCCTGTTCGTTAACCCGGCGATCCTCGGGGCCGTCAAGGACCACAACGGGTTAGGTCTTGCCTTCCCGCAGATCCTGACGGTCACGGCGCTGGTGGCGGGTGTCATGACGCTGCTGATGGGTCTCTACGCGAACTACCCCTTCGCATTGGCCGCCGGCCTCGGACTGAATGCATTCGTCGCATTCACACTTGTGGCCGCGGACGGTCTCTCGTGGCCGGAAGCGATGGGCGTGATCGTGATCGAAGGGATCGTGATCTCGCTGCTGGTTCTGACGGGCTTCCGCGAAGCGGTATTGAACGCGATCCCGATGGACCTCAAGCGCGCGATAGGCATCGGTATCGGATTGTTTATCGCGCTTATCGGTTTCGTGAACGCCGGCATCGTCTGCGGGCAGGTAAAAGCAGGCTCCTGTGGGACCGCCTCGGCGACGGTGCTCGGCCTCAACCCCAATCTCCGTCAGTGGGGCATCGCCGTATTCGTCTTCGGCCTTGTCGTTGCCGCAGCGCTGGTAGCCCGGCGTCTGCGCGGGGCGCTGCTTATCAGCATCGTGTTGTCGACGATCGTCGCCACCATCATCAATGAGGCCAAGCATCTGGCGGTGTGGCAGAACGGGATCGCGGCGCTTCCACACAAGATCTTCTCGGCACCCGACTTCGGCCTGGTGGGCCACTTCTCTTTCAATGTCTTCCATGTTCTCGGCATCGCGAGCGGGATCGCGGTCGTGCTCGCAGTGATGCTGTCGGACTTCTTCGACACGATGGGGACGGTGATCGGGATCTCTGGCGAGGCCGGTCTATTGGACAACGAGGGGCGGCTTCCCGGGATCCAGCGCGTGCTGATGGTCGACTCGCTGGCAGCCGCGGCAGGCGGCCTCGCGTCGGCCTCTTCGAACACCACTTACATCGAGAGTGCTGCAGGCGTCTCGGAGGGCGGGCGCACAGGGCTGACATCGGTGGTCGTTGCCCTGTTGTTCCTTGCCGCGCTGTTCATCTCACCGATCGCCGGTGTGATCCCGCCTGAGGCGACGGCTCCCGTTCTGGTCATCGTCGGTTATTTCATGATGACGATCGTGCGCGAGATCGAGTGGGGCGATCCTGCGATCGGCATCCCGGCCTTGCTCACGATCGTTCTGATGCCTTTCACGTACAGCATCACGAACGGCGTGGGCGCAGGTTTCATCGCTTACACCGCGATCGCGTTGCTCCGCGGCCGGTGGCGGGACGTGCACCCATTGATGGCGATCGTCGCCGTGGTTTTCGTGTGGTATTTCGTGCACGGTCTTCTGGCATAGCGGCGAAGTGCAGCCGCTGCTGGTCATCGCTCTGGGCGGCAACGCCCTGCAGGACCCGCGCGGGGACGACTCCGTAGATTCCGACTTCGATCGCACCACCCATACCGCCGAGAAGCTGGTGCAGCTGGCCGCCAACCGGGGCTGGCGCCTTGTCATCACCCATGGGAACGGCCCCCAGGTGGGCAACCACCTACTGAGGAGTGAGCTTGCCGTCGTGGCGGGACACCTGCCACCGCTGCCACTCGAAGTCTGCGTCGCCGATACGCAGGGGGGCCTTGGCTACATGCTTCAGCAGTGCTTGACGAACGCGTTCGCGGCCGCAGAGCTGCCTGCGGTCGTTGCTTCGGTCATCACCCAGGTGATCGTCGACGACGCCGACCCTGCTTTCACCGACCCGTCCAAGCCCATCGGCGAGATGATCCGCGCCGATCGCGTGGTCGATCTCAGGGCGCAGGGGTGGGATCTGGTGGAAGACCCAGCGCGGGGAGGATGGCGACGCATAGTGCCGTCGCCGGAGCCCATCGAGATCGTCGAAGCCGAAGCCATCCGGGCGCTTCTGGACAACGGTGTCGTCGTGGTGGCGGCAGGCGGGGGAGGGGTGCCCGTCGTGCAGGGGGCCGATGGAGGACTGCATGGCGTGGCGGCGGTTGTCGACAAGGACCTCGCCTCGGCGCTGCTGGCGGCGGATCTGGGAGCCCAGGGCCTCTTGATCGTGACCGATGTGGAACGCGCCGCGCTGTCGTACGGAACGGCGGACGAGCGCCCCCTCGAGACCCTGACGGTGGCTCAGGCGCGCGATTACCTGGCGGCGGATGAGTTCGGTCGCGGGAGCATGGCCCCCAAGGTCGAGGCGTGCTGCCGATTCGTCGAATCGGGGGGCGACTTCGGGATCATCACATCGATAGATCAGTGCGATGCGGCCCTGGCGGGTGACGCCGGCACCTGGATATCGCGCTGACGCCGTCCCCACCAACTAGACGCGACTGCACTTCTGCTGTTAGATCGCCAGGCCTGGGTGCAGATATATCGCCCGACCCCCCGTTCCTTTCTTGCGACCAGCGTTCCTTTCTTGCGACGGGGGTCTGAGCAGAGGTATTGCCAAACTTCCTGCGCGTCGTCGCCCAGCGATCGCGAACACAAACGATTCATCCTTCCCCATGATCCGCTGATAGCCGACCGCGGCAACGACCCGTTGTTACTCGTCGACGGCGCCAAGCACATCGGTGGCGGTGTCCGCACGGAACGCTTGTGGCTCGCGCCACTACCGGCCGGGACGACCACCCGCACACTTGCCCGCGTGAGATCGCTTACCGCCTGCATCGCCGTCTGTCTGCTGGCCGCAGCAACCCCTGCAGGCGCCCGCACGGGAGGGTTTCTGATCCCTCCGGTGGACGCCGCCATCGCGCGGCCGTTCGAGGCACCGTCGAGCCCTTACGGCCCCGGTCATCGCGGGGTGGACTACGCGGTTCCGACGGGAACGCGGATCCGGGCCGCAGCCGAGGGGACGGTGATCTTTGCCGGGTCGGTCGCAGGATCGCCGGCGGTCACCATCCAGCATGACGAGGGCCTGCGAACGACGTACTCGGTGCTGTCGCGGATCTTGGTGCACACCGGCGACCGCGTGCACCAGGGCGAATGGGTGGGCCTGTCCGGGGTTGCCCATCCCGGGCAGGGCCCAGGTTTGCACTTCGGCGTGAAGATGGGCGACAACTATGTCGATCCCACCGGTTTGTTCGGTGCGACCGACGTCACCGAAGCGCTGCATCTTGCCCCCCTGGCATGGCGCCCGGCGCCGGCGGTGGAACGACTGCTGGCCCTTCCTCACAGTGCGGGGGATTACCGGCGACCCTGCGCTCGCCCCGCGGCCATCGGCGAGACGCTGCCGCCTCCCGATCGAAACTTCGCAGTTGCGGTCGGTGGGATAGGGAGCCAAACCGCGGGCGGAGTGCCCTCCGACCTGTACGGGTACGGTCCGGGCGGGCTTGGCTACTCCCCGAACCGGGTGTTCTGGTTCTCCTATCGCGGGATCCGCGGCCCCCGCTTCCACGCGCCCTACGCGCGCGCGGACACCTATGGGGATCTCCGAGTAGCGGCCCGCCGCCTGCGCCGCCTGATGCTCGCGCTGGGCCGCAGGTTTCCGGGCGCCGATGTCGATCTGTTCGGTCATTCGCAGGGCGGGATCGTGGCGCGTCTCTACCTCGAGTCCCAAGCTGCCGCGTGGGATCCTCGCCTCCCCCGCGTCGCCCATCTCGTGACTCTGGCCTCCCCGAACGAGGGAGCGCCGCTGGCGCAGGCGATCCGGGCGGCGCGCACCAGCGATGCCGGAAGAAGCGTGCTGCGATCGGTGTCGCGGTGGGCGCGATCCGGTGGGCCGATTCCGGACCCCTTGTCACCGGCGGTCGACGAACTGGCTCCCGGCTCGCCGCTGCTGACCGGGCTGGCCCGCCAGGACGTGGCCTATGGGACGCAGGTGCTCACTCTCGCCGCCCCGTTGGACGTTGTGGTGCCGGCGGACCGAGCCGGCATCCCGGGACGGCTCAACCGAGTGGTGCCGCCGAATGGGCTTTCCGCGCATTCTGCGATCGTCCGATCGGAATCGGCGCGGCGGATCGAGTACTCGTTCCTGCGCGGGGGGCCGGTGGCGTGCCGAAGCTGGTGGGACGACCACGGCCGGGAGCTGGGGGCGGGGATCGGTTGGATCGAGGGCCGGCTCGGAGCGGCGGCCGGGACCGTGGGCCGGGCGCTGTCGGGAGTGGCGGCGCTTGCGGGGAGGCTCTGAAAGAGCGAGCCCCCTCCGTCGGGGGGGGATGGGCGGATCACGGAGGGGGCTCTGATTCCCTTGTGGGGAACTTTGTTTCCGGGATAGATATTGGACGGCGCGAGAGGCTCTCTCAACCGCTGGCAATGCAGAGATCGGGGCAGCCGTTTGTCTCTGAGAGACAAGTGCCTGTAAATGCGGTGCCCCCACGGTGCAACCGCCTAGCATCTGGCGATGGACGCCAATCGTCTCCCGGTCGACGTACCCGGGCTTGAAGCCGAGTTCCAGAGGGTGGAGGTGCGACGAAGCTCCCGGCGCCGCAAGACGGTGTCGGCCCAGATCGTCGGTGAAGCCCTCATCGTCTCGCTGCCCGAGCGCCTGTCGCGAGCCGAAGAGCACGAGTGGGTCCAATTGATGACGTCGCGGATGTCCGAGCGCCGGCGCCGGGACCGGCTTAACTCAGATGACCTTCTGGCGGGGCGGGCGGCGGAGCTGGCCGACCGCTACCTCGACGGGGTCAGGCCGTCGTCGGTCGAGTGGGTGTCCAATCAACGTTCCCGATGGGGGTCATGCTCGCCCGATGACGGCTCGATCCGGCTCGCCGTGGCGCTCGCCGAGTTCCCGGGCTGGGTGCGCGACTACGTGCTGGTGCACGAGCTCGCCCATCTCATCTGCGCCGATCACTCGGAGCCGTTCTGGCGGTTGGTGAATCGGTACCCCCTCACCGAGCGCGCCCGTGGCTTCCTGATGGCGAAAGGGCTCGACGAGGCGAACGAGGAAGGCTAGAGGCGGCCGGGGCTCTGTCGCCAGAAAGCGACTTCTTCGATCCCTCGGCGCTCCAGGATCCCGACGGCGAGGGCCGCGCGTACCCCGACCCCTGCAACCACGACGACCCTCCCGGCTCCCTTCAGGGATCCGGCCTCGTCCCACAGCCGTTCGAGCGCCACGCGACGGGCCCCCTCGCAGCGGCCCGCTCCGGGATCGCCGACGTCGACGGCGATCCCTCCCGAGGCGCGGTCGCCTTCGATGACTTCGGTCGAGACGGGCGCACCGCGCGCGGACGCCCACTGGTTTATCCCGTCGGTCACACTGCCCAGAACCTCGAAGCCCTTCCCCCGCAGGGACGCCGCGGCGTTATCGAGGTCGCCATCTCCAAGATCCAGAAGGATCAGGGGAAGATCGAGAGGCAGGCAGTCGCGCGCCCGCCCTGCAAAGCCCGGCCCGAATTCATATAAGAGTTCCAGAGAGCCGGGGATGTGAACGTCGAGGTAGGCCTGGACGGGTCGAACATCGACGAAAGCCGCGCCCGAATCGGCTTCGGTCAACGCGTCGTCGAAGTCGAGGGTGCGCAGCACCGAGTGGACCGGCATCCGCGTCTTATATCTCATACTGGATCGATGATCGCTTTTCTTCTGGTGCTACTGATCGGGATACCGATCCTCGAGCTCTACGTGATCCTCCAGGTAGCCCACGTCATAGGTCTCCTTCCGACCCTCGCCCTGCTCATAGCGGTATCGGTGATGGGTGCGTGGCTCCTGAAACGCGAGGGAGCTGCCGCCTGGCGCCGCGTCAGGGAAGCGCTGGCAAGAGGCGAGATGCCCGCCACCCAGGTGGCCGACGGCGCTCTCGTAGTGCTCGGCGGCGCACTGCTGTTGACTCCAGGATTCGTCACCGATGCCGTCGGCCTGCTATTGCTCATTCCGGCAGTGCGCGTGGCGCTGCGGGGCGGAGTGCGCAGATTGTTGTGGCGCTGGGGACGCAGGCGCCTCCGCGTCGTCGATACCGCAGGGACCGTGACCAGGAGCGTTTACACCACCAGGGTAGACCGAGGATCTGTTGTTACGCGCCCTTCTGATCCGCTTCCCCCGTCGCGGCAGACCCCACCTGACGGGGTCGATTCTCCCGGTAGGGGATAACGGGGCCTACTTCCCCCTGTTCCGGGTAGGCGGCGCGATCGAAATCCGCTGGCGTGCGCCGGTGTTGGTTCATGCGCACCCGCGTTGATTCCGGATACTCGCCCACATGCACGGGCACACCGAGCGATCGCGCCATCTCTTCGGCGCTCTCCACGGAGGGATAGACCCACCGCCGCCATCCGCCTTGTGCATCTACAAGCACCAATTGCGTGTCGCGCAGTCCGATCCTGATGACGATCGCCTCGGTGCCATCACCTGCATGGGCGACATAGTCCGCGGGACCGCGGATGGGCTCCGCGGCCTCGCTCTTGTCTTCGAAGGGCCACGCTCGCGACACGCTCGAACCCTAAGGCCTCACGGAGCGGCGCGTCCGTTGCGAGCACCCTCTAGATGACAAGGCCCCCGTCCACGCAGAGGACCTGGCCGGTGATGTAGTCGGCCTCCTCCGACGCGAGGAACACGAAGGCCGGCGCGATCTCCTCGGGAGCGCCATAGCGGCCCAGAGCAAAGCGGCTAACGCGCCGGGCGGCTACCTCTTTGTCTTTCAGTAGCGGCTCCGTCATCGCGGTCAGGGCTGCAGGAGCGACGGCGTTGACGGTGATGCCGAGACCGCCGAGCTCTTTCGCCCACGACTTCGTCAGACCGACGATGCCCATCTTGGCCGCTGCATAGTTGGACTGTCCCACTGCCCCGATCAGCCCCGACGCGGAGGTGACGTTGATGATCTTGCGGGGCTTGGCGGCGCCCGCGTCAAGCTCGCGTTTGGCGATCGGACGCCAGTGCCGAACAACCGCCCGTCCACAAGCCCACGTTCCCTTGAGATGCACGGCGATCACTTGATCGAAATCCTGCTCGCTCATGTTGTGCAGCATCTTGTCGCGTAGGATGCCCGCGTTGTTGATCAATACGTCGATGTCGCCGAACGTCTCAATGGCCGTGTGAACCAGCGCTTCGGCGGCTTCCACCGAGCCGATCGGATGGTTGTCCGCTTTCCCGTGCCCACCAAGCTGCTCGATCTCCGCCACCACCGCGTCGGCGGCGCCCGGATCGACGTCGTTTACGACGACTCGAGCCCCCTCACGGGCCATCCCCAGCGCCACCGCCCGCCCGATACCCCGGCCTGCCCCCGTCACGATAGAGATCTTGTCTCGAAGTCGCTGAGGCATGGCCGCAGTTTATGTCGCGTAACATCGAGTCATGGAAGCTAAAAAGAAAGTGCCATTGACACAGAGCGCATACGACCGCTTGCAAGAAGAGCTCGTACATCTCGAAGGCGATGCACGGGTCCGCATCATCGACGACATCGCAACCGCCAGAGCGCACGGCGACCTCAGCGAGAACGCCGAGTACCACGCAGCGAAGGATCAACAGGGCCTTCAGGAAGCGCGCATTCGGCAGATCAAGGAGATGCTCGAGAACGCCGAGATCATCCATACGACAGACGATGGTCTGATCAAACCGGGCAAGCTCGTGACGTTGAGGTACGAAGACGAAGAGCCTGAAACGTATCTCTTGGGGTTGCGCGAAGAGCGGGACGGCGACCACGACATCCTCACTCCCGATTCCCCGATCGGGCAGGCTCTCGTCGGGCACCTGGCCGGCGAGACTCTGATCGCAAGAGTTCCCGCAGGAAATCTGAAGATCGAGATCGTCGCGGTCGAGACGCCGTAGCCACGAGCAGGTTGCCAATGGCTCCGAGGGACGGAACTTCGCAGATCGTCAAGTGATCTCAGAACTGTGTGCGGCTGGGCCTAGCGTTCTCGTCATGCTGACCTGGTCATGTTGAGCTCGGCGGTCACCGCGCTGGTAGATGCCGCTGACATAAACGCGCTGCTGCGCGTGGTGGATGGGTTCTGCGCCGCCGCCGAGTGGGACGATCTGTTGGATCTCGCCGAGCGATGCGAGGATGCCATCGAGCGCGGCAAGCAACTGTGGCCGATCGCCGCCCACGTCGACTACCGGCTGGCCCTCGAAGCTCCCGGCGAGCTGGCCGCCTCGGTCCTCGACCCGAGCTTCGGCAGGTTCGCCGTGGGTCCGCTCACCGAGGTTGCTGCGTTCGGACATCGGTGGGAAGAGCTGGCCCCTTACATCGATGATGCCCGGGTCGCCGCGTACGTTGCGCAAGAGCGTGTGCTTCGTGGTGAGGTGCTCGTGGAGGATGAGCGCGCCCATACAGAGGTGCTCGAGTTGCCAGCCCGGCTACTGGCATGGGAGCCGACCTATGCACTGGCGACCTACGGCCACAACTATGTCGAGGTCGCCGAGCCATGGGAGCCGCGGGAACCGCTTCGCGAAGCCAGCTTGGCCGAGGCTGAACGGATCGATGATGCGGAGCTAGAAGGGGCGCTCTTGGATCTGGTTCAACCCTGGACGACCGAATCGAACGGAGCCGCTCGCGTTGCGATCGTCGAAGGAAACAGCGTTGCCGCGATGTCGGACTTGACCTATGGAACCCTGCGCATCGGTGAGCTGAATACAGCCGAGGCGTTGCAACGCGTGGCATGGGCCGCTGCGAGCGGAGGCGCCTATGGGCGACGCCGAGGCGCGGCCCTCGGCAGGTCTATGGCCTGGTATGCCGCGGCTCTGCTGGCCGACGCTCCGTGGCCGCCGTCCGAGGAGCTCGGATCGCAGATCGCAGCACTGCGGTGGTACCGCTGGGATGAGGGCGCCCCCGAGCCTGGCTGGGTCCTCCGGATGGGAGTCGAGAACCCGAGTCAAGGCTGGGCTGCGGCGATCGCGGCAACCGATGTCACCGAGGAGGATCTCGATCAAGAAGGCTCGGCGGAACGCTGAGCCCCGGCATCCATCTCGACGTCTGACCGCGACCCGGTTCGGTGACCGCCCACCCGAGTCGTGGGACGGCTCCCGACGCAGGCTAGGGGGAGATCCTCTGGCCCGTTAGATCACGGGCATAACCATCGATGACTCGTGGTTCCGGTGATGCCGCTGTGAGTTCGAGGCCGGCGCGCGTCCAGGCCTCGAGCCCTCCTTCCAGATTGTGGGCGTCGAGACCCTGACTACGGAGGTAGCCGGCAGCCAGCCCGCTGCGCTGACCTATCTGGCACACCACGACGATCGGCCCCCGGCCGGACAGGTTCTGCCAGTCCCGGGCGATGCTCCCGATCGGCATGTGAAGAGAGCCATCGACATGTCCGGCCGCATATTCATCCGCCTCGCGGACGTCTACGAACAGCGCGTCACCGAGCAGCTTATGGGCTTCGATGGGAAGCATCCTCGCTTAGATCCTCCTACTCCAATAGTTGGCAACGCTCAAGATTCAATCATTCTTTTTCCCATCCGCCCATGTCAGTTGGTGCGAAATAATGACCGACGGTCTCCAGGGCACCGGCCCGGAGAATGAAGCTTAAGAAAGAGGGGCGCCTATGCTGAACCACCGCACTTCCCGCGTCAGCGGCAACCGGAGGAAGGCGATCGTTGGAGCTGTCTCCTCGCTGCTGGTGCTGCTTCTCGGACTCGCAGTGCTTGGCCCCATCGCAGCCAACGCCTCGAGCCACCGCGAGGCACCGCTAACGGCAGCGGATCCGCAGATCGACGGTACCGACCTCTACGCGTTCCGAAGCCCGGATCATCAGCGGACGATCACGATCATCAGCAACTGGATCCCGTTCGAGGAACCGGCAGGGGGCCCAAACTTCTTTTCGTTCGCGACGGGCGTGAACTATGACGTCAAGATCGATAACAACGGCGACGCCAGAGCGGACGTTACCTACCGCTGGACCTTCCAGAATCACTACCGCCACGCGAGCACGTTCCTCTACAACACCGGCCAAGTGACCAGCCTCAAGGATCCGAGTCTGAACTTCTATCAGACCTACAAGTTGTTCGAGATCCACCGTGGGCACTCTCCGAAGGTGATGAGAAGAGGGATCGTTGCACCGAGCGACGTCGGCGACGCCTCGATGCCGAATTATCGCAAGTTGGTCCGGCAGGCGACCGATAAGTTCGATGGCGGCACGAGCAGGACCTTCGCCGGCCAGTCGGACGACCCTTTCTTCCTCGATCTGAGGGTGTTCGACCTTCTCTATGGCGGCAACTTCAGCGAGGTTGGCACCGACACGCTTAACGGATTCAACGTCAACGTGCTGGCGCTGCAGGTGCCTCGCTCGGACCTGGCCAAGCACCACAACACCAACAAACACCGAATCATCGGTGTGTGGACCACGGCATCGCGCCGCACCACGCGGGTGCAGTCCAGGGCCACCGGCAACATCAGGTCACACGGTCGTCGCGTGCAGGTGTCGCGCGAAGGCAACCCATTGGTCAACGAGGTCGTCGTCCCGACGCCGTTGAAGGACTACTTCAACGCCTCGAAGCCCAAGAACGATGCGCAGTTCCTGGGTGCGGTCCAGGACCCGAAGCTTCCGCACATCATCCACAGGGTCTATGGCCTTCCGGTGCCGGACTCCGATCCGAACACTCCCGGCATCCAGCGCGCCGACCTGATCAAGGTGTTCTTGAAGGGCCTGAAGGGCCTGAACAAGCCTGTGCACGTCACACCATCCGAGGAGCTTCGGTTGAACATGAAGACTCCGGTGTGCCAGCCCGGCTCATGCGGTTCCTACTCTCCTTTGGGCGTGATCGGGGGAGACAGCGCGGGGTACCCGAACGGCCGCAGGCTTGCGGACGACGTGATCGACATCGCTCTGCAAGTCGTTGAGGGCGAGTTGATCGGTAACCCGAACACCCTGGGTGACAACGTGAACGCGAACGACAAGTCGTTCAGGGCGCATTTCCCGTACGTTGCACTGCCGTGGAGTGGCTCGGATTCCGCGCCTCACTCCAACCCGTAGCAGCACCAGCCGCCGATGGGGGCCTGGGGCGTGGCTCCAGGCCCCCACTGGCAAAGTGAGGGAGGGATGAAGAGGCTGATCGCGCTGCTTGTGGCGGCGGGCTTGGGGGCAGCGATCTTCCTGGCCGGCGCGCTGTTGCCAACGCGCGCCGCGCAGCATCCGCCCACCAGCCCTCCCTCCCAGCCGAGCGCAGTATCGGCTGCGAGCTCCAGCCTGCAGAAGCTGCAGACCGAGATCATCTCGTTGCAGGGACGGTTGGAGGGGGACCCGCAGGATACCGACGCCCTGTCGTCACTCGGCCTTGCCTACCTGCAAGAGGCCCGTCTTACGGTGAACCCCAGCTTCTACACGAAAGCGGATGAGGTGCTGAGGAAGTCCGTGACGCTCAACCGAAGAAACAACTACCAGGGTTTGCTCGGCTTGGGGATACTCGCGGGAGCCCGGCACCGGTTCGACCTTGCCCTGGTCTGGGGGCGGCGCGCTCAAGCAGAGAATCCCTACAGCGCGGACGTCCGCGGGCTGGTGACGGATGCACTGATCGAGCTCGGCAGGTACCGAGCGGCGCGGAGCGAGCTCCAGAAGATGGTCGATCTCAGGCCGGGGCTCTCATCCCTGGCGCGCATCTCCTATTACCGCGAGCTGCACGGCGATCTGCGGGGCTCGATCGATGCTATGAACGCCGCGTTTCGCGACGCCGGCGGGTCCGGCCAGGATGCCGCGTGGGCGAGTTTCCAGCTTGGCGACCTGCAGCTCATCGCGGGACATGTAGGCCGCGCCGAGTTCATGTACCGGCGGGGAAGATATCTTGACCACGGCTATTACCTTCCCAAAGTGGGGATCGCAAAGGTCGCTGCTGCCCGCGGTCACTTCCGCAGAGCTGCACGGATCCTGAAGGGCGTTACAGAGACATATCCCGCACCGATCTACGTCATGTTGCTTGGCGATATCTACCGTGCGGAGGGCCGCGGACAAGCCGCGAGCCGGCAGTACGACCTCGTCCGTGCAGAGCAACGCTTGTTCTCGGCCAACGGCGTCATCCCCGATACCGAGATGATGATCTTCTTCGCCGATCACCATCAGCGGCTGGCAAGAACGCTGAAGGAAGCTCGGCGCGAGTTTGCAAAGCGGCCCAGTGTCCGCGTGGCCGATGCGCTCGGCTGGGTGCTCTACGCGAACGGCAAGTACGCCGACGCCGAGAGATACACGCACCTCG